>CALEXZ010000056.1 GCA_937926195.1 uncultured Actinomyces sp.
CCGCCGACGCCCTGGCGGACCTCGTCTACGTCATCTACGGCATGGCCCTGGAGACCGGCATCGACCTGGCGGCCGTGCTCACCGAGGTCCAGCGCTCGAACATGTCCAAGCTCGGCAGCGACGGCAAGCCGATCTACCGTGAGGACGGCAAGGTCCTCAAGGGACCCGACTTCTTCCAGCCCGACGTCGTCGGCGTCCTGGGCCTGGGGGACTGAGCCGCACCCGGGCCGCGTCCGCCGGGCGGAGAGCCCCGGAGCGTCCCGGGCCGCGTGCACGCTCTGGTAGGAACAAGGTCCCGGCTACACTGTGGCCCGGACCGGCCCGACCCGCACGCGCCGCGCGCACGGCACCAGGACCACGATCTCAGCCCAGGACTGGAAGGAACACCATGGTTCGCGTCACCATCGTCGGAGGCGGCTACGGCGGAGTCACCGTCGCCAAGGCCCTCGACGACGTCGCCGAGGTCACCCTCGTCGAGCAGAAGGACACCTTCGTCAACCACGCGGCCGCCCTGCGCGCCGCGGTCGACCGCGAGTGGGCCGAGAAGATCTTCATGCCCTACGACCGGCTGCTCACGCGCGGACGCATCGTCCAGGGCACCGTCCTCGCCGTCAGGGGCACCACCGTCGAGGTCTCCGGCGGCGTGGGCGCCATCGAGGCCGACCACCTCATCCTGGCCACCGGCACCGTCTACCCCTTCCCGGCCAAGCACCTGGAGTCCTCCTCCGTCGTCGCCAAGGCCCGCATCGAGCGCATGCACACCAACCTCGAGCACGCCGGACGGGTCCTCGTCGTCGGCGGCGGAGACGTGGGCATCGAGCTCGTCGGTGAGATCACCTCGGCCTTCCCCGAGGTCGAGGTCGTCCTGCTCGAGGCCGCGGAGGACATCCTCGCCGCCAAGGACTACAAGCCCGAGCTGCGCCAGAGCATCCGCCGCCAGCTCGAGCAGCGCGGGGTCGAGGTCATCACCGGTGAGACCCTGGCCGCCCTGCCCCCGGTGGACCCGGGCGTGCTCTCCCCGTTCCGTGTGCCCACCACCGGCGGGCGCCGCCTGGAGGCGGACATGTGGTTCCGTGCCTGGGGGTCGGCCGCCGCCACCGGCTACCTCGGCGACGACTACGACGACATCCGCCACTACAACGGCACCATCCGCGTCGACGACCACCTGCGCGTCATCGACCACCCGGGCGTGTGGGCCATCGGCGACATCACGGACGTGCGCGAGTCCAAGCGCGCCGACGCCGCCCGCGCCCACGCCCGGGTCGTGGCCGCCAACATCCGCTCGCTCATCTGCGGCGGGGAGGCCACCACCGCCTACCGGCCCCGGCCCGAGCTCGTCGTCCTGCCGCTGGGCCCCGACGGCGGCGCCTCCCAGGTCATGCGCGACGGCGTGCGCGTCGTCGTCGGCCCCGAGGAGACCGCCCGGTTCAAGGGGGCCGACCTCTTCCTGGGATACGCCGCCAAGGAGCTCGGCCTGGAGGACTGACAGGGGGCGCGCGGCCACCAGGAGCCGCAGGCGCACCACGCTGAGCCGACGCCCGCACCCGGATGACGCGTTCCGGGTGCGGGCGTCGCGCGTGCCGGTATGGTGGCACCATGACGAACGACCCGCGGTCCGCGCTCAACCGACTCATCGCTGCCTTTGAGGCGCACCTGGACGCCGCGGCCGCGGGTGACGACCTCTCACCCGCCGTGGTCGCCGCCGAGAACGCCCTCCAAGACGCCTTCTTCACCTACGACGACGCGCTGTTCACCGCCCACGGCATCGAGTTGCCCTTCGACATCGTCGACGCCGACGGTGACGAGGACGATGACGACTACGACCCCGGCTCGGACGATGACGAGGACGACGACTACGACGACTACGACGATGACGAGGACTACGAGGACTGAGCCCTCCCACCGCCCCTGATCTGGTGCGGCTCAGGCTGAGGGGGCGGTGACGTCGTCGAGCGCCCGCCGGATCTGGTGCGGCAGCACCAGGTCCCCGGCCGCGAGCGCTCCCTGCAGCTGACCGGGGGTGCGTGCCCCGACGATGGTGGCCGCAATGCCCGGGGTCTCACGCGCCCAGGCGAGCGCCACCTCCACGGGCCGGCGGTCCAGTCCTGCCGCCGCCGTCGCCACGGCCTCGACGACGCCCTCGAACCCGGGACGCAGGTAGGGGGCGACGTAGGAGCGCAGGTGCGGTGACGCCCCCCGCGAGTCCGCAGGCACCGTCGCCCGGTACTTGCCCGACAGGACACCGCGCCCCAGCGGCGCGTAGCCGATGACCCCGAAGCCCAGCACCTGGGCGGCGGGAAGGAGCTCGCGCTCGGCACCACGGGCCAGCAGCGAGTGCTCGACCTCGACCGCCGCCATCCCCGGGCCTGCGTGCTCACGCAGCAGGTCCGCCGCGTGCACGCTGGCCCAGGCCGGGTGGTTGGACACGCCGACGTAGCGGGTGCGGCCCGAGGCCACGGCCAGGCGCAGCGCGTCGACCGTCTCCTCCATCGGGGTGGACTCGTCGGGAACCTGCACGAGCCACAGGTCCAGGTGGTCCGTGCCCAGGCGCATGAGAGAGGCGTCCAGGGTGTCCAGCAGCGTGCCGCGTGAGGCGTCGGCGGCTGCCGGCCGCTCGCCGGTGCGCCACGTGCGTACCCCCGCCTTGGACACGAGCACGAGGTCCTGGCGGTCCACGTGCTCACGCAGTAGCGAGCCGATGACCTCCTCGCTCAGCCCCTCGCAGTAGGAGGCGGCCGTGTCCAGGAGCGTGCCCCCGGCGTCGAGGAAGACGTCGAGCTGGTCGCGCGCCTCGATCTCGTCGGTGTCGCGCCCCCAGGTCATCGTGCCCAGGCCCACCGCCGAGACCCTCAGGCCGGTACGGCCCAGTCTGCGTTGCTCCATGGGCTCACCGTAGGCGAGTGCCGAGGTCCTCGGAGCGATCAGGCGACCGGACGGCGTGCCGTGCGCAGCTGGGCCACGCCCTGGTCGGGCAGGGGCGGGGTGCTGCCTCCGAAGAGCGGGCAGGAGGACTGGAAGGCGCACCAGTCGCACAGGCGGGTGCGCCGGGGAGCGAACTCGCCACGGCGGGCGCAGTCCTCCACCTCGTCCCAGATGCGCTCCAGGCGTACCTGCACCGACTCCAGCTCGCTGGCACGGGGGTCGTGGGTCAGGGTCCGCCCGTCGCGCAGGTACAGCAGCTGGAGGCGCCGGGGCGCCTGGCCGCGCAGTCGGAGCAGCACGAGGGCGTAGAAGCGCATCTGGAACAGCGCCTCCTCCTGGAAGCGTGGTGCGGGGGAGCGGCCCGTCTTGTAGTCGACCACGCGCATGGCCCCGTCGGGGGCGATGTCCAGACGGTCGACGAAGCCGCGCAGCAGCAGGCCCCCCTGGGTCTCTACCTCGACGAAGAGCTCGCGCTCGGCGGGCTCCAGGCGCATCGGGTTCTCCATCGTGAAGTAGGAGCGCAGGAGCTCGCGCGCCTCCTCCAGCCACGAGTCGACCTGCTCGGAGGAGGCGAAGAGGTCCATGACCTGCGGGTTGCGCTCCTGGTGGGAGCGCCACTGGGCGGGAAGCATGTCCGTGGCCGCCTGCGGGACGCGCTCACGGGCGGGCAGGTCGTAGAGGCGCTCCAGGACGGCGTGCACGAGCGTGCCCTTGTGGGTGGCCAGCGAGCCCGGCTCGGGCAGGCGGTCCACGGTACGCAGGCGGAACATGAGGGGGCACTGCAGGAAGTCCTTGGCCCGTGAGGGCGACAGCGCCGTGCGTCGCGCCGCCGAGCCCCTGGGCGCGTGGGCGCCGGGGCCTGTGGGGCGTGGACGAGGGCTCTGGCTCGTGTCGCTCGTGCTGCTCACGGCGCGAACCTATCGTGGCGCTGCGCGCAGGAGTCCCCAGCCTGCGCGTGCACCCCCTCACCGCGGGCGGCTGTGGAGCCCGGCCCGCGCCGCGTTCGCCCGGTGCTGCGCGTTGACCTACTGCCGTGGGCGTCCGCGGGATACCCTTCGCGCGAGAGGTGAGTCTCAGGGAAAGGAACACGCAATGACCCACAGGACCGTTCACATCGCAGGTGTCGTCTGCGTCGCGCTCGCCGCCCTCCTGGCAGGGTGCGCTGGCTCCGCCCAGGAGCCGGCTGCGGCACCAACGACTGTCTCGGATGGACAGGTCCAGGACACCACCGAGACCATGACGGGGGTGCCTGAGACGACGTCACCGGCGCAGGCGATGTCCTGGAGAGCGGCGTGCCTGCTCGACCCAGCAGCACTCAACCCGATCCTGGCACAGGCGACCTCCGAGCCCGACATGCAGATCGGTGGGCCCCACGAGACGGATCTCTGGGATGGTGACGTGAGCGCCTGCGATTACACACCGCTAGGCGTCGAGTGGGCCTACCCGCGGGTCATGATTCGTGAGTACGACTCGACGGAGTACGGGTTTCTCGTGGCGTTCGAGGGTGGGAGCAATGACATCTCCTGGACAGCGCCGAGCCCGGAGACGGCGTACGCGAGTGCCTGTGCTGCGGCGACGACGTCGGCCGCTGGCAGGGGGACCTTCGCACAGTGCCTGCCTGACGTCGCCCGCGGTGCCGTCCTCGGAGACGGTGTCGCGGTCGTCTTCCTTGATGACACGTACTTCGCGATCATCGTCTTCTTCGGTCTGAGCACAGGTGACGGGATCATGCCCGAGCTCTTGCCAACGGTGGCCGATCAGGTCGCAACGTCGTGGCAGGCGTGACGCGCGACCACCAGGGATGGGTCCTGGGAAGGATCGGCGGAGCCTCCGTCGTCGTCGCCCCCGCTTCCGCGCTGCTCGGCCTGCTGCTGGTCGGCTCGTGGCTGCCGCTCGTGCGCAGCAGCCTGGGGGACCACGGCTGGGGCGTCGTCATCGGCGTCGTCGTGCTGACCGTCATCGGTGTCGCCGTCAGCGTCCTGGTCCACGAGCTCGCCCACGGGCTGACCGGCACCCTCCTGGGACGCCGCCCGGTCCTGTACCAGCTGCACCTGTGGGGCGGGCGCACGACCTTCGGCCCGGCCACCGGATGGCGCCCCTGGAAGGACGCGCTGACCTGCCTGGCGGGCCCGGCCACCAACCTCGCGCTGTGGGCGCTGCTCGGCTGGGCCTATCGCAGCCTCGACCTGCCCCTGGGGATCTCCT
Source organism: uncultured Actinomyces sp. (assembly GCA_937926195.1). GTDB lineage: Bacteria > Actinomycetota > Actinomycetes > Actinomycetales > Actinomycetaceae > Actinomyces. Next base: position 5,128 of record CALEXZ010000056.1, read on the forward strand.
TCACCCTGTGGGCCCTGACCTGGATCAAC
>CALEXZ010000057.1 GCA_937926195.1 uncultured Actinomyces sp.
AGGACGTGCCCAGCCCCCTCAAGGGCGCCGGCCGCGACGGCACCTTCGTGGGGCGGGTGCGTGCGGACCAGGTCTACGACGACGGTCACGGCATCTCCTTCTTCGCCGTCGCCGACAACCTGCGCAAGGGGGCGGCGCTCAACGCGATCGAGATCGCCGAGCTCGTCGCCGCCGAGCTGAAGGCCTCGCGCGCCTGAGAGCACCGCGCGCCTGAGAGCACCGCGCGCCTGAGGGGCGCGGCACGGGCGCTGCCGTCCGCCCTCCTGCGTGCCCTGCGTGACACGTCACCGTGCGGGCCCACCGGAATAGCCGGTGGGCCCGCACCGTTGCACCTGCCGTCCGACAGACCTCCGGGAAGGGAAGCACATGGCCACCATCGACATCACGGGTGAGCAGTTCAACGAGACCGTCCGCGGCGAGGGCATCACGCTCGTCGACTTCTGGGCCTCCTGGTGCGGTCCGTGCCAGCGTTTCGCCCCGATCTACGAGAAGGCCTCCGAGGCCAACCCGGACCTGACCTTCGCCAAGGTGGACACCGAGGCCGAGCAGGGCCTGGCCAGCGCCCTGGGTATCTCCTCCATCCCGACCCTCATGGTCTTCCGCGACGACGTGCTCGTCTACCGCGAGGCCGGTGCCCTGCCGGCGAAGGCCCTCGACGCCCTCATCGTCCAGGCGCGCGAGCTGGACATGGACGCCGTCAAGGCGCAGATCGCCGAGCAGCAGGGGCAGGCCTGAGGGCACGCCCCTCACCGTGACCCATAAGTCAGTACCTCTAATAGGTGCCTCTGGCACAATAGGAGCCATGATGAACTCTGTCTCTGCGCCCTCCGTCCTTCCGGGCTTCACCGCCACCCCCGAGCTCACCGACGCCCTCCAGCGCGCCCTCGTTGACGTCACCGCGCTGTCGCTCGTCACCAAGCAGATCCACTGGAACGTCGTCGGCGCCAACTTCCGCGACATCCACCAGGGCCTCGACGAGGTCGTCGACATCGCGCGCGAGGCCTCCGACACGCTCGCCGAGCGCATGCGCGCCATCAACGTCGTGCCCGACGGCCGGCCCGAGACGGTGGCCGACTCCACCCTGCCGACGGCCCCCGCGGACCTGACCATCGTCGCCGACGCCGTCACCTACGAGGTCGCCGCCATCAACGCCGTCGTCACCACCCTGCGTGACATCCACAAGGTGGTCGACGAGACCGACTCGATGTCCTGCGGCCTTATTGAGGACGTCACCCTCAAGTTGGAGCAGCAGGCCTGGTTCCTGTCCGCCCAGAACTACACCGCCTGAGCCCGGTCCACCCGCTCAGACATCATCAGAGCGTCCCGCACCACCCGATGCCGCACCCGGCTCGGTGGGTGCGGGACGCTCCGCGTCCGCGGGATAGTCCTGGCCCGTGCGCCGGTAGTAGTCGTCCACCAGCATCTGGCGCCACCGCGGTTCCGGCGTCCACTTGCCCTCCTCGTCGAGCGACCACGGCCACGGCTCGGGCAGGGCGACCTTCTTGCCCCGTTCGACGGCGAAGCCCTCCGCCATGCGCGCGACGTCGCCCACGACCCCGACCCACATGTCGTAGGTCCTGCCCACCGGCAGCATGCAGCGGGTGAGGACGGTCGGGCTCCAGTCCTCCGGGACCGTGGGGCCAACGATCCGGGCCGCCTCCCGGGGGTCCATGACCATGAAGGGGCGGGGAACGTCGAGCGCCGTCAGCCTCGGGTGCTCGCCGTCGATGAAGCGCAGGAGGCTCGAGTCGGGTGTGCGTAGCAGCCTGAAGTCCGGGGTGCGCGCGAGCGCCGCCCCGAGGAACAGGCTGACGTGCGGCACGTCGGGCGAGACGATGGTGACGATGCGCGGCATGAGAGCTCCTCACATGCGGTTGGGTTCAGCTGGGTCAGTGACGTTGGTGGAGAAGTCGGCGATCTGGCACATCCGTGGACGGCGTCCGCGCCGGATCCACCAGCCGCGGCCGGGTGCCAGGTGCGTGGGCCGCATCCCGAAGACCTGCCCCTCGGAGCGGTCACCGTCCATGAGCAGGCAGGTGGCGCCGGTGTCCCGCAAGGCCTGGAAGGCCTGGTCGAACATGGCTGAGCCGATGCCGGCGACAGGGCGGGCGAGGACGACGTTGACACGCAGGTCCCGGGCCGAGGGCAGGTACGCCAGCACCGGCGACAGGACACCCTGACCGCCCGCCGCGAGGATCTCGTAGTCGTCGACGACGAGGACGATCCGCGGCCCCGTGACCGGCTCGCCCGCGGCCAGCGCCTCCGAACGCGTGGCGAGCTCGGAGGCGATCGCGTTGGACAGGCCGATGGCCGTGGCGGAGGAGGTGGCGTGTCCCCCCAGGTAGTCCTCGGGGCACGCCGACAGTGTCCCTCGGCGCACGTCATACAGCCCGATGACGAGCTCCTCGGGTGTGTAACGCTCCACGAGGGTCTCGATGACGCCACGCAGGACGGTCGTCTTGCCGCAGCCGGTGTCGCCCAGCACCACCAGGTGCGGGTCGAGTGACCCCAGGTCCAGGCTCGCCGGCTGGAGCGTGTCCTGCATGAGGCCCAGGGGCAGGAGATCGGGGGACTCCTCCGCGTCCGGCAGGCTCACGGGGTCGATGACCTCCGGCAGCAGGCGCACCCGAGACGGCGCAGCACCGGGCCACGAGCCCGCGGTCTGCCTCGCCAGCTCCTCCAGGCCGGCCCCCACCGTCGTGTACTCGCCTGCGAGCACCGGCAGCGCGACCTGCGCGAAGAGCTTGTCCTGGCGCAGGACGCGTCCGGGCATGTCCGCGCGCAGGGTCTGTGAGAGCTTGCGTGCCACGGCTGAGTCCTGGGGGTCGTTGAGCCGCAGCTCCAGCCGCGTGCCGACCAGCGGCTGCTGAGCCATGCGCAGGTCGTTGGCGCGCGACAGCGTGGTCACGACATGGACCCCGAGCCCGCCGCCGCGTCGCAGGACCTCGTCGACGAGGTCCTCCAGCTCGGGGAAGTCGGCCCGCAGGAGCCCGAGCCCGTCGAGCAGCAGCACGACGTCGGCGCTGGTGAGCTCGGGCAGCCGTCCGGCTGCGTGCTCGCGTCTCAGGATGTCGAGGGAGTCGAGGTGGTGGCGTGCCATGACCGCCTCACGCTCGTCGAGCATCGACACCATCTCCTCCAGCACCCGGCGCATGCGCTCACGGTCTCCGCGTGTGGCGATCCCGCCGACGTTGGGCAGGGCTGCCAGGCGGCCGAGACCGCCTCCGGTGGCGTCGATGCCGTAGAAGGCCAGCCGGTGGGGGGGACAGGCATATCGCGGCGGAGGCCGCGAGCGTCCACAGGAAGGTCGTGCGTCCCGACTGGGGGGCGCCGAGGACGGAGATGTGACCACCGCCGACGCTGAGATCGAGCTCCCACTCGTCCTGACGCTGGTGGGCCGGGTCGTCGACGAGGCCGATCGGCACGCACAGCCTCCCGTCGTCGTCGGGCGCGGCGGTGGTGAGGGACGTCGGACCGCCGCTGAGGCGCTGGCGCAGCACGGCCTCCAGGCTCAGGCGCCGTGGCAGCGGCTCCAGCCACACCGGAACGAGTGCCGGCGCGACCTGGGCGAGCTGGTCGACGACGGCGTCGACGACGGTGCGCCGCACCGAGTGGCCCTCGGGGATCTCCTCCTCCCCGGACGGTGCGGTGGGGGTGTCGGCCAGCCCGTTGTGGACCGGGAGGATGAGCGGCTCCTTGGTCTCGACCTCCTGCGGGGCGTCCTCCAGCTCCAGCTCGTCCGCGGGGCCGGAGACGTAGCCGGAGCGGAAACGGGTGAAGACCGTCGTGTCGACCTTGAGGTAGCCGTACCCCGGTGAGGCGGGCAGGTGGAAGGCGTCGTTCGAGCCGATGACGGCTGAGGACTCCGACTCGGTGAAGGTGCGCAGGCAGATCCGGTAGGACAGGTACGTGTCGAGGCCGCGGAGCTTGCCGCCCTCGATGCGTTGGCTGGACAGCAGCAGGTGCACGCCGATGGACCGGCCGATCCTCCCGATCGTCAGCAGCAGGTCGACGAAGTCCGGGTTGGCGGTGAGCAGCTCGCCGAACTCGTCGATGATGAGGAACAGGTGCGGCATGGGCGGCATCTGCGGGTTCCGCTCGCGCAGGCGCCGGTAGTGGGTGATATCCGGCGAGCTGCCGGCGTCTCGCAGCTGCCGCTGGCGGCGGAGCACCTCCCCGGCGATGGAGGCGCGAGCCCTCTCGATGAGGTTGGCGTCGTCGGCAAGGTTGTCCATGAGGCCGACGACGTGCGGCAGGGTCGCGAAGGGGGCGAAGGCCGCGCCACCCTTGTAGTCGACGAGGATCATCGCCAGGTCCTCGGTCGGGTGGGTGGTGGCCAGCGCCGTGACGAGCGTGCGCAGGAACTCCGACTTCCCTGAGCCCGTCGCCCCCACGCACAGGCCGTGCGGCCCCTGACCCAGCTGGGCGGACTCCTTGAGGTCCAGCAGCAGGGGCCGGCCCGTGTCGTCGGAGCCGATGGGCACGCGCAGGAAGTCGCGGGGCGAACGGCGGCGCCAGGCCGTCGTCACGTCGATGGCCAGGGGGTCCTCGACCCCGAGCAGGTCCTGGAGCGAGGTGGACTCGGTGGAGACCTCCTCCCGCTCAGCGACCCGCCCCAGGCTCAGGGGGGTGAGCGCACGCACGATGCCCTCGGCGAGCGCGCAGCCCATAGGGTCCGGGACGCACGTGACGCTCGTGACCGGCAGGGTGCCGGGGCGTGGGCTCCCGCGCAGGTCCTCAACGAGGATCGTGCTGTCAGGGCGGACCGTGAGCCGGACGGCGGGGTCGCTGGGCTCGTGGAGCCGGTCGGTGACGAGATGGATCTCGGTCATGCCGATGTCTCCGGCACGCACACCCGAGTCCGGCAGGGTGATCTCCTGTGCCGCCCCACCGTCCTCGACGACGGCCAGGAGGCGTGGGCCGTCGATACGGGCTCGGGCGCCGGGGCGCCGGAGCGTACGGGCGACCACCTGAGAGGCGGCCACGAGCTCGGGCTTGAGGATGTCGCTGAGCTGCTCGACGTCGGGGGCGGTGCGCCGCATAGCCACCGGTCCGTCGAAGACCCCGTGGATCCTCAGGTGCGGCAGCCGTGACAGGCAGTCCCAGGCGGGGGCTGCCGCAGGGCCGTAGGCCAGGGCGACGTGAAGGTCCTCCGGCGCGTGCAGCACGGCGGCCTGCACGAGCAGGGTCCTGGCCAGGGCCCGGGTGGCCTTACGCGGGCCGACGACGGAGACGAGCCCGGCACCGTCGAGGTCAAGGACGACCGGGGCCGAGCGCAGCACCCGGTGGGCGTTGACGACGGTGTGCACCTGCTCGTTGAGGATCGGGTCGCTCTCTGTGGGGGACGCCGACGGGGAGCCTGTGGCGAGGGTGACGGGGACGTCTCCCACGCCGCAGCGCAGGCTGAGGAAGTCGAGGTCACCGCGTCGACGTTCCCAGCGGCGTTCTGGCGCGGTGGCCAGACGTGCGAGAGCCTGCGGTCCCGGGTGGGTGGCGGTCAGGTCCCGGCGCAGCCGGTCAGCGAGCGCGGTGGCGCCCTCGTCCGCGGCGATGAGTCTGTCGAGATACTGCTCGCGCTTGGCGGTGCGGGACCGGGCGGCGCTGAACCGGCGTGAGAGCAGGGCCGAGAGCATAGCGACGGTGGTGACGACCATCATGACCGCTCCCAGGAGCGCAAAGATCGGGTTGGAGCGCAGGACCGTCATCATGAGCATCGACGATCCCGCGCCGATGAGCGGGATGAGCATCTGGAAGGGGAAGCCCTGTCCGACCCCGGTGTCCGCCAGGTGCGGTGGGTCGGGAACGAGCACCGGCTCCGGCAGCTGCGCCGGGGGCACGATCCGGCCTGGCCGGTGGATGACGTCGATCATGAGTCCTCCCGCGGGCCTGCGGCGTCGATGAGACAGGCGGCCAGGCGCGCCAGCGCCACGCCTGTGGGACGCTCGATGAGGCCGGGCGCGGTGGTCTGCGTCGCCGTCGTGCGTGCGAGGACCGAGTCGAAGGGGATGAGGACCTCCTGCTCACGCAGCCTGGGGATGAGGACGGGGCCGGGCGCGGTGGCGACAACGGCATGGAGGAGGCGGGGACGACGGGGCGCCTCGGCCAGAGGCGTGCTGAGGACGGCGATGCGCTCGCGTGTGGCCTCGACGTCCTCACGGGTGGCTCGGGAGACCAGGACGAGCGAGTGGACGTGGTGGGCAGCGGCGAGCACGTGGGCGTTGTGCATGGGTGCCGTCTCGGTCAGGACCGTGTCATGGAAGCGGAACAGCTGGGAGCGGATGGTCTCCCACTGCGGCGGGCACAGGTCCCGCCAGACGGGCAGACGCAGGCGCCCCAGCAGCCTGTCGGGGGTGATGCCGACGATCGCGTGCGCCTGGGCCGCCGAGCCGGGGGCCTCGCCGCCGGACGGTGGGGACCATGACGGCGCCTGCGGGTCCTGGGGGTGCTCGGAGGCGTCGAGCAGCAGCCCGGGCAGGCCGCGGGTGCGGGTGAGGAGCGCGGCGAGCTGGATCGCCGTCGTGCTGGAGCCCACCCGCGGCGCCGTCGGGATGACGAGACAGCGGCAGGCCAGCGGTAGGACGCGACGTAGCCGCAGGTCAAGGTCCTGAGCCTGGGCGCGGCTGGTGGCGCTGCCGGTGAGGATGAGTCCGGCCGCGTCGAGCAGGCGGCTCCAGGGCCGGGACGTGCGGGTGCTGCGGCTCATGAGAAGACCGTGAGCAGGCGGGTGAACAGGCCCTGCATCCCGCACAGCAGCGGAAGCGTGGCCACGACCGTGAGGGTCTCAAGACGGTTGCCGAGCTGACGCAGGCGCACGCGGTTGTGCGAGGCCGGCCGGTACAGGCTCGTGCCCGCGGCGAGCACCGTCGTGCCGGCGACGGCGATCATCCGGACCGGGCCGTCGGGCAGCGCGGCGAAGGCGGGGACGACCGCCGCCCACAGGGCCAGGACCTCCAGCCGCAGCGGGAAGGCCCGTGAGCGCAGCAGGACCCCGACGACGAGGACGGCGTCGAGCAGCAGAGGCCAGAGCCCGGTCCCCTGGGCGAGGACCCATGTCGACCAGGCGACGGCGCCCGCGCAGGCGAGCACCGCCCCCGCCATGGCGTCGTGCGAGCGTCGAAGGGCGAGGTCGACTCGTGGGCGCCGGGGCAGACGACCGGCGAGAGCCTCGTCGTCGAGGTGGGACGTGCCGGAGACGAGCAGTGCGGCCCACGGGATGATCCCAAGGATGATGAGTGCGCTGGTCCCGATGATCCCCGCCGTGAGCACAGGGGAGACGGGCAGGTCCACGAGGAGCAGCCGTACGGCGGTGAAGATGACGGCGAGGGCGGCCCCGGTGACCCAGCCCTCGCGTCGGAGACCGAAGGTGATGACGGCGCAGGCGACGGCAACGAGAAGGATGGTGGCGCTGGGACCCCAGTGGACACCGTCGGTGTGCCAGGCGTGCACGGGCCGGGTGAGCAGTCCGAGGCCGAGGCACTGCAAGAGGGCCCCGGTGCCCGGCAGCGCCAGGTCGTCGTTGCGCGGCAGGCCGCTCCTGCGGGTCACGACGGCGCCCACGGCGAGGACGACGAGCCCGAGGCCACCAAGGAGGGCCAGCGCCCTGCCGTCGCCTCCCGCGGCGGAGCCCAGGAGTGAGTGCCCGAGGTAGGCGCTGGCGACGAGGGTGAGGGCGCCGGCTCCCAGGAGCCGGTCGGTGGGCACCCACCGCCACGGGTGGTCGTCTGTGACGGCGGTGAGGGCCCCGGCGACGTCGGAGACCTCGGCCGGCGGGGGGACGTCGTCGTCGGGCAGGAGCCTGAGGATCTCGCCGTCGTGCACCTTCTGGGTCGCAAGATCCTGCTCGGGGTCGAGGATGCTGGCGTTGTCGCGGACAAGCCGCAGGGCGGGGAGGTTGGTGCCGTGGGTCGTGCCGAGCAGGTGGAGGAGCGAGGGCAGGTGGATGCCGATGGGCTCGTCCGAGGGCAGCACCATCTCGGCGCGTCGGTCGGGGGCGACGACGGTGACGCGTGTGTACGGGATCATGGCTGCTCCTGCGCAGGTGGGGTCGGTGAGTCGGAGGGGGTGCTCGCGGCGCCGCCCCTGGCGAGCGAGCTGAGGTGGGTGGTGACGAAGGAGTAGCCGACGCATCCTGCGCTGGCGAGGGCCGCGACGACGAGGGAGGCCAGCAGGCGCGGCAGCACCGATCGTGGCTGGCCGTGTGCGGAGCCGCGCTCCAGGGCGGAGGTCAGGCGCCGACGGCGGACGCGGGCGCTGTCGAGGATGGCGTCGTCGGTGTCTCGTGCCATCGTTCAGCCCTCCGGGGCGCTGGGGCTGAGGATGCGGGCGAGGTTGCCGTCGGTGCCGTCGAGGGTGATGAGCAGCGCCGTCAGGGCGCGCCAGGAGGGCTCCGGGCTGGTGCCGAGGGGGATGAGTGCGCCGTGCCGACGGCCGCGGCCGGTGACGGTACCGCCGTGGCGCTGGACGAGGTCGGCGGCGTCGATCCCCAGCTGCTTGAGGCCGGGGGCTCCGATGAGGACGGTGAGGGGGGTGGTCAGCGGACGTGTCGAGGCCGGCAGGGTCCCGTCCGGGTAGCCAAAGGTTCGGTGCGCGAGGAGGAACTGGGGCTTGAGCTCGTTGCCGATGGCCGTGAAGGCGCTCATGCACTGATCGGTCCACTGCCCCAGGGGGAGCCAGCGAGGGTTGAGAACGAGCTCGAGGTACTCCTCGAGGCCGTTGGAGGTGCGCGCGACCGTGAGGGTGCCGGACATGACGGAGCCGTCGGGGCCGTGTGCGGCGAGCATGAAGTGGACCTCGGGCATGTGCTTACGAGCCAGTGCTGTGAGTGCGTTGCGGTCCCAGAGCGCCCCGGCCGGCTCGTAACGTCCCCAGCTGAGCTCGGTGCCCTCCGGCATGAGGTGCTCGACGACGAGCTCGGCACAGCGCCCGAGGCTGGTGCTCCTGCGGGCGGGGTGGAACAGGGAGATGGACAGGGACAGCAGCGGTACGCGTGTCTCCAGCAGGTAGTGGGGGCCGGGCACGGTGCTGGCGTCGCGGACGAGCGGTCCGTGGGTGGCGAACTCGCGGACGCTGGGTGTCCAGCGTCCGCTGCGCAGGGTCCGGTAGCCGTCGTGCTGCTCCTCGACGAGGACGGCGCAGCCGGCGGCGTCGACGAGCCGGTCGAAGGCAGGAGTGAGGCGGGCGCGGTGGGCGACGACGAGGATGAGCCTGACAGGTGGTGTCTGTGAGCGCATCGTGTGGATGTAGGCGGACAGGCCCTCGTCCATCGAGACGGTCGGTTCCTGGAGGTAGGTGACGGCGGTGGTGTCGTCGACACCCGCGTCGAGGTAGGGCAGGGGGTAGGCCATGGTCGGCTCTCGCTTTCAGGGTTGTCGGGACGGTCAGGGAACGCGGGGGCGGCGCGTGGACGGTGCGAAGCTCGGCGGCAGCGCAGCCGCCGGGGGCGACGGTACGGAGGGAGGCGGGACCGGTGGTGCGACAGGAGGCATCGTCGGAGGCGCTGGGACAGGTCCGGCTCCGGTCGCTGCGCTGGTCCTGAGACCGCCGACCTTGGTGGGTGGGGCGGGCGGGACGGGAGGGACGGACGCATTGTGCGGGGACCAGGGGGAGGCTGGCGGGGGTGTTGCGGGTGCGGGTGTTGAGGCTGGAACGGGTGTTGCGGGCGACGGGGCGGTGGGCTCCGCTGCGGGCAGGGCGCCGGACAGGCTGCGTAGTGTCCCGCGGCTGGGATCCTGTGCGCGGCGCACGTCGTAGACCGTTGTGCCTCGGCAGTGGCCCGCGCGCAGGACGGCCACGATCGCACGAGGTGAGGCCGGAGGCAGGCCGGCGACGTCGTCAACGCACCTCAGGCCGAGCGCCCAGCCGCCGAGGCCCCGCCCGCGCAGGCAGTGAGCGGCAAGCAGCCCGACGAGGAGGACCAGTGACGTCAGGGTCTCTGCGAGCCGTACAGCAGGGACGCTGCGACACGCGACGGCAAGAGTCACCGGGACGGCGACGAGACATACGTTGAAGCGCCCTGGGTTTCGTTCCGTGGTTAGACGGTCGCGGGCGCGGTCGTCATGGGGTGGGTGTAGGACGCTTCGACTTCCGCGGGGGTGCGGTAGCCGAGAGCTTCGTGCAGGCGGTCATGGTTCCACCAGTGGACCCAGCCCATGGTGGCGATTTCGACCGCCTCGGTGGACTCCCAGATCCTGCGCTGGGAGTGGATCAGTTCGGCCTTGAACAGGTCATTGACGGTCTCTGCGAGGGCGTTGTCGTAGGAGTCGCCGACGGTGGCGACTGATGCGGTGACGCCGGCGGTGATCAACGCGGCTGAGTAGGCCAGGGAGACGTACTGGGCTCCGCGGTCGCTGTGGTGGATCAGCCCGCTCTCACTGCGTACTGCGCCGCTGGTCAGCAGGGCGTGTTCGAGCGCCAGCAGGGGCAGGCCCTCGG
>CALEXZ010000058.1 GCA_937926195.1 uncultured Actinomyces sp.
CGACGATGTCGGCGGGCAGGGGAGTGTCGAGGTACTGGCGCACGACGTGCCGGGCACGCATCGCGTCGGTGACGGGCATGGTGAGGTCACTTCCTTCATGTGGCGTACGTCATAGACTACGCCGTCGTGCGTAGCGCCGGAAGGTGACGGCCGGGCGTTGCCGGGACACGGCTGCACCCATGTGCCAGGGCTGGACGGATGGGGCGATGACGAGTTCTCTGGCATATGTTGGAGCACATGTTCTTGACGACCGCCTCGTGGTTGGGTGGCACACCACATGGTGCGTAGCGGCGGGCGCTTGAGGATCTCTGCGAGGGCTCTTGCTGCGGGGCGGCGGCACACAGTCGGGCTGCGGGACGATGGCACGGTGGTGGCGGTCGGTTCTGATGCCGCGGGAGAGTGCCGAACATCGGCGTGGCACGACATCGTTGAGGTGGCGGCGGGGAGCGTGCACGTGGCTCGCAATACCGGAAGGTCACATACCCTCGGTCTGAGGTCGGACGGAGCTGTCGAAGCCTGCGGCTGGAACACGCACGGGCAGTGCGACGTGCTGGACTGGCAAGACGTCGCCTCTGTCGCTGCGGGGTGGCGATTCAGCGTGGGGCTGCGCCGCGATGGATCCGTCGTCGCGGCGGGACGTTGTGACTCGGACGCGCTGTCGTGCTGGCAGAAGGTTGAGGGCATTGCGTGCGGGGACTGGCACGTTGTCGCCCTCATGTCTGACGGCACTGTTCGGGCGTCGGGGAGCAGTGCGCGAGGACAGTGTGACGTCGGTGCCTGGCGTGAGGTGGTCGCCCTGTCTGCCGGGTACCTCCATACTGTCGCACTCATGGGCGACGGTACGGTCCGGGCGGCCGGTGAGCCCGCGTTCTGGCGAGGCTGTGAGACATGGGCAGGGATCGTCGCCGTCGCCGCAGGCAGCTATCACACGGTTGGCCTCACCGCTCGGGGGACGGTGGTCGCCGCAGGAAGATCGGACTTTGGGCAGTGTGATGTGTCTGCTTGGAAGGACGTTGTCACCATCGCAGCGGGCGGGGTTCACACGGTTGGGCTTCGAAGTGACGGCTCGGTCATCGGTGTCGGCAGCAACGACTGCGGCCAGCTGGATACCGCGGGCTGGCGTCTCTTCTGACGCAGTGATCTTGCTGAAGTCCCTGGTGCCTATGGGGTAGTTCGTACTGCCCGACAGCACGCGCGAGCGCTCGCCTGAGCGGCTCGGGCGCAGGACGGGCGTAGTTCATTCTCCTAGGTGGCCGGATTCTGCTCCCGCGTCGACGCACGTGTATCCCCGACGATGCTCAACGGCTCCCCCGCCCCACAGGGCCGCCTCGGTGCGGCTCGTCGTCACCGCGCTCTGCTCGACGACGTTCCACCTCCCGCTCGATGCGCTCGTGCAGGCCGTTGCGGGTACTCTCCCGCCGGGTTAGGCCGCGAATGCTCGCCGCCCACGCCTTGGTGCGCGTCTTCACGTCGTCGAGCTGACTGGCCGTCAGACCGTAAGCCCGCACCTCTTCAGGCTGGATGCGCTCCACGTGGTCGAGGTTCTGGGCGAACCACCCCAGGTCGAAGCCGGCATCAGCCTTGCGGGCCAAGATCAGCAGCTCCTTGTCGCTGTACCTGCCCGAACGCCGGATCGCGTCCACGTCGAGATAGTCGCGGGTCTCGGCCCGCGAGAACAGGGCACCGACCTTGTTACCCACCGCGTCCTCGATGGCCAGCACGGGCCCGACCTCCAGCCGCACAGGCGGGTGAGCCCGCCAGTCCACGCCCAGGTCCATGTCGGTGCTGCGCCCTTGCGCACTGACGATCGTGAGTCGGGCGAACGTGTCCTGGCGGCGGCGGGTCTCCACGGTATAGCCAGCTGCATGCAGCGCGGCGATAATCCGGTCAAGCGACGTGCCGAACCGGGTTTCGGCTTGCTGGACGGTGAACAGGTCCACGTCCTCTGTGGGCCGGTCAATCAACCCATGCTCACGGATCGCGCCTGAGCCAGCCAAGGCGAAGCCAGCCTCGTCGCCAGCGGCCTCCAGGGCTAGGCGCGTGATGCGCCGTTGCTCCTCCTGGTCACCGCTCACACGGCCGCCCGAAGCTGGGGGAACCGTCCCTCCCACAAGACGCGCACGTGCGGGTCCATGTTCAGGATCGGCCACGTCTCGATGAGCCGATCCCGGTTCATCAAGCGGCGCTGCTCGTCAGCAGTTCCCTCGGCGAGCAGCGCCTGGTAGGCCATGCGACGCCAACCCAGGTTCGACACGTCCACACCGAGCCGATCAGCCTGCCAGCGCACCCAGTGAGGTAGGTCGATGGGTCCGTCATAGGGTCCGCGCAACTCGTCGAGCGACGCGGGAGCGTCATACGGCTTGACGTCGCGGAACCGCACGCGAGTCGCTGTCACCTCAGCCATGGCCTACCTCCTTTCATCTCACCACCAGCCTACCGGCTCAGCCGAAAACGGTCTATCACTGGTTTCGGTTTCGGTTTCGGTTTCGGTTTCGGTGGGGGTTCTGACCGCCTTCCCGCCGCCAACCTACGCGGATCACACGACATACCGCCAATCGGCGCAAAATCGATCGTTTATGGGACGCCCTCATTCAAGGACGGTCGGGTTTGACGGTGGACGCTCTGACGAGACCCACGGTTGAGTGTGTCCAGTCTTGGTTGCTGCTCGCGCATCGTTGGGCGTCCCTGGGCCGACTCACGAGCAGCTATGGGCGGATACCGCTGACCACCGTTGTACGTGACTTCGATGCGCTCGATCTTGGCCATGCTGTCCTGTTGATGAACTGGGACGGGGAACGAGGTCCATCGGTGGACATGGCGTAGGAGATCCTGATCGATGCGGGGCGAAGGCGTGGGCGTCGGAGACTGTCAACCTGGTCAACGTCGCGGTGAGGCGTGCCAAGCGCCGTCTCTATGTCATCGGTGGCCGAGTGGAGTGGGAGTGCTACAACTACTTCTTCCAGCTGTCGCGGGCGCTCGGGTCTCAGGGGAGACGGTGACGGCGACGGACAGCAGGGCCTGGTGAGGTGGGTGGTCAGTCCGTCCAGGTGAAGTTGTCGGGGCCTGCGCCGACCTCGAAGTGGTACTTGATGATGCCGCGGTCCTGGTCGGCGTAGTCGCCTTCTGTGCAGCGGATCGTCACCTGTGCGTCCTTGCCGGTGAGGGTGAAGGACTGCTTGCCGAAGGCGGTCGGTGCGAGCAGGGCCGCCTCGACGCCGTGGGTGAACCAGTCGGGGGCCGGACCCTCGTAGGAGGCGACCTCCTCGGGGCGCTTGGAGGTGTGGGCGACGCCCTGGGTGGCGCCGTAGCCCAGGGCGACGACGGCGGCGATGCGGCCCGTGCAGCCGCTTGCCCGGGCGGCGGCCTTCTTGGAGAAGGTCCCGCCCGACCACCACGTGTTGAGGCCGAGGTCCTGGGCGGCGAGCATGAGGGCGGCGCCGGCGTGCCCGAGACGCTCGTCGAGGTCGGGGGCGTCCGGGCCGGACAGCACCAGGCAGTTGCGCACGCTGCGGGCGCGTACCGTCCCCCACAGGGGGCCGTAGACGGGCGCGCTGCCGGTCAGCAGCCGGATGTCCGTGCCGTGGGAGGCGTTGGCCTCGATGACACGCTCCCTCAGGGCGTCGACGATGTCGGCGGGCAGGGGAGTGTCGAGGTACTGGCGCACGACGTGCCGGGCACGCATCGCGTCGGTGACGGGCATCGGGGACCACTCCGTTCGTGTCGCGTGCTGTCAATATACGGGGCGCCCTGTGGCGCGTGCGAGGGGTGGAGGACTGGCCCGTGGTCGGACGGGGTCGTCGGGAAGGGCGCCGTTGCCGCGTCCCCGGGCCCCGGTACCGGGGTGCGCGTGACATGATGAACGGCGCCGATCGTGCCGGCGTCAGCCAGGTCGCGGCCACGGGGAACGGAGAAGCGCGTGCGGGTGCTGGAGATGACGCTCATCGTCGCAACCGCACTGGCCCTGGTGTTGGTGGCCCTCCGTGCTCTCAGCCGTGAGAGGTTCTGGCCGAGCGGCGGACGACGGCCCGCTGCCGAGACGGTGCCGATGGTAGTGCTGCTGGTGCCCCTGGTCCTCAACCTCAGCATCAACCACTACCGCACCGTCATGCTGCCCGCCTACGTGGTGGATGGGGTGCTCCTCGTGCTGCTCGGGCGCCGGGCCCGGCGCGCCCGCACCTCCCGGGACTCCCTGCCCGCGCCCGGTGGAGGCAGGGCGCTGCGGAGGCTGAGCCGGGTGCTGGCGGTGCTGCTCGGGGTGGCCGCGCCGGCCTGCTCGGCGGTGGGTGCCGTCCTGCTGCCGGTCGGCGAGCTGCCCGCCCCAGCGGGCCACTACGCCGTGGGGGTACACCGACCTGCACCTTGCCGACGCCCAGCGCCAGGAGTGGGCGACCAGTGCCGACGATGACGTGCGTGCGGTGGTCGCCTCGGTGTGGTGCCCCGCCGACCCCGCCGCCGAGGATGGCGTCGGCTTTCCGGTGGTCCTGTACACCCCGGGGCTGGGGACGACCCGTATCGAGAACGTTCCCCTCATGGAGGACCTGGCGAGCCGCGGTTACGTCGTCGCCGTCGACCACTCCTAGACCTCCGAGTCGGTGACTCTGACGAGTGGCGCCGAGGCGACGGTCGAGCCGGTGCTCATGGAGCCGATCGGTGACGATGCCATCCGGGCGAGATTCAACGCATGGGTCGACACCCGGGTGCAGGGCCTGGGTGTCTTCCTTGGAAATGCAGGTGGTAGAATGGTGCCGCAACGGTCACCTTCGAGAGTATGTGAGTGTGGTAATCCAATTCTCTCAATGTGTGTCCGACGTCTACACTAACGACATCCTGTTACCTTAGTTTGCAACCTTTGAATAACTCTCTCAGCGGTGCCGGATAGCGTTGACAAGCAGGTGAGCCGAGAGGAGTCAAGTTGGGATCGCAGCAGTACCGCAGGGAGTTGGAGCGCAAGCGCAAGCAGCGCATCGACGCGGAGAAGAAGGTCGGTGAGTACCGGAACAAGGAGTCGAAGAAGCGTGCCGAGGCGGATAAGGCACGTCAGGAGGCGGCGAAGACCAAAAGCACGGCGACACAGAGAACGAAGTTGAGCCGGGCCGCTCAGCGTGACAAGGAGGCCGCGTCCGCCGGAAGCGAAGCGAACAGGTGGCAGGAAAAGGCCTCCGGCTACTGGAAACAGGAAGCAGACCTCCAAACCAAGCTCGCCCGAGCAGAGCGCTCGGAGGCAGACGCGGCCTTACGCAAGCGCAAGCGAGAGCAGGCCGCGGCCGACCGGCGGGCGGCCGCCGAACGGGCGGCGACCGAAGTGCGATTCGACCGCACGGAAAATGCTGTCGACGAAGCGCTCCGGCAACTGCGGGCACCCAAGCCGGAAAAGCTGCGTGTGCTGTTGCTCGGCGCGTCCTCCGAAGGGGATCTGCGCGTTGGGAGAGAGCAGAAGCGCATCCGAACCGCTGTCGAGTCCGCGCTGCATCGAGACATGATCGAACTTGATGTCCGCCCCGCCGCGACCGCGAGCGACCTGCTGGACGGCGTCACCAAGTTCCGACCGCACGTCGTGCACTTCTCCGGACACAGCAACGAAGACCTCATCGTATTCGAATACGACACCGACGCACCGCACAGCGGGCACGTCGTCACGGCGCGTGCGTTCTCACGCGCCATCGCCGCCACCGACGACCCGCCCCTGCTCGTGCTGCTCAACGCCTGCAAGTCCGCCGCACAGATCGATCAACTCGTCGCCGACGTTGTCCCGTTCGCCATCGGAATGGCCGACAGCATCGACGACGCAGACGCCATCAATTACGCCGCCCAGTTCTACGCATCCATCGCGAACGGGCAATCCGTCCGTTCAGCTCATCTCGCCGGCCAGGCCGCATTGGAACTCGCAGGCCTGGACGGTGCCGAGCTCCCGACCCTCGCCGCAGCTGCCGACGTCGACCCCGGCGCCACGTTCCTGGTCAAGGCCACCGACTGACCATATCTGAGATGTGGCGTGCGATGGCCAGGGCGGCGAACATGGCAACCTGCTGCCCGACCAGGCTCGGGTTTCGCAGGAGGTCTGGGTCGTGGCCTGCTCGATCGCGGGATCATAAGCGGTACGCAGTATCACCGCGTTTTCCGCAGTCGATTAGTTCGCTGTAGGGGGGTGGTCTCCCAGGAGCCACCCTGAGCGCCGTGCTCGGCTCGCCAAGCGGCGAGCCCCTGCCTGGAATCAGGCAACTTGTGCTTCAGCACTTGCAGGGCGGCGACCCTGTCGGAGCGGCAGGATGTCGTGTGGGCGCGGGTCCAGGTGGTGACGCGGTGGTGCTGCTCGGACGCACCCAGCAGCACGAACGTCGGATGCGTAACCGACAGCACCACCGTGAGTGTGTTCGTGGTCGGGTCGTGGGTCATCTCCGCCCCGGTTAGGCGGTCGGTGTACTCGCGCAACCTGGCCATGTCGCCTGGCAGGGAGAGCGTGCCTGCGCGTCTCGGGGTCACGATTTGGTGCCGGTAGAGCAATTGTCCGCCATGCCGACCATGTGCAGATGGGTATTCAATCGATCAGGGCTCGGCCGCTGATTTTCACTCAGGTCAGGAGGATCGTGCCCGCCCAGATGGGGGCGGAGTAGGAGATGAGGATGCTGCCCGCATACTGCGGCCTGATCAGGGACGCACCTCCAGCGCTGAGGGTGATCATCTGCAATGGCGACAGGCCCAGGATGAGGCCGCGGCGGGTGATGTGGGAGGGCTTCACCGGAACCAACTTGCCAGAGCTCGTGGTGTCGTCGGTGCATGGCATCGCCTACTCCTCACCTCCGGCTGGGCGGGGGCTGCCGGGATCGACGGCTCGGTTGGGATGTGTCGCCAGCCTGCGCGCCCGTCGAGCACGCCATCGCCCACCTGAAGAGCTGGAAGATCCTCACCAAAAGTCCACCGCGGCCGACTCACCGAGCCCCCACGATCATCCACATCGTCACCAAGCCAGAGGCTCACCGACTCAACTGGTCAACCCACATGAATGACGCCTTCACAACTCCTTGAGGATCTGCCGTGCGATGGCGGCACCGAGTGGGATGGGCACGGCGTTGCCGATCTGACGGGCGATGGCCGTACGGGAACCGATGAAGCGGTGCGTCTCGGGGAAGCCCTGGAGGAGCGCCGCCTCGTAGTGCGTGATGGCGCGGTTCTCCACGGGGTGCAGATAACGGCCCTTCTCGGGCTTGAAGAACTCGGTGCGGATGGTGACGGAGGGCCTGTCCCAGTGGAGACGTCCCATGACGTCCATGGAGCCCGTCGTGTGACGTCGCCAGCAGGGGGCCTTGAGATCGTCTGGGAGATCGGTCCGGTTGCCTCCGGCGGGGATGTTCTTGAAGCGCTCGATGGACATCTCGCTGTAGGCCCGCGAGAGGTGCAGCTCCCTCGGGGAGAACGGTCCGGGGACCGGTCTCGAGCCCACGGGGGTGCGGAGCTCGTTGAAGCGCGCATCCATGTCGGGCTTCGCAGGCACGCCCCGCAGGGCGTCCCTCACGGTCCGGTAGGGGAGCAGGCCCTCGGCGCCGTCGGGACTGTGCGTGGGCTCGGGGAACCCCGGGGCCGGCAGATCGCGGTGGTGCCCGATGATGACGGCGCGTTTGCGGGCCTGAGGGGCTCCGTAGTCCGCGGAGTTCAGGATGCGGAGACTGAAGGCGTAGTCCCTGAGGATTCCGCCCGGTGCGGTGGCGGCGACGAAGTCCCGGTACTGGGGCGAGGAGCCGAAGGCGGGCACGTTCTCCACCACGAAGTACCGGGGCTCGGTCGCGATGAGGGTTGCCGCGTACTGCTCCCACAGGTGGTTGCGTGCGTCCTCGGCGTCCTGCTTGCCGAGTGTGCTGAAGCCCTGGCAGGGCGGACCGCCGACGACGACGTCGACGTGCGGGGGCCTGTCGCCCAGGGCGAGCCAGTCGAGGAGGGGGCCGGGGTAGACCGAGTTCCTGCCGTAGGTGGCCTCGTAGGACGCGGCGGCGCAGGGGTCCATCTCCACGGCGGCGACGCTGTGGAAGCGTGCCGACGCCTCGTGGAAGCCCGCGGTGAGTCCCCCGGCCCCGGCGAAGAGGTCGAGGACGCGGATCGTTCTTGAACCCATGGCCTCAGGTTAGCCGGCGGCACCGACACCTGTGCGAGGCGCACTGACGCAGTCGACGTGTGATCCGTGTCGGAGACCCGCCGTAGAGTGGACCCCGACTCGCCGCTGCGGCGGCGCCTCCCCACACGCTCCCCTGTACCGGAAGGACTCCCGTGCCCAGGAACGCACCCAGGAAGCTCATCGAGGTGGCTCTGCCCCTCGACGCGATCAACGAGCAGTCGGCCCGGGAGAAGTCCATCCGCAAGGGGCACCCCTCGACCCTGCACCTGTGGTGGGCCAGGCGCCCCCTCGCGACTGCCCGAGCCGTGCTCTTCTCCCAGCTGGTCGACGACCCCTCGGAGCGCTACGAGGAGTTCCTGGAGGCGGCCCGGTCCGCGGGCGACGCCGAACCCGAGTCCGCCGCGGAGCGCGCCGTCGAGGCCGAGCGCCGCCGTCTGTTCGCCCTCATCACCCGCATGGTGGACTGGGACAACATCGGCGATGAGCACCTCATGCGCGAGGTCAGGGAGGAGATCCGCCGCTCCACGGGGGATGAGCCCCCCGCGGTCCTCGACCCCTTCGCGGGCGGCGGCACCGTCCCCCTGGAGGCCCAGCGCCTCGGCCTGGAGGCCCACGCCTCGGACCTCAACCCCGTGGCCGTCCTCATCAACAAGGCCCTCATCGAGATCCCGCCGCGCTTCGCCGGCCGAGCCCCTGTCTCCCCCGGCGCCGACGACGGCACTCGCAGCTGGCCCGGCGCGCACGGTCTGGCGGAGGACGTGCGCCGCTACGGGGAGTGGATGCGCGAGGAGGCCCGGAGACGCATCGGTCACCTCTACCCGCAGGCCGAGCTGCCCGACGGGTCGAGGGCGACCGTCATCGCCTGGATCTGGGCACGGACCGTCACCTGCCCCAACCCCGCCTGCGGTATCGAGACGCCACTCGTGCGCTCGTGGTGGCTGGGGAAGAAGAAGGGCAAGGAGGCCTACATCGTCCCGACGGTCGTCGGCGACCACGTCGAGTACTCCATCGGTCACGATCCCAAGCTGGCGCCGACGAAGCAGGAGGACGGGACGATCTCCGGACGTCGCGGTGGGGTGTGTATAGCGTGTGGCGCCACCATATCGATGGACTATGTCAAGGCCGAGGGAGGTCGGGGTCGCATGTCGGCACAGTTATGCGCGATCGTGGCTGAGGGGCGACGAAGCCGTGTGTACCTGCCTCCGAACGAGGCTATGGCGAGCACTGCACGGGTCCATCGACCCGCGGACGTTCCGTCTCAATCACTCCCCGATGATCCGCGCAACTTCTGGACGGTTGCTTATGGGCTCGATACATTCGATAAGTTGTTCACGGCGCGGCAGCTGACGGCTCTGACGACCTTCTCGGACCTGGTGGGGGAGGCGCGCGAGCGGGCGCTGCGGGACGCGCTCGCCGGCGGCCTGGAGGAGGGGGATCGTCTCGAGGTCGGCGGCACCGGTGCGGCTGCCTATGCGGACGCAGTAGCGACGTACCTGGGACTTGCAGTATCCAGGCTCACCGACTATTCGTCGGCGCTGAACACTTGGGCGAACAATCCTCAGATGGAGATTCTTCGAAATGTGTTCGCGCGACAAGCTCTTCCGATGGCCTGGGACTTCGCGGAAGGTAACCCATTTGCGAGCTCTTCGGGCAGCTTGTCAATCATGGTGAAGGCTGTTTCGGAGGCAGTGAGTCGTGTGCCATCAGTCGTCACGTCACGCGTCCTTCAGGCGGACGCTGCGTCGCGCGACTACCGGGATGCCGTCATCTCGACTGATCCGCCCTACTACGACAACATTGGCTACTCGGACCTGTCCGACTTCTTCTATGTGTGGCTGCGCCGCTCCCTCAAGGACATTCACCCCTCCCTGTTCTCGACCATGCTCGTTCCCAAGGCCGAGGAGTTGGTGGCCAACCCGTACCGCCACGGCGGCAAGGACGGGGCGAGAGACTTCTTCGAGGACGGCTTCCGCACCGTCTTCGCCAACGCCCGCCGGGGCGCGAACCCGGACTATCCCATGACGGTCTACTACGCCTTCAAACAGTCGGAGACCACCGCCGACGGCCGTACCTCCACGGGATGGGCCACCATCCTCGAAGGCATGATCCGCTCCGGCTGGACCATCACCGCCACCTGGCCCATGCGCTCCGAGCGTGGCGGGCGCATGACGAGTGTCGGCACCAATGCCCTCGCCTCCTCGATCGTCCTCGTACTGCGGCCCCGCCCCGAGGACGCCCCCATGACGGACCGCCGTCGCCTCATGCGCGAGCTGCGCCGGACCCTCCCCGAGGCCGTCGAGACCCTGCGCAGCGGCGGCATCGCCCCCGTCGACC
>CALEXZ010000059.1 GCA_937926195.1 uncultured Actinomyces sp.
CCATGCGCCTGCCGCTCATCGACGGCCACGGCAACTTCGGCTCCCTCGACGACGGCCCCGCCGCCCCCCGCTACACCGAGGCCCGCCTGGCCTCCCCTGCGCTCGCGCTGACCGCGGACATCGACGAGGACACGGTCGACTTCTCCCCCAACTACGACTACACCCTCACCGAGCCCGAGGTCCTGCCCGCCGCCTTCCCGAACCTGCTCGTCAACGGCGCCTCCGGCATCGCCGTCGGCATGGCGACGAACATGGCGCCGCACAACCTCGTGGAGGTCGTCGGCGCCGCCCGCCACCTGCTGGAGCACCCGCAGGCCAGCCTGGAGGACCTCATGGCCTTCGTGCCCGGGCCGGACCTGCCCGCCGGAGGCATGATCGTGGGCCTGGACGGCATCCGCGAGGCCTACCGCACCGGGCGCGGCAAGTTCCTCACCCGCGCCACCGCCCGCATCGAGAACATCACGCCGCGCAAGAAGGGCATCGTCGTCACCGAGCTGCCCTACCTCGTCGGCCCGGAGAAGGTCATCGCGCGCATCAAGGAGACGGTGGCCTCCAAGAAGCTCCAAGGCATCACGGACGTCGCAGACCTCACCGACCGCAAGAACGGCACCCGCCTGGTCATCGGCGTCAAGAACGGCTACAACCCGGAGGCCGTGCTCGCCCAGCTCTACAAGCACACGCCCCTGGAGGACTCCTTCGGCATCAACAACGTGTGCCTCGTCGACGGCCAGCCGCGCACCCTGGGCCTGCGCGAGCTGCTGGAGGTCTTCGTGCGCCACCGCCTCACGGTGGTCGAGCGGCGCACCCGCTTCCGTCTGGCCCGGCGGCGCGAGCGCCAGCACCTGGTCGAGGGCCTGCTCATCGCCATCCTCGACATCGACGAGGTCATCCAGGTGGTGCGCTCCAGCGAGGACGCCGCGACCGCCCGCACCCGCCTCATGCAGGTCTTCGACCTGTCCGAGGCGCAGGCCTCCTACATCCTCGAGCTGCAGCTGCGGCGCCTGACGAAGTTCTCGGTCATCGAGCTGGAGAAGGAGCGTGACGCCCTCGCCCAGGAGATCGCCGAGCTGGAGGCGATCCTGGCCGACGACGCCCTGCTGCGCGGCGTCGTCTCACGCGAGCTGGCGCTGGTCGCCGAGGAGCACGGCACGCCACGTCGCACCGTGCTGCTTGAGGCCGCGGGCTCGGGCGCCGGCGCCCTCACCGGAGGCAACGGCGCGCCCGGCGGGGCGGGCGCGGGAGCCTCGAACGCCATGACCCAGGCCATCGCCGCCAGCGCCATGGTCGGCGCCGGCGACGTGCCGCTCACCGTCCCGGACGACCCCTGCCGGGTACTGCTGTCCGCCACGGGCCTGGTGGCCCGGGTCAGCGGCTCCGAGCCGGTCTCCCGCACGGGTGCCCGCCAGCGTCACGACGCCCTGACGAGCCAGGTGGCAACCACCGCCCGCAGCCGGGTCGGGGCGGTGACCGACACCGGCCGCCTCGTGCTCATGGACGTGCTCGCCACCCCCGAGGTACCGCGCCTGGAGGGCGCCCCCTCCGTGGCCGGGGGCCAGCCCGCCCCCCTGCTCGTGGACCTCGAGCCCGGGGAGCGGGTCGTGGGGCTCGTGCCCGTGGGCTCGTCCACGCCCATCGTCCTCGCCACGGCCCAGGGCGTCGTCAAGCGCGTCAAGCCGGGTGACGAGCCCGCCCGCGGGGACTCGTGGGAGGTCATCTCCCTGGCCGACGGCGACCGGGTCGTCCTGGCCGCCACCGCCGCCGACTCCGACGTCCTCGTCCTCGTCGCCTCCGACGCCCAGCTGCTGCGCTTCGACGCCGCCAAGGTGCGCCCCCAGGGGCGCGCCGCCGGCGGGATGGCGGGCATCAGCCTGCGCGAGGGGGCGACGGTCCTGTCCGGTGCCGCGGTGCCCGGCGACCTGCTCGCCGAGGCCGTCGTCGTCACCATCGCCGACGGCGAGGGCGCACTGCCGGGCATGGCCTCGGGCTCGGTCAAGGTCACGCCCCTGGACCGCTACCCGGCCAAGGGCCGCGCCACCGGCGGGGTGCGCGCCCAGCGCTTCCTGCGCGGAGAGGACCGGCTCGTACTCGCCTGGGTGGGTGTGGGTCCCGCCCGGGCGGTGGGCTCGGGCGGCCAGGAGGTGGCGCTGCCCGACGTCGACGAGCGCCGCGACGCCTCCGGCACCCCCCTGCCCGCGCCGGTCGTCGGCATCGGCTGAAGCCACCCACCCCCGGCCTGCTTCCGCCTGCCTGCGCCCGCCCCGGCGGTGGGCGTAGGCGGCGAGAAGAAGCCCCGCGGGCACAACGGATGAGCCTAAAGTGGCCCATGGCCGATGAACCCTCCGCAGACCTGCTCCTCAAGGACGTCCGCATCGTCCCCTTCCGGACCCGCACCGAGCTGGGTGCGCTGCGCCGTCGTGGATCTCAGCCAGGTGGCCTGGCCGCCCCGCCACCGCCGTGCGAGCCCGTTGACGTGCGCGTGGCGCAGGGCCGGGTCATCGAGGTAGGGCCGGGGCTGAGCACTGCCGGGGAAAAGGTCCTTGAGGCCGACGGCGCCTTCCTCGTCCCCGGACTGTGGGACGCCCACGCCCACCTGGACATGGAGGCGGCGCGCTCGGCGCGCATCAACACGCTCGCCACCCGCAGCGCCGAGGAGGCTCTGGCGCTGGTGGCCCAGGCGCTGCGGGACGTGCCCTCCGGCTCGCGGCCAGCCACGATCCAGGGCTTCGGGCACCGCCTGTCCAACTGGCCGCGGGTCCCCACCGTCACCGAGCTCGACGCCGTCACCGGGGAGGTTCCCACGCTGCTCATCTCCGGGGACGTGCACTCCGGGTGGCTGAACTCGGCGGCGCTGCGGGTCTTCGGCCTGCCGGAGGCCAGCGCCCAGGACCCGGGGGCGCCGCTGAAGGAGGACCCGTGGTTCGCCCTGCTGGACCGCCTCGACGAGGTTCCCGGCACACGCGAGCTGCGCGAGTCCGGCTACCAGCAGGTCCTGACCGACATGCTGGCCCGGGGCCTGACCGGCGTCGTCGACATGAGCTGGTCGGAGGACCCCGACGACTGGCCCAGGCGCCTGGAGGCCATGGCGGCCCAGGGCGTTCGTCCTCAGGTGCTGCCCCGTATCCGGGTGGGGGTCTACCGCGACAAGCTGGAGCGCTGGATCGCCACGGGGCTGCGCACCGGTGTCGCGCTGGCCGGCTCACCGCTCCTTCCCGACGGCTCCCCGGTGCTCGTCCAGGGGCCGCTCAAGGTCATCGCCGACGGCTCGATGGGCTCCGCCAGCGCCCACATGTGCGAGCCCTACCCCGCTGCGCTGGGTGTGGAGCACACCCACGGCGTGGCCAACATCGACCGGGCCGAGCTCACCGACCTCATGACCCGCGCCTGCCGGCAGGGCTACGAGATGGCCATCCACGCCATCGGGGACGCGGCCGTCAACGACGTCGCCGCCGCCTTCGCACGCTCAGGCGCCACCGGACGCCTGGAGCACGCCCAGCTGCTGCCGGCCGACGCCCTCGACGAGCCCGACGGGGCGCTCAGGCGCCTCGTCGGCTGCGACGTCGAGCTCTCGGTCCAGCCAGCCCACCTCATCGACGACTGGGCGGCCGTGAGCCGTGTGTGGCCGGGGCTGGAGGGGCGCACCTACGCCTTCGCAGACATGGTGGCGGCCGGGGCGCTGCTCCAGCTGGGGTCGGATGCGCCGGTGGCGCCCTTGGACCCGTGGCTGGCCATGTCGGCGGCCGTGGGTCGCCGCACGCCGGACGGCTCGGTGTGGTCGCCCGAGCAGCGGCTGACGGCCGAGGAGGCCCTGGCGGCCAGCGTCAACGGGGCCGGCCCGGTCGCGGTGGGATCTCCGGGTGACCTCGTGCTCCTGGAGCAGGACCCCCTGCGCCTGGGGGCCGAGGAGCTGGCCCGGGTGCGCCCCGTGGCCACCGTCGTGGCCGGGGCCGTGGCCCACCCGCGCGCGTGAGGCGCCCGGACGGCCGGGGCCCGGCGGTCCCCGGTCCGGCTCAGACGTCGAGGGAGTAGAGGACCGAGCCGCGGGTCGGGCTGTAGCCGAGGTCGCGGTAGAGGTCGACGGCACCCGCCGGGTTGTCCGAGTCGACACCCGTCGCGGCGAACTGCATGCCGTCGCGCGCGTAGGCGCTCATCGCCGACGTCAGCAGCGCCTCGGCAACCCGCCGCCCCCGGTACTCCGAGAGCACCCCGATCATGTCGGTGTAGCCCTCACGCCAGCCCAGGGCCTCCCAGTCCTGCTCGTAGCGCCCCGAGCGCAGGTAGCCGGCCACCCGGGCGCGGTCACCCGAGCGGTCCACCGCCACAAAGCTCCAGGTGGGCGCGAAGTACGCACGTCTGGCAGCCCAGTCCTCCGCGCTCATCGGGCTCTGGCCACCGCCCTCGGCAACGGCCTCGTTGTGGGCCCTCCGGGCGGCGTCGTCGAGCTCATCGCTCCACGGCTCGACGGTGAGGAACCGGTCAAGGTCGATGAAGGGCAACGGAAGGCTCAGGTCACGACGCAGCTCGCGGTACCAGCGCCGCGGCTCGAAGCCGAGCTCGGCCAGGTGCTCCATCATCCTCTCGTCGCCCTCGAGGACGGTCGTCACCACGTGCGCCGGCACCGATCCCCTGTGGGAGCGCGCAGCGGCGCGCTCGACACCGATGAGGTGGCGGGCGCGCTCGGTCTGCCAGTGCAGCAGCGCCCCGCCGATGCCCAGGCGGCGCCAGCCGGGGTCGACAGTGCCGATGGTCGAGACGTAGATCTCCGCCGCGGGCCTCAGGCGCACAAGACCGAAGGCCCGCATGACGCCGTCGGCGTCACGCCCGGCCACCCCCGAGTAGGTGGGGTCGATGAAGTACTCGGCCGTCTCCTGCGCGGTCGTGCGGTAGGGCGGGTCGTCGACCTCCTCGACCCGGTGCAGCAGCTCGGCCAGCTCCCGGTTGTCGGCGGGCCCCAGCGGCAGCCACGTGAGGGAGGACGGCAGGGCGGAGCGCGGCCCGGGACGCATCATGCTCCACAGCCCGTTCGCCCCGGCGTGACGGTTCGGTCCGTAGACGGCCACTGGTCCTCCTGTCTGTGTCGGTGCGTCGGCGCTCAGGCGTCGATGCGCTCGCGGTCGATGTCGCGGGCACCCTCGATGATGAAGTCGCGCCGCGGCTCCACGCTCTGGCCCATGAGGAGCTCGAAGACGCTCTCCGCGGCGAGCAGCTCCGCCTCGTCACCCAGGGTGATACGACGCAGCGTACGGTGCTCGGGCTCCATCGTCGTCTCCGCCAGCTGGTGGGCGTCCATCTCACCCAGGCCCTTGTAGCGCTGAGGCTCCTTGAAGGAACGGCCCTGCTTCTCCAGCCGACGCAGGGTGCGCACGAGCTCGTCGTCGGAGTAGGTGTAGATGATCTCCTTCTTACGGCGCCCCTGCGCCGAGACCTCCACCCGGTGCAGGGGCGGGACGGCCGCGTAGACCCGGCCGGCCTCGATCATGGGACGCATGTAGCGGAAGAAGAGCGTGAGCAGCAGGGTGCGGATGTGGGCGCCGTCGACGTCGGCGTCGGTCATGAGGATGACCTTGCCGTAGCGGGCCGCGTCCAGGTCGAAGGTGCGCCCGGAGCCCGCACCCACCACCTGAATGATGGCCGAGCACTCGGCGTTGCGCAGCATGTCCGCCTGGGATGCCTTCTGGACGTTGAGGATCTTGCCGCGGATGGGCAGCAGCGCCTGGAACTCGGAGTTGCGGGCGTTCTTGGCGGTGCCCAGCGCGGAGTCGCCCTCGACGATGAACAGCTCGGAGCTGGCGACGTCGTCGCTGCGGCAGTCGGCGAGCTTGGCAGGCAGGGTGGAGGTCTCCAGGGCCGTCTTGCGGCGCGTGAGCTCCTTGTGCATGCGGGCGCTCACACGCGCGCGCATCTCCCCCACGATCTTCTCCTGCAAGGCCCGGGACTGGGCCTTGAGGTCGCGCTTGGAGGAGGTGAGCAGGGCACTGAGCTCGCTCTCGACGACCTTCGCGACGATCTGACGCACGGGGGCGGTGCCGAGCACCTCCTTCGTCTGCCCCTCGAACTGGGGCTCGGGCACGCGCACCGTCACCACGGCCGTCAGCCCGGCGAGGATGTCGTCCTTCTCGATGCGCGCGTCACGGGCCGTGACCTTGAGGGCGCGGGCGTTGGTGTCGATCTGCTTGCGCAGGACCTTGGTGACGGCCTGCTCGAAGCCCGTCAGGTGGGTGCCGCCCATGGGGGTAGCGATGATGTTGACGAAGGAGCGCTCCAGGGTGTCGTAGCCGATGCCCCAGCGCAGGGCGACGTCGACCTGGCAGCGACGCTCGACCTCGACGGGCCGCAGGTGGCCTGAGCGCTTGTCGAGCTGCTGAACGGTCTCGGTGTAGGTGCCCTCACCGGTGAGGTGGAAGGTGTCGGTCACCGAGGCGTCGGTGGCGAGGAAGTCGACGAAGTCGCGGGTGCCGCCCTCGGCCAGGAAAGTCTCGACGCCCTCCTCCCCGCTGGTGTCGAGGAGGTCACCCGCCTCCTCCGTGGCGTTCGTGGCGCTGGCGCGCTGGGCCATCTCGTCGGCCTCGGGCCCCGACGACGGGGTGCGCTCGGCGCGGGCGGCCTCCTCGGCGGGGCGCTCGTCCGCCAGGGTCAGGGCCAGACCGGGCACGAGGAAGCTGGTCTGGCGCAGGCGGGCGCGCAGGGCGGAGGTGTCGTACTCGGTGGGCTTGGGGAAGATCTGGGGGTCGGCCCAGTAGCGCACCCGGGTGCCGGTGACGCCGCGGCGGACCTTGCCCACGACGCGCAGGCCGGTGGCCTCGGTGAACTCGCTGAAGGGGGCGTCGGGGGTGGGGGCGCCGTCGCCGTCGTCGAAGACACCGGGCACGCCCCGGTGGAAGCTCATGGCGTAGGTCTTGCCACCGCGGTCCACCTCGACGTCCATGCGCACGCTCAGGGCGTTGACGACGCTGGCGCCCACGCCGTGCAGACCTCCGGCGGCCCCGTAGGAGCCCCCACCGAACTTCCCGCCCGCGTGGAGCTTGGTGTAGACGAGCTCGACGCCGGTCAGCCCGGAGGCGGGCTCGACGTCGACGGGCACGCCGCGGCCGGTGTCGCGCACCTCGACGGAGCCGTCGTCGTGGACGATGACGGCGATGGAGCTGCCGTGCCCTTCCAGGGCCTCGTCGACGGCGTTGTCCACGATCTCCCACACGCAGTGCATGAGACCGCGCTGGTCGGTTGAGCCGATGTACATGCCGGGCCGCTTGCGCACGGCCTCAAGCCCCTCGAGGACCGAGAGGTGACGGGCGGAGTACGAGGACTGGGAGGCGTCTGGCACGGTCGAAATCTAGCCGATGGCGGGCCGGGGGCGACGAACCGCGGGAACGTGTGGTGCCGCCGGTGGTGAGGAGGGGCCGGCGCTCAGACCGGGTGCTGGCTGCTCATCTCCGCGGACACGCCCGGGTCGCCCGCATCCACGGACCGGCACCATTGACGACGGCGGAACCAGCGTTCCACCAGGAGCATCGCCACGACGATCCCCGTTCCCGCATAAGCCGGCGAGTGCGGCGAGTTGACCAGGACCAGTCGCTGTTGATCGACAAGGAGCACCTCAGCCACGAGGACGAGTACAGCAGCCAGGGTGCCGACCACGGCAACCGGACCGATCCTCCGACGAGAGAGCGAGCCCCAGCATCTGCAGTCCGTCACGAGTCCTCGCGCCGTGGCGCTCAGCGCAACCCCTGCGAGGACGACGAGGAGCACGGCCGCCATGAGGTTCGACGCGGGCGCGACGAGTCCGAGCACCAGGGACGCGCTCAGCGTCATCTCCAGCACTGGCAGCAGGAAGGCAACCATGTCCGAGCCGCGCCGACCGACCAACCGGTAGCCGAGGACGTCTCTCACGCCCTGTTCGTAGTCCTGGTGGAGCCTCGCGTAGGCGCTCACCGCCAGCGAGAGCCCGATGAGGATCCTCGCGACTGCCAGGACGTAGGCGAAGGCGACCATCCGGACCACTCCTTTCTCTCGGTGCCGTCAGAGTGCGGTGACACAGACGACACGCCAGCGCAGACGACGGCTCCACAGTCGGCAGCCGCACCACAACCGAACCGAGGACTCCTCGGAACGAGAGTAGATGCAGTGACCTACACCATATTCAGGTCGCTCATGGAAGGCTAGGCCACCCTCATGGCCGTGCCGGATGCCACGTGTGTGAGTCCATGCGCAGCCGGGCGCGCCCGCACCGCCCGCGGCGTGTGACGTTGGCCCACGTTCCCGGGTTCGCCCAGGGCTCACCGGATGCGCCGGGGGCGGAAAGCGGCCGCTACGGCTGGGCGCGGGGGCAAGGTCGATGATGAAGTGGACGCATGAGTCAGATGAGCGCACCCACCGTCGTCGCCGAGGAGGCGACCCTCACCGAGTCCGTCGCGCCCGCCGAGGGTGCCGAGCGCCCGCTGACGACGGCCGACCGCTGCGACGCCTGCGGAGCGCAGGCCTTCGTCCGGGTGGTCCTGGCCTCGGGCGAGCTGCTGTTCTGCGGCCACCACGCTCGGGCGCACAGGCCCGCCCTGGAGCGTCAGGCCCTGTTCATTCAGGACGAGTCCTCGCGCCTGCCCCAGGCCGGCTGAGGCGGCGCGCCCAGCCCGGACCCGCGCACTCAGCCCAGCCCGTCGTGGCCGGGCAGTGACGAGGTGAAGCGGCGTGAGGAGCGTCCCGAGTCCGACAGCGCCTGAACACCGACCGGCTGGCCCAGCAGCGCGGCCAGCCCCGTGCGGATCTCCTCGGCCAGGTCCGGGGTGAGATCACCGCGGCATCCCGCGGCCAGCACCTCCAGGGCGCCGTCGGCGTCCTGGTGCACCGACCACACGGCGGCACCGCGCGCCTGAAGCACCTGCGTCAGGCTCACCGAAGGCACCCAGGTCCCCGCGGCGTCCCGGTAGCGGACGGTCGCACGGCCCTCCAGGTCGGTGATGAGGCACTCGACGCCCCCGGGCGCGTGCGGGCACTGGCGGCGCACGACGGCGCCCCGGTCTCCGGTGTCGTAGCGCAGCAGCGGCATCGCCGGGTTCGTGCCCGTGGTGACGACGAGCCTGCCGCGCCTGCCCTCAGGGACGGGTCGTCCGTCCTCGTCCAGGACCTCGACGTGCACCCCGGGCACGATCCTGCCCCCGGTGCCGTCAGGGTCGACGGACACCATCCCGCACTCCTCCAGGCCGTAGACGTCGAGGACGGGTACGCCCCAGGTCTGCTCGAGCCGGGCGCGGGCCGGGGCGGTCAGGTGGGAGGTGCCCGAGACGATGAGCCGGGGGTGCAGGCCGGGCTCGGCCTCGGCCAGGCGCAGCAGCGGCAGCGGTGCGCTGGACAGCACGAGCGGGTCGTGGCGTGCCAGCCACCGGGAGGCGTCCGCGGGCCGCCGCCAGGCGCCGGGGTCGAGGTTGACGCGCGCCATGTGCGCCCCCGGCCCGTGGGCGGTCATCGCCGAGGCGTAGGTGAAGGCCTCGCCCTGGTCGACCACCTGGAGCAGGGCGAGGCGCTGGGGACGGTCGGCATCCAGGTCCCAGGAGATGCCCAGGCGGTCCATCCACCACCGCAGGAGCACGACGTCGGCGGCCGGGGCCAGGGGATCGACCGGGAATCGCAGGCTGGCCCCCGTCGATCCAGAGGAGGAGCCGACGACCGCACGGCCCAGGTCGGCGTCGACGGGCACGAAGGAGGCCACGTCCCGGCGCAGGTCCTCCCGGTCGGCCACGGGCAGGTCCCCCAGGGTCGCGTCGGGAGCCAGTTGCGCCGTGCGGATCAGGGCGCGGTAGCGGGGCACGGTGCCAAGGGCGGGTCGCACGACCTCCTGCGTCAGGACTGCGTGGGGCTGGGGACCGGTGGACCTCTGTGCCAAGGAGCCGTCGCCCACGAGCGCGGCGAAGCGGGCGAGCGCGTCGAGGTCAGCACCGGTGAGCCGGTCCCCGCAGCGGTGCGTCCACAACGGGGCGCCCGGCTCGTCGGCCAGACGGCGCACCTGGGCCAGGGCGGCGGCGTCGAGGGTGGGCCAGCGTTCGGTGTCGGACAGGACGGCGGCGTTCATGGGTGCGTAGTCTTCGCGGCCCGCTCTGGTCAGGGCGGCCGCCACCGAGGCCTGCGCACCACCGGGCTGCCACCGTGCGCGGAACCGTTCCTCGTCCATGCTCAGTACCCCACGTACCTCGACGCGGCCTCGGCCGCCCGCTTGCGGGCCAGGGCTTCCTCGAGCTCCCTGCGGCGCTCCTCCTCGACGCGCAGCTGCTCGGCGGCCTCGGTACTGGCCAGCACCGACACGGCCTCCCAACCGGCCAGGGCCACGGCCGGGGTCTCCTCCCGCGGGGTGAGGCCCATCCCGGCCAGGAACAGGCGGCACAGCTCCTCACGACGCTCGTGCTCGACCACCCAGGTGTCCTGGGCCGTCCATGGTGCCAGGTACTCCGAGAGCATGGCGACGGCCAGGGCGAGCCTCCGCCCGCCGACTTCGGGGCCACCGCAGTGCCCCGGCCACGCCCCGGCCTGCTCGGTGCTCACCCGGCGCAGCAGCCGCGCGGCCAGGACACGCATCCCGGCAGGAGGCGGTTGCGGGGCTCCTGTCTGCGCCGCCAGGGCCTCGTCGTAGGCCTCCAGGGACAGGCCGGTGTCCCGCACGGCGTCGGCCAGGACGGCGTCGTCGTCGACCCCCGGGGCGCGCCAGTCGGTGCCGGCCGAGGCCAGGTCCGCCATGAGGACGGCCAGCGGCGGCCCGGCGGCGGCGTGGCGCAGCGCGTCGGTGACCGTCTCCACGGCCTGGGCGGTGCGCGGCAGGGCGATACCGTCGCTTGTGACGTCGGCGGCGGGCGGTTCCTCGTGCCACCTCATCGGTTCCTCCTCCACACCCTGCGGCTGAGCTCCCGGCTGCGGGAGATGACGTCGTCCATCGTTGTCACGAGCACGGTCTCATAGCCTGCGGGCAGCCGCAGGCGCGCGAGGGCCTTCTCACCGCAGTTCAGCAGGAGGGTTCCGCCTCCCCCGGCGGCCTCCAGAGCGCGCTCGGCCACACCCGGGCTCCCGGTGGCGTCCTCGACGTCGTCCATCATGGAGACCACCCCGGTGTCCGAGACGACGGCGATGTGGCAGCGGCGCTGGTCCTCGTGCCCCGTCCGGGGGCCCAGGTGAGTGCGTTCGAGCAGCGGCAGCGGGAAGCACGTGGCGCCCCTGAAGGAGGCGACGATCGCCGCCATGACGGCGTCCGTGTCCCGGGTGAAGCCGTCGGTCGAGGCGATCTGCTGGCGCCCGGACCAGGTGGTGGCCTGGACGCGACCGCCGGCGCGCAGCGCGGACAGGGCCAGGATCGTGCCGGCCACCGCCACCGGTGAGAGCACGTGGGCGGGGTTGGGCATAGAGCCCGAGGAGTCCAGGTACAGGTCGAGGTCGAGGGGGACGTGCTCGGGCTCGCCGCCCCGGTCCTCCTCCTGGACGCGCTTGCGCGTCGTCACTCCGGGGACGACGAGGGGCGAGGCCAGGACGGTGGCCGCCCAGTCGATGTCGGCCAGGTCCTCACCCAGCTCCCAAGTCTCTGACGCCCCGGGGATCGTCTCCCTGTAGCGGTGCGGCCGGGGGTCCTCGAAGGGCACGAGGTGGGGTGCGGCGAGCTCGCGGTAGTAGTGGGCCGTGACCGTGGGCTTGTCGACGCTGATCCCCAGGGCGGTGACGACGGCGTGGAGGTCGGCGGGCTCGAAGCGCTGCCCGTCACCGCTCTGCCCGGTGGACTCCACCGGCTCGGGAGCCTTGACAGCCTCGCAGCTGTGCTCGGCCGCTGTCCCCATGACCTCCGGGTCCAGCACGGGGTGGAGGACGGGCGCAACCAGGGAGGCGTCCCCCACCAGGCCGTCCGGCAGGCGGTGCTCCCCCACGACCCCGTGGCAGGGCAGCCAGAGGACAGAGGAGTCCGGGGGCGGGAGCAGGGGGCGGATGAGGGCAGCGAATCCCTCGGCGCCCTTGACGAGGCGCTTGGAGTAGACGCGGGCGACGCGGGCCATGATGCGGGCCTCGCTCTCGGCGGCCTGCCCGGGCTCGACGAGGGATCCCGCTGGCCTGCGTCCCAGCAGCTCCAGGCAGCGCAGGTAGGTGGCGAAGACGGTGTTGGTCTCCTCGACGGGGCCGTCGGGCGCCAGGACCCGGGTGACGTCGATGTCGCGCCGGTGGGCGAGCTCGTCGTTGATGACGAGGTCCAGCCACAGGTTGGAGACGTAGGGCACGAGCGGGTCACGGTCGATGAGGGCGCGGCGGACCCGTAGGGCCACCCGTGCCGCGGTGGTCCGGTCGGCGGGGGCGAGGACGTGGTGCCCGACCTCGTGGGCGAGGACCGCCAGGCAGTCCCGGGTTCCCAGGCCATTGTCCGCCATGACGCGGGTGTTGACGTGCACGCTCATGGTGGACAGGTCGAGCCAGGCCAGGGCGGAGCCCGGTACGTCTGTGTGCGCCCCCACCTCGGGCTCGTCCGGGGCACCGTGGACGGTGGGGGCGTGGAGCCGGGTCGAGGGGCTCCATACGGCCTGGGCCGCGGGCCAGGCCTCGGCGACGGCTCGGACGTAGTCGAGGTGGCCGGCGCTCACTGCGGTGCCCTGACGAGAAGGCGGTAGCTGCGCGGCAGGACGCTGAGGACCGCTGCGCCGGGGCCGGGCAGGTCCGTCGTCGGTGCCGTCACCCCCTCGGGGGCGTCGCCTGCCGGCACGACGGCGGCGCCGTGGACGTCGGCGATGATCGCCCACAGGAGGCCGTCGGCCACGACGTACCAGGCCTGGTCGTCGGCGCTGTGGAGACGCGGGCGCTCCAGCCAGGTGCCGCCGTCGCCACGGAACCCGCCGACGACGTGGCGGGCGGGCCGCGGGCCGGCGGGCCACCACCAGCGCTCGGAGCGGGAGCGGGCAGCCAGCTCGGCCGCTAAGCGGGTCCCCGCCCCCAGGGCAGGGCACACCGTGTCCGGGCTCAGGGCCAGGACGCCCAGGGCCGCATCGCGCAGACGCACCGCCCCGTGGCGCCACCCGGCCAGGACCGCGAGCCGGGTCGGTGACACCGAGACGCCGACGACGCCCGCCGCACCGGTGGCGCCAGCGCCCAGGGCGTGACCGGGGGGCGGGCAGGCGGCCATGAGCGCCAGCCAGGTCCGCCACATCGCTTGTGGCTCGGCCCCGGGCACCGGCGTGCGCAGCACCTCGGCGACCTCCGCCGGGGCGCGCAGCCACCACGGCGCCAGTACAAGGGTCTGCTCCAGCCGCTGCCACAGGGGGTCCTGGGCGCGGGGGTGCCTGGCGGCCAGGCGGACGAGCTCAAGGAAGCAGCGGTCGACCTCGTCCGGGTCGGTGGCGCTGGAGGCCAGGACGTTGGCGGGGCGCTCTAGGGCGGCCAGGCGTGCCAGGACCTGGTCCTGGGGGGCGCGCGCGTGGGAGGCCAGGACCTCGTTGGCGGCCTCGCGCCGTGCGGCCAGGAAGGAGCGCCACGGGTTCACCGGGTCATCTCCCCGACCACTCCAGCCACGACAGGTAGGCGGAGTAGCGCTGGTGGGCGTACTTGAGGGCCATGGCGTCCTCGAAGACGTGCCCGTAGAGCTTGCCCGGGGCGCGCAGCGCCCGCAGCTCGTGCTCGATGCGCGCCAGGCGGGCGCGCACCTCGGTGGCAGGCACGCCGTCCAGGCCGGCGTGCAGCTCCTCCAGAATGTCCCCCACGGGGTCGTTGGCCTCCAGCTGGGTGGCGTCGTAGGCGTGGCAGGCCTGGTCGAACAGGTCGCGCAGCCAGGCGATGCGGTCCCAGCGCAGCAGGGTGCCCGCGTCGGTGGAGAAGGCGGGGCTGTCGAGGTTGGGCTGGAGCTTGTCCCGCAGGACGAAGGGCAGTACGGCACGCAGGTCGTCCAGGCCCGCCGAGGGGCGGCCCCGGAAGTAGGCCATGGCCTTGGAGTAGGTCAGGGCCGTGTGCATGGCGCGCACCGACAGGCCCGACAGGGTCTGGTCGCCGATGTCGGTGAGGTGGTCGCGGCCGGTCGTGCGGGCCGCCAGGTCGGCGACGTCTCCCCCGGCCAGGCGGGCGGTGTCCTTCGTGCGGTACTCGAACTGGGTGGCGGCCCGCTCGCAGACCTCCAGCTGGGAGGCGAAGAAGGCCAGGCGCCGCAGGGTTCCCGGCTCGATCGGCACGGCCTGCACCTGGGCGGAGAGCTCCTCGTGCTCGGCGTCGGAGAACACGACCGCCGGCGGCACGTGCCGCTCGGGGTGGGTGCCCCGCTCGGACCTGGCCAGGAGCCCGGGCAGGAACCGGGAGTTGAAGCCCAGGGCCTGGACGGTGACGTCGATGCGGTCGCGCAGCGCCTCGACCACCTCGTAGGTGCCGCCGCCGAGGTCGTCGTTGGCCGTGAGGTACCAGGCGGCGTCCCCGGTGGTGAGGACCTGGTCGTAGGACTCGACGTAGCCGTCGGCCAGGACAGTCAGCAGGGCGGACTGGGTGCGGGTGGGGATGCGGTTGTACTCGTCGATGATCTTCACGCGCATACCGAGCCAGGAGCGCCAGGAGACCTCGATCTCGGCCAGGGAGTCGGCGTTGACGAGGTCGCGCGGCAGCGGGGTGCCGAAGAGGTCGGAGACCGTCAGCTGGGGGTGGCCGTGCTGCATGGCGCGGCGCACCTGCTCCAGGGGGTAGCCGGCGATGACGCCCATGAGCACCGCCGAGGTGGTCTTGCCCCGGCCGGGGCCGCCCACGAACAGGCACCGTCCCCGCACGGCGAAGGTCAGCAGCGGCATGAGCACGAAGGAGGAGTAGGACGGCCCGCTGGGCAGGTGGAGGCGGGCGCCGGTCTCGCCCAGCTCGACGCTCGTGTCCGCCACCGGCCCCGGTGCCTCGAACTCGACGTCGTAGTGGGGGCTGATGACCGCCTCGTTGACCATCCAGTAGTAGGCGCGCCGCAGCTTCTCACCCAGGTCCGGGCGCTGTGCCGAGGGCGTCGAGTCCCGGAAGACGTCGGCGACGTCGAGGGCACCGGGGGCGGTCGCACGGCCGGAGGCGACGGGAGCGACCGGGGAGCTGGGCACATGGCCGTAGGAGATGGTCACGGGGTCTCCTCGGGGTCGGTGAGCACGCCCGGCGTGCTCAGGCCCACGTGTGCCTCGGGCAGGGGCGCGGACAGCTCTCGGGGGCGGGCCACCAGCTCGTCGATGGCCGCGGTGGCCTGCGCCATGCGCCGGTCGTGATCGCCGCGCACCTCAATCCAGGGGACCCCGGTGGCGCGCAGGACCTCACGGAAGCGGGCGTGCATGTCGTGGCGGATGTGCTCGCCGTCGCGCCACCCGTCCTGGACGAAGGGGATGTCGTCACCGGTCAGGACGTACAGGTCGGGCCTGCGCCGCCCGGCCAGCGCCTCGACGGTGGCCGAGCGGGAGCCGGTGTAACGCTCGTGCCACACGGCGGTGGCCAGGACGTCGGTGTCGGTGACGAGCAGCGGACGCGGGGTGCGCCTGGCGGCCTCGTCCTCGGTGGCCGCCTGGGCGCGGGCGATGAGGTCGAACTCGGGGCTGACCCAAGGGGCCTCCAGCCCGCCCGGACGCTCCTCGCACCACTGGCGGCCGTACTCGGGCACCCACGGCGTGCCGTAATGGGTGGCCAGGGCGTGCGACAGGGTGGTCGTGCCGGTGGACTCGGCCCCCAGGACGACGACACGGCGCACGTACCAGGCGCGGACGGGAGCAGGCAGGGCCCACCAGTAGCGGGCCGGGTCCGCGCGCACGGCGCGGGCGCTGACAGGCAGGTCCTGGCGGGACGGGTCGACCCGGACCCAGGTGGCGCCCAGGCGCTGGGCCAGCTCGCGGCCGTAGGTGTCGGAGGTGAGCACGGCGTCGACCGGGCCGTCAGCCGGGTCGAGCAGGTCCCGCATGATCGCCAGGTGCGCCTGCCAGGCGGCCGGGCTGGCGTAGTCGACCTCGGCGTCGTCGAGCCCGTGGACGACGCGGGCGGTGGGCACGAGCTCGCGCAGCCACGCCGCCCGCAGCTCGCCGGGAAGCGACTCGGCGCTGGAGGCGAGTACCTGGACGGTCACGGTCCGGCAGCGGGCCAGGGCGTGGCGCACGAGGTTGAGGTGCCCGGCGTGGGGCGGGTAGAACTTGCCGACGACGAGGCCGTGCTCGAAGCGGGTGTCGGCCGCGGTGTCGGCCGTTGCACCGACCGCTGCACCGGCCTCCGGGGTCATGCGGCCCCGCCCGGTGCCGCCACAGGGTTCCGGGCGGTCGACGAGGCCGGGTCCTGGGCGTGCAGCTCACGGCGCCACAGCCTGAGCCCCTGGAGGCACATGACCAGGAAGAGCCCGTAGAGCGCGGCCGTGAGGTAGAGGCCGACGGTGATGTTCATGACGATGGTGAGCACGTCGGTGAAGATCCACAGGTACCAGTTGGCGATCCACTTGCGTCCCAGCATGAGCTGGGCGCCCAGGGAGGTCGCCGTCGTCACACCGTCCAGGACCCAGGTCGGCGAGTCGGTGGTGGCACCCAGGAGCGCCACGAGGGCCACCGCGCACACGGCCGTGGCCCCGAGCACGCCCGCCAGGACGCGTGGTGAGGGCCGGTGGACGCGCAGGGGCCCGTCACCGTGGTCCCCGCGCAGCCACCAGGT
Organism: uncultured Actinomyces sp.; assembly: GCA_937926195.1. Taxonomy (GTDB): domain Bacteria; phylum Actinomycetota; class Actinomycetes; order Actinomycetales; family Actinomycetaceae; genus Actinomyces. The sequence continues at coordinate 16,618 of CALEXZ010000059.1, forward strand.
CCAGCCCAGGACGGCGAGGACCGCGAAGACGAGCTGGAGCAGGGCGTTGGCGTGGATGCCCGCGATCCAGTACATCGCCAGGAAGCAGGCGTTGTTGACCAGCCCCACCGGGAAGGTCCACACGCTCAGGCGCACGGCCAGCCACACGCAGACCGCCCCGGTGACCACACCGAGGGCCTCAAGCCACAGCACCGCGCGAGCTCCTAGTCGAGGTAGTCGCGCAGGACCTGGCTGCGCGAGGGGTGACGCAGCTTGCTCAT
>CALEXZ010000060.1 GCA_937926195.1 uncultured Actinomyces sp.
CCCGGCCGACGACGCCCGCCCCGCCGTGAGGGGCCCGGCCGACGACGCCCGCCCCGCCGTGAGGGGCAGGCCGACGACGCCCGACGGTGCCCGCCCCGCCGTGAGGGGCAGGCCCGACGGCGCCCGCCCCGGCCCTCCAGGAGGGACGCGCCCGCCGCCGGGAACAAGCCCGCCCTCGCCGGTGTTGGCCCGGGTGATGACAGCACGAACCCTTGCCCCGGCCCGCCAGGCGGTCGGGACGCGCCTCTTCGCCCCTGAGGTGGCGTCCGACGTCGATTCGGCCCGCGCCCTGGGTGGACTAGGCTCGTGGGCGATGACGGACACCCCCACCTTTGAGCGCCTCGACGGGTCTGACGCGCCCGCCGTCGAGGAGACGAACACGGCCGAGGTCCCGGCCGTCAGCGCCCTCCTCGACGACGACACCGACCGTGCCCCCGCCGACGAGACGGAGGCCGAGCGCGCCGCCCGCTTCGAGGCCGACGCCCTTCCCTACCTCGACCAGCTCTACGGCGCCGCCCTGCGCATGACCCGCAACCAGGCCGACGCCGAGGACCTCGTCCAGGACGCCTACGCCAAGGCCTTCGCGGCCTTCCACCAGTACCGCCCCGGCACCAACCTCAAGGCCTGGCTGTACCGGATCCTCACGAACACCTTCATCAACTCCTACCGCAAGAAGCAGCGCGAGCCGCTGCAGTCGGACGCGGACACGGTCGAGGACTGGCAGCTGCACCGGGCCGCCTCGCACGACTCCGTCGGCCTGCCCAGCGCCGAGATCCTCGCCCTGGACGACATGCCCGACGACGACATCAAGGCCGCCCTGGGCGAGCTGAGCGAGGAGCGCCGCCTGGCCGTGTACCTCGCCGACGTTGAGGGCTTCGCCTACAAGGAGATCGCCGAGATCATGGGCACCCCGATCGGCACGGTCATGAGCCGTCTGCACCGCGGGCGCCGCCAGCTGCGCGAGCTGCTCGCGGACCACGCCCGCCAGCTGGGCTACACCACCGGCGACGAGGCAGGAGAGGACTGATGGGAACCGACGCCGACAAGGACTGCTCCTGCTCGGAGGCGCGCGCCCACCTGGAGGCCTTCCTCGACCACGAGTGCGACGGGGACCTGTCCTCGCGCCTGGCCCGGCACGTCGCCACCTGCGAGCACTGCTCGCGCCTGGCCGACGCCGAGAACCACCTGCGGGAGATCCTGCGCTCACGCTGCGTCGAGCAGGCGCCGCCCGAGCTGCGTGAGCGCGTCATCGGGCGCTTGTCCGTCCTGCGGGCGACGGTGACCACGACGACCACGACGACCACGATCGTCAGTGACGGCACGACGACGGTGCGCAGCCAGACCGTGCGCGTCACCCGCTCCCAGGCGTGACTGGCGCAACCCGGCACCAGGTGGATTCACGGTTGTCCGGTGTGCGAGTATTGCCAGCGTTCAGTGCCCCGTCTGGGGCATCCCAGACACGAGGAGGCCATCATGAGCAAGCGCGGTCGTAAGCGTCGCAGCCGTGCCAAGTCCGGAGCGAACCACGGCAAGCGTCCCAACGCCTGAGCCGCTTCTGCTCCGAGCGGCGGACGGTCAGGTCAGCACCGACCGGCACCGACCCGCCAGGACGGACCAGCACGGACGGTCGGCCACCCCACGGGGTGGCCGGCCGTCCGGCGTCCAGGCGGGTGCACCGGCTTGCGTGTGGCGGTTGCCCGCTGCCGGCTGACCGGGTACCCGCCGAGGGTGCCTGGGCGAGGACGCGGCCGCTCACCCGGCCCGCAGGCTGCGCCGACAGAACACGACGAGGGACAGCGCCAGCAGCACCGCCGCCGCCACGCACTGCCCGACCAGCACCCCCACGTCCGGCTCGTCCACCGGAAGGTTGCCCACGAGGTGGGCCGGGGAGAGATCGCGGGCCCACTCGGGCAGGCGCAGGGCCTCGGCGAGGAGGCCGACGGCGGCCGTCCACGCCACCACCACCCACCCGAACCGCCACCCGTGGGGGCCGAGGGAGGCCAGCAGCGCCAGGAGGGCGCCGACGAGCAGGACCGGCGGGAGGTAGCCCCAGCCGATCTCCAGGACGGAGGAGACCGGGACCTCCTGGTCGGACACCCACCAGATGGCCACACCCATGACCAGTGACGGCAGGACGAGGACGCAGGCGGAGCAGGTCAGCGTCACTGCCCACCAGCCGAGCCACAGGCGCGAGCGCCTGAGCCGGGTGGAGAGCAGGATCCCGAGGCGCCCGGTGCCCTCCTCGGTGGCGAGCTGGGCGGCGCCCTGCACGCTCACGCTGCCGCCGCCGGCCACCATGACGACGGCGGCCACCTGGACGACGAGGTCTGAGGCGCGCTCCACCCCCGTGCTGGCCAGCAGCGTCGGGTTGGCGGTGATGATCTCGGTCATCTCCTGGCTGAACAGGCCGATGAGCAGCGCCCACAGGCACACGAGGGTGAGCCAGGTGATCGTCGCCGTGCGCTGAAGCCGCAGGGTCAGCACCCAGGAGGCGGCCGCCCGCGCCGAGCCCTGGGCGGGTCCCGGCCGTGGGGCTATGGCGCCCGCGCCGAGGTCCCTCCGCCCGGCCACCAGCGCCGCCGCCGTCAGCAGCGTGACGGTGCCCAGCGCGTACGCGACCAGGGGCCAGGCCTGCGGCGTGTCGAAGGCGCGTACCTCGGGGAGCCATCCCAGCGGGCTCGCCCACACGGCGTCCCACGGGGCGGCGTCGACGGCGAAGCGGGCCAGGTAGGCCGCGGCGGCGACGCCGAGCCCGAGCTGCTGGGCCGTGCGCGCCTGCTGGCACAGCTCGCCCAGGAGGAGGCCGACGGCGGCGAAGAACAGGATGCAGGTCCCGACCCCGGCGGCGTACCACGCCGACCCTGCCGCAGGCAGCCCGGTGGCCGCCATCGAGCCCGCGAGGCCCGCCGTCGTGAGCGCGCAGGTGAGCACCAGCAGCAGGGCCGCGGCGGCCAGCGGGGCGAGCCGGCCCACGCGCGAGGCGGTGAGCAGCTCGGTGCGCCCGGCCTCCTCCTGGCGCCGGGTGAGGCCGACGGCGGTGACGACGCCCAGGACGGGGAAGAGGATCTGCCCCATGAAGCCGACCTCGATGCCGGTGATCCCACCGAGGGTGGTGAGCGCGTAGCCGCGGCCGTTGAAGGCGTTGGAGATGCCCGAGGCGCCTGCGGTCGCGGCGTACTCGACGCGTTGGGCCTGGGTCGGGTAGAGCCCTTCGACCCCCACGGCGACGGCGCTGACCAGGACGACGCAGACGAGGGCGACGAGCGCCAGGCTGCGCCACGAGGTGCGCAGCCCCAGGGCGCTCATGCCTCTCAGTCCCGCGAGGCGGCGGCTGCGGGCGTAGCCGGCGGCGCTCATCGCGGACCTCCGTCGCCGCTGCCGTCGTCCTGCTGGGAGTACTGGTCGAGGAAGAGCTGCTCAAGGCTCGGCGGGTGCACGGCCACGTGCAGCGGCTGGGCGGCTGCGACCGCGGCGAGCACGGCGGGCAGCGCGGCGCTCTCGGCCAGCAGCGTGGTGCGGTGGGCGCGTGGCTCGGCCTGGGAGCGCAGGTTGCTGACGCCGTCGATGGCCTCCAGCCCCGGGACGGCGGCGGGGGTGACGACGTCGACGGCGGTGGCGGCGCTGGCGCGCAGCTGGGACAGGGACCCGGTGAAGACGGCCCGCCCGGCGCGCACGACCGTGAGCCGGTCGCACAGGGTCTCGACCTCGGCCAGGATGTGGCTGGAGAGCAGGACTGAGGTTCCTGCGGCGGAGCGTTCGGCGATGACGGACTGGAAGACGGACTCCATGAGGGGGTCGAGGCCGGAGGTGGGCTCGTCCAGGACGAGCAGCTCGACGTCGCAGGCCAGGGCGGCCACGAGCGCGATCTTCTGCCGGTTGCCCTTGGAGTAGGTGCGCAGGCGCCGGGTGGGGTCGAGGTCGAAGCGCTCGACGAGCTCGTCTCGGCGCGCACGGTTCATGGAGCCGTGGAAGCCGCCGAGCAGGTCGATGCACTGGCCGCCGGTGAGGTTGGGCCACAGCATGGTGTCGCCGGGTACGTAGGCCAGGCGGGCGTGGATGTCGACGGCGTCGTGCCAGGCGTCCTGGCCGAAGACCGTGACCGTGCCGGAGCTGAGCCGGAGCTGGCCGAGCAGCGCGCGGATCGTGGTCGACTTGCCGGCCCCGTTGGGGCCCAGGAACCCGTGGACCTCGCCGGCGTGTACGGACAGGTCCAGGCCGTCGAGGGCGGTGACGGGACCGAAGCGCTTGACGAGCGACCGCGCCTCAACGACGGAATCTGATAGTGACTTGCACATGACGGTGACTTTAGTTGTTAGGCTGTGGCTGTCAAGAGCCGATGACGCCCCCCGACGCCCGAGGAGAGCCCCGTGTCCGACCCCTCCGCGCGTACCGGCGCCCCGGAGCGTGCCGCCGCCGACAGCGCTGCCGACGGCGGACCTGCGGGAGCCGCCCGCGCGCCACGTCCGGGCCTGCGCGAGCGCAAGAAGGCGGCGACGATGCACCGCGTCCAGGCCGTCGCCCTCGACCTGTTCGAGCGCCATGGCTTCGACGCGGTGAGCATCGAGCAGGTTGCCGACGCGGCCGAGGTCTCACCCTCCACGGTCTACCGGTACTTCGGGACCAAGGAGGGGCTGATCGTCCACGACGAGTACGACGATCGCGTCCTGACGCTGCTCACCTACTACCTCCAGCAGGACGGTGACCTGGCGCAGGCGCTCACCCGGGTGCTGGACGACCTGTGGGCGGACCACTTCGTCAAGGACGCCGGGCCCTCCTGGGTGCGTACCCGCTGGTGCTTCGAGCACCCCTCGATCCAGGGCGCCATGTGGGTCCTGGTCAACGAGCAGGCCGAGGCCGCCGCCCGAGCGGTGGCTGACTCGGGGCGCATGGCGCTGCCGCGCGCCAGGATCCTGGCCTCGGCGACCGTGTGGGGGATCGTCGCGGTCCTGCGTACCTGGTACGAGCAGGGCGGTGCCGGCGACGTGCGCGCGGACCTCAGTCAGGTCATCGACATGCTGGCGCGCATGGAGCAGGCGTTTCCGGGCTCCTGAGGCACGGGCCGACGCCGTCCGGCACCCCCTGACGTCGCTGACCCGCCGCCCCCGCCGCCCCTGGGCCCTCGGTGCCCGAGCGGCCCGGCCGGCTCAGTCGGCTGAGTCGGCTCAGTCGGCCGGCTGCGCGACGCCGAGCCACTCGTACCAGCCGCGGTGCAGCACGAGCCACGCCAGCAGCCCGTACCCCGCCTGACCGGGGTAGCGGCCGTCGTGACGCTGGACGTCGCCCGCCCACTGCTCGTGGTTGCGCAGCGCCTCAAAGGTCTCGACGTAGGGCACCGAGCGCCGCGAGCACACCTCGCCCAGCGCGTGCGACAGGGCCGCCGTGGCGTCCGGGTCCGCGTGCCACAGCGGGGGAGGGCCCACCACCAGGCAGGGGCGGTGCTCGCTGGCCGCCTTGTCAAGGATGTTCGCCAGCGCCAGGCGGCTGCGCGCCGCCGAGATCCCGGCGACGACGTCGGCCACGCCCACCCCGATGACGAGACGGTTGACGCCCTGGTGGGTCGAGCGCCTGGTCACCTCCGTGCCCCAGCGGTCGGCGAGCTGGGCGGTGGTCTCCGCGGGCACCGCCAGCGTCGTCGCCAACGCGTTGATGCCCCGGGTGCGTGCCATGACGCGGCCCGTCCAGCCCAGGGCACGCGCGTCCCCGTAGCCCGCGACGAGCTCGTCGCCGACGAAGTGGATACGTGTCTCGCCCACGTGCGCCTCCCTGTGCTCTCACGTCCTGAGGCGGACGTTACCGCCTCCCCGTCCTGCTCACCCTCAGTATCCCGCCGTTGCCGCCAGCGGGCTCCACCGGGGCGCTCACCTGGCGAAGGCCGCCTCGAGCAGCGCCTCCTGCTGGCGGCGGTAGGCCCCCAGAGAACCCAGCGCGGGGGAGGCCGACGCCGGTGGGGAGACCACCCGCAGGCTCCGCCCGCCCAGGTCGCCGTCGCGCAGGCTCAGCCGCAGGTGCGGCCACACCCCCTGGTTCTCCGGCTCGTCCTGCACCCACACGAGCTCGGCGCCGTCGTAGGCCTCCAGTGCCTGCTCCAGCTCCGCCACGGGCAGCGGGTAGAGCCGCTCCAGGCGGATGATCGCCGTGCGGGCCTCCTCCCGGCGCCGGCGCTCGGCCTCCAGCGCGTAGTAGGCCCGCCCGGAGCACAGCAGGACCCGGTCGACGCCGACGCCGGTGGAGATCATCGTCTCGCTCTCGCCGATGACCGGGGTGAAGGAGCCGTGCGTCAGCTCCTCGACCGGGCTCGTCGCCGCGGGCAGACGCAGCAGCTGCTTGGGGGTGAAGACGATGAGCGGGCGGCGCGGACGGCAGAAGGCCTGCTCGCGCAGCAGGTGGAAGTGGTTGGCCGGCGTCGAGGGCATGGCGACGAGCATGTTGTCCTGGGCGCACATCTGCAGGTAGCGCTCGACCCGCGCCGAGGAGTGGTCCGGCCCCTGCCCCTCCTGCCCGTGCGGCAGCAGCATGACCAGGCCGGAGCGCTGCCCCCACTTCTGGGCCGCCGAGGTCACGTACTCGTCGATGACGGACTGCGCGCCGTTGGCGAAGTCACCGAACTGCGCCTCCCAGATCGTCAGGCCCTCGGGCCGCTCCACCGAGTAGCCGTACTCGAAGGCCAGGGCCGCGTACTCGCTCAGCAGCGAGTCGTAGATCTCCAGCTGCGCCTGGTCCGGGGTGAGGAAGGACAGGGGCGTCCACTCCGCGCCCGAGGTCTGGTCGTGCAGGACCGCGTGGCGCTGCGCGAAGGTGGCGCGGCGGGCGTCCTCGCCCACGAGGCGCACCGGCACGCCCTCCATGAGCAGTGAGCCCAGGGCGATGAGCTCGCCCAGCCCCCAGTCAATGCTGCCCTCGCGCGTCGCCCGACGGCGCTTGTCGAGCATCGCCCGCAGCTTGGGGTGCACGTCGAAGCCCGGCGGGAAGGCCGTCTGGGAGTCGCCCACGCGCTCGACCACCTCACGGCTGACCGCGCTCGTCCAGCCGATCATCATCCCGGCGCCCGGCATCTGGGCCAGCGGCACCTCCAGGTTCGCGCGCTCGACACCCACCGCCGTCGGGTCCGCCAGGGAGGCCGAGGCTGCCTCCTCCTCCGCCCGTGAGGCGGCCTCCTCCCCGCGGGCAGCCCGCGTCTCGGCGAAGATCCGCTCCAGCTCGTCGTGGAAGCCGCGCTCGAGGGCCTGGGCGTCCTCCGGCGAGATGTCACCACGGCCCACGAGGGCCGAGACGTACACGGCACGCGTCGAGGGCAGGGAGTCGATGAGGCGGTACATCACCGGCTGCGTCATCGAGGGGTCGTCGCCCTCGTTGTGGCCGCGGCGCCGGTAGCAGATGAGGTCGATGATGACGTCCTTGTGGAAGGCAGCCCGGTACTCGTAGGCCAGGCGGGCGGCCCGCGCCACCGTCTCCGGGTCGTCGGCGTTGACGTGGAAGATCGGCACCTGCAGGCCCTTGGCCAGGTCGGTCGCGTAGGTGGTGGAGCGGGCGGAGGCCGCCCCGGTGGTGAAGCCGATCTGGTTGTTGACGACGACGTGCACCGTGCCGCCCGTGCGGTAGGCCGGCAGCTGGCTCATGTTGAACGTCTCGTAGACGACGCCCTGGCCGGCGAAGGCGGCGTCGCCGTGCACGAGCACCGGCATGACCGTGTAGCCGTGCTCACCCAGGCCGATGCGGTCCTGCTTGGCGCGCACGATGCCCTCGACGACGCCGTCGACCGTCTCCAGGTGGGAGGGGTTGGCGGCCAGCGAGACCCGGGTGCTGACCCCCTCGGTCCCCGTGAAGACGCCCGCGGTGCCCAGGTGGTACTTGACGTCGCCCGTGGAGGCGCCCTGGATGACGCCGTTGCCGTCGAACTCGTCGAAGACCTGCCCGTAGGACTTGCCCGCGATATTCGTCAGCACGTTGAGGCGGCCGCGGTGCGCCATGCCGATGACGACCTCGTCGAGGCCGTCGTGGGCGGCGTGGTCCAGCAGGCGGTCGAGCAGGACGATGAGGGACTCCCCGCCCTCCAGGCTGAAGCGCTTCTGGCCCACGTACTTCGTCTGCAGGAAGGTCTCGAAGGCCTCCGCCTGCTGGAGCTTGGTGAGGATGCGTCGGCGCTCGCCGCCGCTGATCTCGCTGTCGACGCCCTCCAGGCGCTCCTGCCACCAGTGGCGCTGCGCCGGGTCCTGGATGTGCATGTACTCCAGGCCCACGGTGCGGCAGTAGGCCTCGCGCAGGCGGCTGAGGATCTGCCTGAGGGTGGCCCGCTCGGTCCCGCCCAGCCCGTCGGTGGGGAAGGTGCGGTCCAGGTCCCACAGGGTCAGCCCGTAGGTCGTGGGGTCCAGGTCCGGGTGGCGCCGCGAGCGGTAGGCCAGCGGGTCGGTGTCGGCGGCCAGGTGCCCGCGCTGGCGGAAGGCGTGGATGAGCTGGGCGACGCGTGCAGGCTTGCCGGTCTCGTTCTCGGGGTCGTAGTCGGCGTCGTGCGCCCAGCGGATGGGCGCGTGCGGCACGCGCATCGACTCGAAGGCGCGCTCCCAGAAGCCGTCCAGGCCCATGAGCTTGGTCTCCAGCAGCCGCAGGAACTCGCCTGACACCGCCCCCTGGATGACCCGGTGGTCGTAGGTGGAGGTCAGGGTCAGCACCTTGCCGATGCCGTGGCGCGCGAGGGTCTCCTTGCTGGCCCCGGCGAAGGCCGCGGGCAGGGCCATGGAGCCGACGCCGATGATCGCCCCCTGGCCGGGCATGAGCCGGGGCACCGAGTGCAGGGTGCCCAGCGTGCCCGGGTTCGTCAGCGTCAGGGTGGTGCCCGTCATGTCCTCCAGGGTCAGGGCCCCCTTGCGGGCACGGTGCACGAGGTCCTCGGAGGCGGAGACGAAGCCCGCCAGGTCCATGAGGTCGGCCTGGTGCACGCAGGGCACGAGCAGACGCCGCTCACCGCCGGAGGTGGAGGCGTCCACCGCCAGGCCCAGGCCCACGTGCGCGGGGTGGGTGACGGCGGGGCGCCCGTCCTCGTCGGTGCCGTAGGCGGCGTTCATGGCGGGCATCTCGACCAGGGCCTCGACAACCGCCCAGCCGATGAGGTGCGTGTAGGACACGTGGCCACCGCGGGTGCGCGCCAGGTGCGTGTTGATGATCGCCCGGTTCTCGATGAGGACCTTGGCGGGCACGGCCCGCGCGGAGGTCGCCGTCGGCACGGACAGCGACTCCTCCATGTTCCTCGCCGTGCGGGCCGCCGCCCCCCGCAGGCGCGTGCGCGCACCGGGCTCCGCCGCCTCGCCGGGAGCGTGCGTGTGCTGCTGGCCGGTGCGGTGGGCGTAGGGGGAGGTCGGCGGGGCGACGTCGGAGGGCGGGGCCGGGGGCAGGTCGGAGCGGGTGACGTCCTGGACCGTGGAGCCCGTCCGGGCCGCAGCGCCCTCGGGGGTCGCCTCGGGGGAGGGGGCTGCGGGCGCCGTCGGCCCGGCCCCGGAGCCGGAGCCGGGCTCGGAGCCGGAGCCGGAGCCGGTCCCGGCCCTGCCGTCCCCCGCGGGGGAGCCGGCCCGGCGCGCCTCGGCCTCGAAGAGAGCGCGCCACTGCTCGGACACCGAGGACGGGTCCTGCCTCCAGGCGTCGCGCTTCTCCTCCACCATCCACTCGTTGGGCCCGAAGTCCGGTCCGCTGCGGGCTCGGCTCGGCGCGCCGACGGCCTCAGGACGGCTGTCAGGGGTCGTCACAGTGGGTCCCTCCTCATCGCGGTGACACTGCCGACTCCGGGCGGGGTGGCCAGGCGCCCCGCCCGTATGTCCTGAGAAGAGATGCTAGTAGGACGTTGGGCCCGTGTCTGCGGTATGCGCTGCCCACCGTCGCGTGTCCGCCCCAGGCGAGGCACTGCGGGCCCGCGATGCCCGGGTGATAGCGTGCCAGCCACTATGCGACGACACTCCCGCCGGGCCCGCAGGCGCACAGCCGTGGCGAGCGCCCAGCCCGCAGAGCCCGCCAGTCCCCACCCCGCGACCGCCTTGCCTCGTGCCGGCGCGCTCGCGGCCCTCTGCGCCCCTCGTGCCACGGTGAGGACCCGGGCATGAGGGACTGGGTCATGATCCTCGTCGGTGTCCTCCTGACTGCCGGCACCGCCGTCTTCGTGGCGGGGGAGTTCAGCCTCGTCGCCCTCGACCCCGCCACCGTCGAGACCCGCGCCGCCGCAGGCGAGCGCCGCGCCGACACGGTCCGCAAGGCCTTGTCGCGCCTGTCCACCCTGCTCAGCGGCGCGCAGGTGGGCATCACCCTGACGACGGTCCTGCTCGGCTACACGATGCAGGACGCGCTGGCGAACCTCCTCGACGACCTGCTCAGCGGCTGGCTGGCGCAGTCCCTGGCCACCGGCGTCGCCGTCGTCACCGCCCTTGTCGTCGTCAACGCCTTCTCCATGGTGGTGGGTGAGCTCATCCCCAAGAACGCGACCCTGGCCGACCCCATGCGGGCCGCCGGGCTCGTCGCCCCCGTCCTCATGGCCTTCACGACCGTCCTGGCCCCGCTCATCAAGCTTCTCAACAACACGGCCAACCTCCTGCTGCGCCGCATGGGCATCGAGCCTGCGGAGGAGATCAGCGGCACCCGTTCCGCCAGTGAGCTCGCCGCCCTCGTGCGCCACAGCGCCGAGGAGGGCACCCTCGACGGCTCCACCGCCGCCCTGCTCACCCGCTCCATCGGCGTCAGCGAGCTCACCGCCGTCGACGTCATGACGGACCGCGGGCGTCTGCACACGCTGGACGCCCAGGACACCGCCGACGCCGTCGTCGCCCTGGCCCGCACCACCGGCCACTCGCGCTTCCCCGTCACCGGTGAGGACGTCGACGACGTCATCGGCGTCGTCCACCTGCGCCGTGTCATCGCCGTGCCCTACGAGAGGCGCTCGGCCGTGAGGGTCTCCTCCACCTCCCTCATGACCCCCGTGCCCCGGGTGCCCGAGACCATGCCGCTGGGCAGCCTGCTCGTCGAGCTGCGGGCCGCCGGCAGCCAGATGGCCCTCGTTGTCGACGAGTACGGGGGCACGGCCGGGGTCGTCACCCTGGAGGACGCCGTCGAGGAGATCGTGGGGGACGTCGCCGACGAGCACGACCGCCGTCGAGGCGGCTCCCACCGCGACGCCTCCGGGGACTGGATGGTGCCCGGGTGGATGCGCCCCGACGAGCTGGCCAGCACCTGCGGCCTGTACGTGCCCGACGACGGCCCCTACGAGACGCTCGGCGGCCTCGTCATGCACGAGCTCGGGCGCGTGCCGGCCGTGGGGGACGAGGTCGAGACCCGGCGCGCCCTGCTGACGGTCGTCGGCATGGAGGGGCGGCGTGTCACCCGCCTGCGCGTGAGGGCCGTGGCCGAGGCCGACGACGAGCAGGAGGAGACCCGGTGAGCATCCCCGTCGCCTTGCTCGTCACCGTCCTGCTGCTCGTGGGCAACGCTTTCTTCGTCGGCGCCGAGTTCGCCGTCACCTCTGCACGCCGCGCCCAGCTCGAGCCTCTCGCCGAGGCGGGGGACTCGCGTGCCCGCACGGCCCTGTGGGCGCTGGAGAACGTCTCACGGATGCTCGCCACCGCCCAGCTGGGCGTGACCCTGTGCTCCACCGGCCTGGGGGTCGTGGCTGAGCCGGCCATCGCCCACGCCGTCCAGCCGCTGCTGGAGCGGGTCGGGGCCGGTCCGGCGGGGGCGCACGCCGTGGCCGTGGCCGTCGCCCTCGTGCTCGTCGTCTACGTCCACGTCGTCATCGGTGAGATGGTCCCCAAGAACATGTCGATCTCCGCGCCCGAGACGGCGGTGCGCCTGCTGGCGCCCCCGCTCGTGTGGGTCGCGACGGTCCTGGGCCCCGTCATCAACGTCCTCAACGGCCTGTCGAACTGGGTGCTGGGCCTGTTCGGCATCGAGACGAAGGAGGAGGTCTCCGCCACCTTCAACGCGGCGGAGGTCGCCTCGATCGTCGAGCGCTCCACCGCCGAGGGCGTGCTCGAGGACGACACGGGCCTGCTCACGGGCGCCCTGGAGTTCTCCGAGGAGACCGCCCGCACCGTCATGGTCCCGTTGGAGCGGGTCGTCACCCTGCCCGCCGGTTGCAGCCCCGCCGAGCTCGAGCACGCCGTCACCGTCACCGGCTACTCGCGCTTCCCGGTGGTCGGTGAGGACGGGGCCGTCGGCGGCTACCTGCACCTCAAGGACGTCCTGTACGCCCAGGACGAGGAGCGCGACCAGCCGGTCCCCACGTGGCTGGAGCGGGCCATGGTGCAGGTGCGCCCCGAGGACGAGGTCGAGGAGGTGCTCGTCGCCATGCAGCGCTCCGGCGCCCACCTGGGACGGGTGGAGGACCCCGACGGGGCGCTGCTCGGCGTCGTGTTCCTCGAGGACATCCTCGAGGAGCTCGTCGGTGAGGTGAACGACGCGATGCAGCGCGAGGAGTACCTGCGACGCGAGCTTGAGGAGTCCTGAGCCGGCGGGGTCTGGGCGTAGGGGCGGGGGCGGGTGCCGTGCTCCCCGGGGTGTGGTGTGAGCCGTCTCCTGGCGCTGGCCCCCGGGCAGGGATATCGTGGACAGAGTGACCGCGCAGCCCATGACCCGTCGCGAGAGGCGAGAGGCGGAACGTGCCGCCGAGGCCGCCCGCGCCGCCGCTGCGCCCTCCTCGCGCCTGGACGACGACACCGCTGACGTTCCCGTCGTCCCCCCACCCCCCGCACCCCTCCCACCGCCCGCGGCGAGCCAGAGCCCCGTGCCGGCTGCCGCCGAGGCCGAGCACCCCGAGCGCGCTCAGGCGCCCCGGCGTGAGGCCGGGCCGCTGGGCACCATCGGCCGGGTCACGGTTCTCGCCGTCCTCGCCGCCGCCACTGTGCTCGCACCGCTGTCCAACCAGCTGGGTATCGCCACCGTCGGTGTCTCCAGCGCCGTGGCCGCGGTGGACGACTCCTCCTCGTCCCCGGGCGCGACCCCCCGAGCGACCTCGGTGGCCGCCGCGGTCCTCGGCTCCGACGCCGACGTCGACTCCGGTGCTGACGCCCAGCTGTCCAACGTCCCCGACGCCGCCACCCTCGCGCGCATCCGCGAGGCCCGTGAGAACGCGGCGGTCACCTGCGCCCCCCAGCCCTCGGGCGCATCCGGTGACACCACCGCCTTCATCAGCGCCCCCGAGCTGTTCAACCCCATGGTGGCGGGGACCTACACGGTCTCCTCCGAGTACGGCTACCGGATCCACCCCACCATGGGCTACCTCAAGCTGCACGCGGGGCAGGACTACTCCGCCGGCGTCGGAACCCCCATCTACGCGGTCGCTGCCGGCACGGTCACGACGGCGGGCATGGTGGGCGCGACCGGCACCGTCACCATCCGTCACGAGATCGACGGCGAGGTGTGGTACACCTCCTACCTGCACATGTACGCGGACGGCATCTACGTCAAGGCTGGAGACACCGTCACGGCGGGCCAGCTCATTGCCGGCGTCGGTTCCACCGGGTACTCCACCGGGCCGCACCTGCACTTCGAGGTGCGCACCGCAGACGACTCCTCCGACGAGACCACCGTCAACCCGGCGGACTGGCTCGTCCAGCACCACGCCGTCGAGCTGACCACCGACTGCTCCTGAGCAGCCGGAGACCGGAGACACCCATGAGCACACCCCGTCGCGTGCCCGCTACCGCCACCGGCAGCGAGGACAGGCCCCACCCCTGGCGCCGCTGCCAGGTCGTACCCCACCGTGGGGGCGCCGGCGAGGTGCCCGAGAACACGTGGAGCGCCGTCGAGCACGTCGTGGAGCTGGGGCTGGCGTGGCTGGAGACGGACCTGCGCGCCACCCGCGACGGCGTCGTCATCCTCGCCCACGACCCCGACCTCGCGCGCACGACCGGGGACCCGCGTGCCATCGCGGACCTCAGCTGGGACGAGCTGTCGACCGTGGACGCCGGTGACGGGCGGGCGCCGGTGCGCCTGGACGAGGTGCTCGACGCCTACCCGGACCTCATGCTCAACGTGGACCTCAAGGAGTCCGCCGTCGTGCAGGGCGCCATCCAGGCGGTGCGTGCCGCCGACGCCCTGGAGCGGGTGCGTTTCGCCTCCTTCTCGGGGCGCCGCCTGGCGGTCCTGCGCCGTCAGGAGCCGCGCGCCCGGACCTCCCTGGGGGTCAGCGACGTCGCCAGCCTCATGGTCATCGCTGAGCTGGGTGTCATGATGCCGCGCACCCGCTGGGGCTGGTCGCAGGACCGCTCGCGCACCGACTGCGTGCAGGTGCCCGTGGCCTACCACGGCGTCCCGGTCGTCACTGAGCGATTCGTCGCCGCCAGCCACCGTGCGGGCCTTGAGGTCCACGTGTGGACGATTGACGACCCCGCCCAGATGCGCAGCCTGGCGCAGATGCGCGTCGACGCCATCGTCACCGACGTGCCGACCCTCGCCCTTGGGGTCCTGGGGCGCTGAGATCTCGACCAGGGGAGGAGACTCGTATGAGCCCGCGCAATGTCAGCACCACCGATCACGTGGCCACCACCCCCACCGCCGTGGCGACGCAGGAGACCGTCCGGGTCGAGACCGCGGCCGGGCCCGTGAGGGGCCTGTGGCGCCGGATCGTCTCCCACCCTCGGCGCCGCGGGCCCGAGCCCCGCTACACCCGCTCCGCCGCCTTCTACGCCATCCCCTACGCTGAGGCACCGGTGGGGGAGCACCGCTTCATGGCGCCGGTGCGCCGCGCGCCCTGGCAGGAGGAGCGCGACGCCCGCGTGCCGGGGCCGACGGCGCAGCGCGGCTCGGTCTTCGACGACCCCGCCATCCCCGAGCCCTCCGTGGCCGGCGACGACATCCTCACCCTCAACGTCTTCACCCCCGCCCCCGGTGAGGAGGGCGCCCGCCTGCCGGTCTTCGTGTGGATCCACGGCGGTGGCTGGACCTCCGGCTGCCACAACTCCCCGTGGTACGACGGCGCCGCCTTCAACCGTGACGGGGTGGTCACCGTCAGTGTCGCCTACCGCCTGGGCTTCGACGGCTACGGCTACGTCGAGGGCTCCGACGCCCCCTTCAACCGGGGCGTCCTCGACCAGGTCATGGCCTTGGAGTGGGTGCGTGAGAATATCGCCCGCTTCGGCGGCGACCCCGCCCGGGTGACCATCGGCGGGCAGAGCGCCGGCGGCGGCAACTCCATGGTCCTCATGACCGTGCCGCGGGCGCGGGGCCTGTTCCGAGCCGTCATCTCCCAGTCGGGCGCCGTCACCGACATGCCTGTGGGGCTCAACCGTGAGCGCGCCCGGGCGATGGCACAGGCCCTGGGTGTCGAGCCCACCCTCGCCGGGCTGCGCACCGCCTCCTACGACGAGGTCTTCGCCGCCCAGAACGCGCTCACCGCCCAGGACGAGCGCGCCGAGGACGGCGGGGCCGGTGCCCTTGGCACCGACCCGGTTGAGGCCGTCGCCTCACGCCTGGGGGTGATGGGTCTGCCGGACACGGGCATCTCCTTCAGCCCCACGGTCGACGGCGAGGTGGTGCCCGCCCCCGTGGTCCAGGCGCTGCGCGAGGGGCACGGGGCCGACGTCGCCGTCCTGGCCGGGTCCACGACGCACGACTTCGTGTTCGCCGGACTCGGTTTCGCCGAGGCCATGGCCGGGCGTGACGTGCACCGCGTCCTCGTCGAGGGCGGCATCGACGAGGACATCGTCGACCGTCTGATCGCCGCGCACCCCGAGCACGCCGACGCCCCGCACCTGCTCCTGGGTGATGTCATCTCCGACACGATCTTCCACTGCCAGCTGGCCTCGTGGCTGCTGGCGCGCGACGCGCACGCCGTCGGCACCGGTGAGGCGGACGGGGCGCGTCCGGGCGGCGCTCTGGGCACCCGGGCGTCGGGGGAGGTGCGCGCGGGCTCTTGGGCCTTCGAGTTCTCCTACACGGGCGGGCAGATGGGGATGGCCACACATTGCATGGACCTTCCCTTCACCTTCGACTGCCTGCTCGACCCCTACTGCGCGGGCCACACGCTGCCCGGCACCGCCCCGCAGGCGCTGGCCGACGCGATGCACGAGGCATGGGTGCGCTTCATCGAGACGGGAGAGTGCGCCTGGGAGCAGTGGGCCGCGGGCTCGGTGGGCAGGCGCTTCGGTGACGACCGCGGCGGCGCGCTCGTCGTCGCCGAGGACCGGGTCCTCTACGACACCGACCGGGACCTGGTGCTCCGCCGTCTCCACCCCCCGACGTCGTCGGCGCGCGGAGAGGTCGGCAACGAGTAACGTGCCCCAGCGGCGTTCCAGTCCCTCGGCGTTGTGGATGGCTGGTGCAGACGGACTCCTGTCGACTGTCGCGATGGCATGATGGTTGGTGCTGGCAGGGAGGCCAGCGACATTGACGAAGAGTCCATCTGGGACAGTCCTGTGCCGTCTCGGTGACTTCTCCGCCTACCACTACTACCGCCAGGGAGCCAGACCATGCGCGCAACGAAGCACCGAGTCCCTACCGCCGTGGCCGTCCTCGTGCTCACTGCGGCGCTCAGCGTCGTCGGCTGTGGGGCAAGCAGCCTGCGTTCCCAGGAGACCACTCCCGCCGACACCCCTACGGACACTGCGACCGTTGCAGAGACCGAGACGAGCTCCGAGCCGGAGCAGAGCGCCTCGGCGGCGGCCCAGCCCACACAGACGACGTCGACCAGCACGTGCGTGCAGGAGGACCACTCCTACGCGCCTGGCGGCTACTGCCTGTACCCTGGCAAGGTCACCTGGCTCGACGGCGACGTCCTTCCCGTCGACCCGGCGACCCTGGACTGGACGGACGCCGACGCCGTCGCCCGTGCGTACGTCATCACCGCCAACACGTGGGACTCCCGGGTCGACGTCTCAGGCTCCTACGCGTGGCGCAGGGCCCAGATCTTCGAGGAGACGGGCCGTACCGACCCCGACCCCACCGACCCCGACACCGCCAGGGGCT
>CALEXZ010000061.1 GCA_937926195.1 uncultured Actinomyces sp.
GTCCCACTGCATGGGGGTGCGCACGGCGTCGCGGTCCTCCAGCCAGATGTTCTCGCCCATGGTGATCTCGTCGCCGTAGTACAGGCACGGCGAGCCCGGCAGGGACAGGACCAGGGCGTGGGCCAGCTCGATCTCGGCGCGGCTGTCACCCAGCAGGGGAGCCAGCCGCCGGCGGATCCCCACGTTGGCGCGCATGCGCTCCTCGGGGGCGTACCAGCCGTACATGAGAGCCCGCTCCTCGTCGGTGACCATCTCGAGGGTGAGCTCGTCGTGGTTGCGCAGGAAGGTGCCCCACTGCCCGTGGGCGGGGATCTCGGGCGTGCGCGCGAGGACCTCGCGGATCGAGTCGGCGCTGCCCTCGCGCAGGGACCGGAAGATACGGGGCATGACGGGGAAGTGGAAGCACATGGTGCACTCGGGAGCCTCAGGGGTGCCGAAGTAGGCGACCACATCCTCGGGCATCTGGTTCGCCTCGGCGATGGTGATGGCACCGGGGAACTCCTCGGCGAGCACCGCCGCCAGGCGCGCCACGATCGCGTGCGTGCCGGGCAGGTTCTCGCTGCTCGTGCCCTCACGCTCGACGAGGTAGGGGATCGCGTCGAGCCGGAAGCCGTCCACGCCCGTGCGCGCCCAGAAGCGCACGACCTCGGTGACAGCCTCGACGACCACCGGGTTGTCGTAGTTGAGGTCCGGCTGGTGGGAGAAGAAGCGGTGCCAGAAGAACTGGCCGCGCTGCTCGTCCCAGGTCCAGTTCGAGGACTCGGTGTCGACGAAGATGATGCGCGTGCCCGCGTACCTCTCGTCGGAGTCGGACCACACGTAGAAGTCGCCGTAGGGCCCCTGCGGGTCCGAGCGTGAGGCCTGGAACCACGGGTGGGCGTCAGAGGTGTGGTTGAGGACCATGTCGATGACGACGCGGATGCCGCGCGCGTGGGCCTCGCGCACCATCTCCTCGAAGTCCTCGACCGTGCCGTAGCGCGGGTCGATGCCCGTGTAGTCGCTGATGTCGTAGCCGCCGTCGCGCATGGGCGAGGGGTAGAAGGGCGGGATCCAGATGGCGTCGATGCCCAGCCAGGCAAGGTAGTCCAGGCGGGAGGTCAGCCCCCTGAAGTCGCCCACGCCGTCGCCGTCGGAGTCGGCGAAGGACCGCAGGAGGGCCTCGTAGAAGACGGCGGTGCGGAACCACTGGGGGTCCTCGCTCAGGCCGGTGCGGGCAGCGGGCGGGACGTCGGGGATGCCGGGCAGGCTCACCGTCGGGGTCGTGTTCGTCATCGCGGCGCTCACAGGACCTCGACGCGGAAGACGTGGGCGGCGCGCCCCTCGAAGGGGTCCAGGCGCACGTAGTTGTGCGCCCCCCACTCGTAGCACCAGCCGGAGAGCTCGTCGGTGACCCGGATGACCGGGCGGGAGCCGTCGGCGCCCTCGGGCAGACCGAGCTGGTCGAGGTTGAGGAAGACGTGGCCCTCCTGGGCGCCGTACGGGTCGAGGTTGACCACGGTGAGCACGACGTCCTCGCGCCCGGTGGGGCTGTGGGCGGCGTCCACGCGCTTGGAGTAGGCGATGAGGTTGTCGTTGCTGGTGGCGTGGAACCACACGTCGCGCAGCTGGCGCAGGGCCGGGTGGGCGGCGCGCGAGGCGTTGAGGGCGGTGAGCAGGTCCTCGATGCCGTTGGCACGGGCGGCGGCGAAGTCACGAGGCTTGAGCTCGTACTTCTCGTTGTCGATCTGCTCCTCGTAGCCGGGACGGGGCACGGACTCGGCCAGCTCGTAGCCGGAGTAGATCCCCCAGGTGGGGCTCATCGTGGCGGCCAGCACGGCGCGCAGCTTGAAGGCCGGCACCTGCCCGTGCGTCATGAAGGGCGTGAGGATGTCGTGGGTGGTCGGCCAGAAGGTCGGGCGCAGGAGGTGGGCGGTGTCCTGCGACAGCTCGACGAGGTAGTCGATGAGCTCCTGCTTGCCGTTGCGCCACGTGAAGTACGTGTAGGACTGGTGGAAGCCGATCATGCCCAGCGTGCGCATCATCGCGGGCCGGGTGAAGGCCTCGGCGAGGAAGAGCACCTCGGGGTTGGTCGAGTGGACCTCGCGCAGCAGACGCTGCCAGAACACGAGGGGCTTGGTGTGGGGGTTGTCGACCCGGAAGATCGTCACGCCGTGGCTGATCCACGTGTACACGACGTCGCGGATGGCCTGGTAGATGCCCTCGGGGTCGTTGTCGAAGTTGAGGGGGTAGATGTCCTGGTACTTCTTGGGCGGGTTCTCGGCGAAGGCGATGGACCCGTCCGCCAGGACGGTGAACCACTCGGGGTGCTCGGTGACCCACGGGTGGTCCGGGGAGCACTGCAGGGCGAGGTCCAGGGCGACCTCCATGCCCAGCTCGCCGGCGCGGGCGACGAGGGCGTCGAAGTCCTCGAAGGTGCCCAGGTCGGGGTGGATGGCGTCGTGGCCGCCGTCCGGCGAGCCGATGCCGTAGGGCGAGCCCGGGTCGCCCGGGCGGGCGATGAGCGTGTTGTTGCGGCCCTTGCGGTTGGTCGTGCCGATGGGGGAGATCGGGGTGAGGTAGAGCACGTCGAAGCCCATGGCGGCGATGCGGTCCAGGTGGGCGGCTGCCGTGCGCAGCGTGCCCGTGTGCCAGTTGCCGTGCTCGTCGACGCCCGAGCCCAGCGAGCGCGGGAAGATCTCGTACCAGGAGCCCGCCAGGGCGCGCTCGCGGTCCACCTGCAGGGGGTAGGTGGCGGTGGGGGAGACGTGGTCGCGCAGCGGCAGCCGCTCCAGGACGGCGACGACCTCGTCGCTGAGACCGCGCCCCAGGCGCTCGCCGGACGTGAGGGCGCTGTCGCGCAGGCCGGCCGCTGCCGCCAGCAGGACGTCGGCGTCGGCCGCCTCACGTCCGGGCACCGTCGCGGCGCGCTCCATGACGCGGGCACCCTCCTCCAGCATGAGCTCGACGTCGATGCCTGCGGGGACCTTGATGCCGGCGTCGTGGCTCCAGGTGGCGTAGGGGTCGGACCACCCCTCCACGCGCAGGCCCCAGTCGCCGGGGGCGTCGGCGGCCAGGCGCGCCTCGTAGCGGTCCAGGCCCGGGGCGATCTCGTACATGCGGGCCCTGGGGCCGTCGGTCCCGTCGGGGCGCACGAGCACGGCGGTGGCGCCGTAGCGGTCGTGCCCCTCACGGAAGACGGTGGCACGCACGGGGAAGACCTCGCCCGTCACGGCCTTGGCGGGCCAGCGCCCGTCCTCGACGACGGGGAAGACCTCCGTCGCGGGGATGCGGCCCACGAGGTGGAAGGGGGCTGGCTGGGGGGCGCTGGGGACCCGAGTCGTGGGCGGCGTCGTCTCCTCGGGGGGCGCAGGGACGGGGGGCGTCTTCGGCGTGTTGGCGGTCACAGTCGAAGGGTACGCGCTGGCGGGGCGTGAGTCACATCCGTCCACGCACAGGACGTGACCCGGGGGGGTGCCCCTATGTGGTGTGTCAAGCGGCGGCGGGTAGTTTCGTGGCTGGTT
>CALEXZ010000062.1 GCA_937926195.1 uncultured Actinomyces sp.
GTCCTGCTGCGTCAGGGCCTGGCCCTCATCCTGGCCGAGGGCGGCCACGAGGTCGTGGCGGAGGCCGGTGACGGTCAGACGCTGGTGACGCAGGCGCTGGCCCTGCGCCCCGAGGTGATCGTCGCTGACATCCGCATGCCCCCCTCCCACACGGACGAGGGGCTGCGTGCCGCCACGACGATCCGCTCCCAGTGGCCGGGGGCCCCGATCCTCCTGCTCAGCCAGTACGTCGTCGCCAGCTACCTTCCCGAGCTGCTGGCCGACGGTGGCGGGGGGATCGGCTACCTGCTCAAGGACCGGGTGACGGACATCGACACCTTCCTGGAGTCGGTGGAGCGGGTGGCGCGCGGCGAGCTCGTCCTCGACCCCGACGTCGTCTCCCAGGTCATGCAGCGCGGGCGCCACAACGACCCCGTGGAGACACTGACGCCGCGTGAGCGCGAGGTGCTTGAGCTCATGGCCCAGGGACTGACGAACGCAGCGATCGCCGAACGTCTCGTCGTCACCGAGGGGGCGGTGGAGAAGCACACGCAGCGCATCTTCGCCAAGCTCGGGCTCCTGCCCGACGCAGCGGTGCACCGTCGGGTCACGGCGGTGCTCACGCTGCTGTCGCTGTGACTGCTCTGCGAGCCGCAGACCTGTGATCCCTGTCATCGCCCCACCCGCGCGCCCCCAACTCCTCGGTTTGCGCGCGAACGTACGGTGAACACCCAGGGAGTTCGAGCGCAAACCGAGGAGTTCGAGGAGTTCGAGGGGGGCGGGGGCGGGGGAGCGAGCGTGAGGGGGCTCAGCGGTAGTTGACGAACTGGAGGGCGGCGTCGACGTCGAGGTCCTTGAGCAGGGCGATGACCGTCTGGAGGTCGTCGCGGGACTTGGAGGACACGCGTACCTCGTCGCCCTGGATCGTGGCCTTGACCCCCTTGGGGCCCTCGTCGCGGATCGCCTTGGTGATCTTCTTGGCGACCTCCTGGGTCAGGCCCTCCTTGAGGGGGCAGACGAGCTTGTAGACCTTGCCCGAGGGACGCGGCTCCTTGTCACCCAGGTCCAGGACCTTGAGCGAGACCCCGCGGCGGAAGAGCTTGGACTGCAGGACGTCGAGGACGGCCAGGACCCGCTCGGCGGAGTTGGCCTGCATCGTGATCGTGTCGCCGCTGAGCTCGACGGCGGCGTCGACCCCGCGGAAGTCGTAGCGCTGGGAGATCTCCTTGGCCGTCTGGTTGACGGCGTTGTCGACCTCCTGGCGGTCGAGCTTGGAGACGACGTCGAAGGAGGACTCGGAGGCCATGGGCGTCCTTTCGTCGGGCCGGCCGGTGCGGCGCGGGCGGTGAGGTGGTCAGAGGTAGTCGCTGGCTGAGGAGCGGGTGCGGCACCGTGGGCGCTACCGCGCCCGCTCCTGTGAGCAGGGTCCTACGGTACCGATTGGCGCTGCGGCTCGTCGGCTTGCTATTCTTCCACGGCGTCACGCGAGCGCTCCTCGGAGCGGGAGTGTGCAGCACGGCGGGTTGCCCGAGCGGCCAATGGGAGCTGACTGTAAATCAGCCGCGGAATGCTACGGGGGTTCGAATCCCTCACCCGCCACCATGACTGGACGGTCCTCAGACCGCACGGTCAGCGCCCCTCGCGGGGCGGCCCGCAGTGAGCGAGTCCACGCGGATCCGGTTTGCCCAGGCAAGGCGGTTCTGCTTACGATTCCGCTCGTTGCCTCGATAGCTCAGTGGTAGAGCACTTCCTTGGTAAGGAAGAGGTCACGAGTTCAATCCTCGTTCGAGGCTCTGGTGCACGGGGGGCCGTAACGGCCCCCTGCGCATGGACATGGCGAGGTAGCTCAGCTGGTTAGAGCGCACGACTCATAATCGTGAGGTCGAGGGTTCGAGTCCCTCCCCCGCTACGCAAGGTTCGAGCAAGGCGCCCACCGGCTCGAGGATCAATCAGAGGAGAGAACCGTGGCTAGCAAGTCCAGCGACGTTCGCCCCAAGATCACTCTGGCTTGCTCGGAGTGCAAGGAGCGCAACTACATCACGAAGAAGAACCGTCGGAACACCCCCGACCGTCTCGCGATCAGCAAGTTCTGCGCTCGCTGCGGCAAGCACACGGAGCACCGCGAGACCCGCTGAGACTGCGCCGCTCGCCCGCTAGCATCCGGGCATGAGCACCGAGAGCCCCGCCAGCCACCAGGCCTGCGGGGCTTCGTCGTGCCCGGACGCCGGGAGCGCGGGAGGCGGCCCGGACCCCTGGGGGATGACCGAGGTCCTGCGCACGCTCCTGGCGCCGGTCCTCTCCGACGAGGAGGCGCGCGCGGCCGCGGTGCGTGCCTCCCGCCTCGTCCTGCCGGCGCTCACCACCCTGGAGGCGCTGCGCCCCCTGCTCGGGACCTGGGACGGGATCGTCCACCGGCGCTGCCGTCTGGCCGCCACCAGCCCCCGTGTGCACGAGGGCCCGCCCGCCCTTCCCCTGGCAGGGCGCGGCACCGCCGACCAGGGTCTCAGGGCCGACGGCGTCCCGGTGTGGTCGGCTCCAGCGGGCGGGTGGCGCACCCTGAGGGTGCGCACGTCCTCCGACGGATGCGAGGTCACCCACTGGCTGGCTCGACGCGACGGGGACCGTCCCGCTCCGACGGCGGTGCCCACGGCGCCGTCCACGCCGGTGCCCGCCGAGGACGTGCTCTGCCCGGAGCCCCATGGGTGGACCGGGTGGTCGCTGCTGCTGCGCCCCGCCGACGTCGCCGGCTGGGCGCGGGCGACGGGCGACCGCAACGCCCTGCACCTCGTGGCCGGGGCCGGTGCACGGGCGGGCCTGGCCGTCGGCGCGGCCGACGTCGTCGCGCACGGGACGCTTCTGGCCGCACTCAGCCTGGCGGCGGTGCCGACGGCGGCGGCGGACCTGCGTTTCGTGGCCCCCGCGGCCGTCCCCCCACGGGGGGTACGGGTGCAGGTGGTGGCGTGCGGCGACGTCGTCTCGGCGGGCGGTGTGCTCCTGCGACGGCGCTGAGCGACCTCGGCTGACGGCTGAGCGGTTTCGTGCCCGCAGGTGCGGCACGTTCCGGACCGGGCCGTGGCGCAGGGTGGACTGGAGGCTGTGAGCGGGTACTGTCTTGCCATAGCAGTCCCGACAATTCGTTCAATTCTGAACGAAACGGGTGACGCAGAGAGGCCGGGCAGCATGATGAGCACGCACACGCGGGTGGTCGTCCGCGCCACGGCCGACGCCGTCTCCCCGCAGGTCACCGCCCCCACCGGCCGCAGCCAGGTCGAGGGCACCATCAGCGTGGCGACCATCGAGGACACGAGCGTCCTCGACGTCTCCGAGATGGCCGCCTGGCGCTCCTTCCTGTCCGCTTGCCTTGGCGTCACCGCCCGGCTCAACCGTGAGCTCGAGGCCGGGGCGGGCATCTCCCTGCACGAGTACGAGATCCTCGTGCGCCTGTCGGAGGCCGAGGACATGTCCATGCGCATGTCGGCGCTGGCCGACTGTGTGAGCCACTCGCGCTCCCGGCTGACCCACACCGTCGCACGCCTGGAGAAGGAGGGCTACGTCCACCGTGGCTCGTGCACCTCGGACCGGCGCGGCGTCGTGGCGACGCTCACCGAGGAGGGCCTCGCCTTCCTGCGCCGTACCGCCCCGCTGCACCTGGCGGGCGTGCGGCGCCACGTCGTCAACCGGGTCCCCGCCGAGCAGCGCGCCACCTTCACGCAGATGATGAGCGCCCTCGTCGAGGACGGCAGGGAGTCCTGAGCCCGGGCCCACGGCGTCAGGGCTGGGGCAGCAGTACCGCCAGCTCGGACCAGACGGCCGCCAACGCCCCAAGCACGGGGTGCTCCGCGCCGTCGGCCACGGGCCGGGGCACGGCCCACCGCACGGCCCCCTCGGCCCCGGACTCGGCCGACAGGGCCACCCATGCCAGCCCCGCGGACTCGCGGTCCACCGGCAGCAGACGGTCCCAGGCGGCCGTCGAGGGGGCCTGCGCCGTGACGGTCGTGTAGCGCCAGGTCCCGTGCTCCTGGCACTGGGCGCCGCCCAGCACGAGCACGCGCGAGGGCAGTCCGGTCTCCTCCTCCAGCTCGCGCAGCGCCGCCTCGGCGGGCTGCTCGCCGTCGGCCACCGCCCCGCCAGGCAGGCCCCAGCAGCCGCCCCGGTGCGTCCACGCCGCCCGCAGCTGGAGCAGCACCTCCAGCCGTCGTCCGCCCTTGCCGCGGACTCCCCGGTCCCCCTGCCCGTCGCCCTGCTGTCCTGCGCCCTGCTGACCCGTGCTCCGGCCGACGTCGGCCCCGACGTCGGGCGCCCACCGCCACACGAGCAGGCCGGCGGCGCCGTTGAGCCCCCAGTGCCGTCGCCCGCAGGCACAGCTCACCCAGCCGTCGCCGGGGTGGCGCGCGGAGCCGGCCGGGGCGA
>CALEXZ010000063.1 GCA_937926195.1 uncultured Actinomyces sp.
GGACGGCGTACTGCTCGGCGGGCAGGCCGAAGGCGTCGTAGCCCATCGTGTACAGGACGTTCTTGCCGGCCATCCGGGTGAAGCGTGCGACGACGTCGGTGGCGATGTAGCCCAGCGGGTGGCCCACGTGCAGCCCCTTGCCCGAGGGGTAGGGGAACATGTCGAGCAGGAAGAACTTGTCCTTGGCGGCACCGGGGCCGGCGAGCGCCCCCTCCGGGTTATCGGAGTGGAAGGTGCCCTCGGCCTCCCACCGGTCCTGCCAGGAGGTCTCGATGGAGTCCGCCAGCGCCGCAGTGTAGCGGTAGGGCGTCGCCGAGGACGCGTCGCCGGCCTGGTCAGGTACCTGGGTGCTGTCGGTCATGCGCGCCAGCCTATCGCCGGGCACGGCGCGGCCTCGGGGCCGACCGTCCCGTGGGAGGGCGATGCCGGTCACGTCGTCGCCGGGACCCGCCCGCTCGCCGTCGGACGATGACCCCGCTCACCCCGCCCTGGTTGCCGCGCCCGGCTTGATAGCCTCAGCCTTGGATCGCTGGCTCCCCATCTGCCCGGTTGGACCGCCCCGTCCCCGCAGGTGACGCGCCCGCCCCGTACGAGAGGCTCCCATGACTGCCCAGCCCCGCCCCCTGGCCCGCCTGCTGAGCAGGCTCACCCACGCGCTTGAGGACGAGGTCTTCTCCGGCATGCTCATGGTGGCTGCCGCCGTCCTCGCCCTCGTGTGGTCCAACTCGCCGCTGCGCGGCTCCTACGAGGCGCTCTCCTCCACCCAGGTGGGTCCCGCCTTCCTGCACCTGGACCTGTCGGTGACCCACTGGGCGGCCGACGGCGTCCTGGCGATCTTCTTCTTCGCGGTGGGTCTGGAGCTCAAGCAGGAGTTCGTCGTCGGCTCGCTGCGCGACCTCAGGGAGGCGGCGCTGCCGATGATCGCCGCCGCCTTCGGCATGGCGGGCCCCGCCCTCGTCTACACCGTCGTCCAGCTCGTCGGCGGCGGCGAGATGTCGGGATGGGCCGTCCCCACCGCCACCGACATCGCCTTCGCGGTGGCGCTGCTGTCGATCTTCGGGCGCGGACTGCCCCCGGCGGCACGCACCTTCCTGCTCACCCTCGCCGTCGTCGACGACCTGCTCGCCATCATCGTCATCGCCGTCTTCTACTCCGGCGGAGTGAGCCTGCTGCCCCTGCTGGGCGCGCTGGCGGTCGTCGCCGTCTTCGCCGTCCTCGTGCACCGCGGCTTCACCGGGTGGTACGTGCTCATCCCGCTGGGCGTGGTCGCCTGGTGCCTCATGCACGCCTCGGGCGTGCACGCCACCATCGCCGGAGTCCTGCTGGGTCTGGTCGTGCCGGCCCGGCCCTCCCGCGCCGAGCCCACGGGCATGACCGCGCGCTTCACGCACCTGACGCACCCGTGGAGCGCGGGCCTGGCCCTTCCCGTCTTCGCCCTCTTCGCCGCCGGCGTCAACATCGTCGACTCCGGCGGTCTGGCCCAGGTCCTCACGGACCCGGTGGCGCTGGGCATCTACCTGGGCCTGCCGCTGGGCAAGATCCTGGGTATCTGGGGCTGCGTCGTCGTGCTCACCCGTGTCACCCGGCTGCGCCTGGGCCACGGCATCGACAACCAGGACGTGCTGGCGATCTCCGCCCTGGCGGGCATCGGCTTCACGGTGTCCCTGCTCATCGCGGGCCTGGCCTTCACGGAGGCGACGACGACGGACCACGCCCGGGCCGCCGTCCTGCTGGGCACGCTCATCGCCATCGTGCTCGGCGCGGTGCTGCTGCGCCTACGGGTGCGCACCCAGCGGCGCGGTCCGGGCGCGAACAACCACGGCTCGGCGGACCTGGGGCGCCCCGTGCGCGGCACGCTCACCAACGAGGTGCGCCGCCGCAGCGCGCGCGCCCGCAGGCGACGCAGGCGCTCCTAGGCCAGGGCTGCCGAGCCGAGGACGGCGGGCACGAAGCGGCCCCAGCCGTCCTCGCGCAGGCCTGCGCGCAGCGTCTCCATCGCCTCGTCGAGCTCGGTGCCCGCAGCGGGCCGGGCGCAGGCGGGGTTGATGTCGGCCACCTCGTTGATGGGCAGGACGTGCACGTGCAGGTGCGCCACGTCCAGGCCCACGACGAGGATGCCGGGCCGCAGCGCACCGAAGACCCGCAGCTGGGTGGCGGCGATACGGCGGGCGACGACGGCCAGGTGGGCGACCGTGGCCTCGTCGGCGTCGACGAGGGTGGTCACCTGCTCGCGGGGGACGACCAGGACGTGCCCGGGAGTCTGCGGCTCGATGGTCGCGAAGGCGACGCACACGTCGTCGGCCCACACGAAGCGGCCGGGAATCTCGCCTGCGATGATCCGGGTGAAGATGCTGGGCTCGGGTGCTGCGGTGCTCATGGCAGCAGGGTAGACGCCCGCGGTGCTCCTGCCCCGGGCACGGCGCCGCCCGCCCCGCTCAGGCCAGCACCCACAGGGTGGCGGCGGGAACCTCGACCTCCAGCGTGCCCTCGGGGGCGAGCACGGCGCGGATGGTCGTCGAGCGCCGTGCGCGCTGGGCGCCGGCGGGACGCGCGACGACGGCGACGGGCGTGTCCAGGCCGATGCCGGCGGCTGCGAGCCGTCGCAGGAGCTCGGTGTCGTCGTCGATGCGGGCGACGACGGCGGTGCGTCCCACGGCCACGGTGTCCAGGGCGCGCAGCTCGGGCTGGACGATGCTCCCGTCGGGCAGGGGGATGGGGTCGCCGTGGGGGTCGCGCACCGGGTGCCCCAGGGCGGAGTCGAGGGCCTGAAGGAGGCGCTCGGAGCAGGCGTGCTCCAGGTCCTCGGCCTCGGCGTGGACCTCGTCCCAGTCGAAGCCGAGCCGCTCGACGAGGTAGGTCTCCAGCAGGCGGTGCCTGCGCACCATGAGGCAGGCGCGGCGGCGCCCCTCCTCGCTCAGGGTCACGGCCCGGTAGGGCTCGTGCTCCAGCAGCCCGGCCTCGACCAGGCGCGCGACATTCTCCGAGGCGGTGGAGGGGGCCACGCCCATGCGCCGGGCGAGCCCGGTGATGGAGGCTCCGCTGCCGCCCCACTCCGAGGCGGCCCACACGGCCTTGAGGTAGTCCTGGGTGACGGCCGAGTCGGAGTCGCCGTGAGCGGCGTCGGGGCTGCGCACCTTCACGGGCTCAGCCGATCATGCGCACGAAGCCGTCCCAGAAGCGGACCAGGACGACGACGACGATGACGAGGACGGTGGTGCCGGTCCCCCACCAGCGCGCCTCGGACAGGCGCGCGGCGGCGCGTGCCCCCAGCGGCAGGTTCCCCTGTGCGGCGGCCTCCCCCCAGGTGGCCCAGGCCATGGGGATCGTCACCGCCCACACGAGCATGCAGTAGGGGCACAGGGCTCCGAAGACCGTGACGGACACGGCGACGAACCAGGCGACGAAGACCAGGGCCCCGACGGTGCCTGCGACGAGCCCCCACCAGAACCAGCGCGGCAGCCTCCCGCCGCAGGCGAGCAGCAGCCCGAGGGCCGCCAGCACGGCGTAGGCCATGCCACCGATGAAGGCGTTGGGAACGCCCAGGAGGTTGCCCTGCCAGGCGTCGAGGGAGGCCGAGCAGGACACGAAGGGGTTGACGTCGCACGACAGCGAGCCCATCGGGTCCTTGAGGTGCGTGAGCTCGCTGAGCATGAGCTCGAAGGAGGCGAAGAGGCCGATGGCGGAGCCGACGACGAGCAGCCAGGCGTAGGAGGCGCGGGCGCCGGTGGCGCGCAGCCAGGCGGGCAGCGAGGCGTCGTCGGGCTCGGGACGGGCCTCGTCGGGCTGGGAGCCGTCGAGGTAGGCCTCCAGCTCCTCCTCGCTCATCTCGTTGATCTCGGCCTCCGTGGGCACGTGCGCCATGGGCTCTCCTCATCTGTGCCGGGTCGGCGTCCTCGTGGGTCCGGCCCCATTGTGCCCGATCAGCCCTCGGCCTCCGCTGCGGCGTCGAGCACGCTCTGGGAGGCGCCGTCGTGCTCGGTGCCGACCGGGGGCACGCCGTGCCAGGCACCGACGGTGACGGAGGCGTCGGGGTGGACGACGACCGCCCGCCAGCCGACGAGAGCGCCCTGGGCGTCGAAGGACAGCACGTGCAGGTAGGCGTCGTCGGTGACCGGGCCGATGGAGGTGCCGCCCAGGGCCGCACCGCTGGTGAGGTGGGCGACGGTGGCGTTGTCCCCCTGGGCGACGCCCATGCCCTTCTCCTGGTGGACGTGCCCGGCCAGGAGCAGCGGGGCGCAGCCGGAGGAGATGAGGGGCCCGAAGGTGTAGGGCTGGTGGATGAGGACGACGTCGACGTCGGCGCCCACCTCGCAGGTGGCTGCGGCCAGGCGCGCGCCGATCTGCTCGCTGGTCTCGTCACCGCGCTGGTAGGTGCCGCCCGCGGGGGTGCGCTGGGCGTCGACGTCGCCGATGACGCGCAGCCCGCCGACCTCCTGGACGGTGCCGTCGGTGACGGTCCAGCCGTGGGCGCGCATCTGCTCGGCAGTCTGCTCAGAGTCGTGGTTGCCGACGGTGAAGACGCGGGCGACGCCGCGCGGGACGGCCGCGGACAGGGCGTTGACGCAGATCTGCTCGGGCTCGGAGCCGGTCATGGTGAGGTCGCCGTCGTCCATGTGCACCTGGGCCCCGGCCAGGGTGTCCAGGCGGCCGGCGACGTCGATCATGTCGAGGTTGCAGTGCAGGTCCGTGCTCATCACGGCCGTGATCTCGCCGCGCCCGGCGACGGCGAAGGCCCCCGTGGGGCCGGCGGACGTGGCGGGGGCGCTGGGGGTGGGGGTGGCTGCGGCGGTGGAGGCCGGGGAGGCCGACGAGACAGTGTCCTCGACCGGGGCGGGGCTCAGCGTCTGTCCGCTCTCGCGCACGGCCACCTCACGGGCCCGGGCCTGGACGTCGGCGGTGTCGACCGCTCCCCCGCTGGCAGTGACGTCGACGGTCCCGCCGACCTCCTCGGCCGCCCGCCAGGCGGCCTCCAGGTTGGCGTCGACCTCCTCGTAGAAGGCTGTGTTCTCGTCAACGGCCTCAGTGATGCGGCTGCCGTAGGCGGAGACGACGTCGGCCACGCGCCCGGACAGACGCGCCTCGGCCAGCGGGGTACCGGCCAGGACCTCCAGACGGGTGCCCGCGCTCGTGCCCGAGCGCAGTGCGGGCACGAGCGCGGAGACGGCCACCGCGCCCACGGTCACGGCCAGGACGAGGCTGGCGGGGCCGTGGGCGAGGGCCGAGCGCACGGCCTCGCGCAGCCTGCCGCCCGTGGCCAGGCGCCCGGCGGCGACGAGGCACAGGATGACGGAGGCGATGAGCCCGGCGCGACGCAGCGCGTCGGCCGCCAGGGCGTGCACGCCCGCCCTGATGGTGATCTCCGGGTGGCTGATGAGCCGCATGTAGGCGGCGCTGTCGGTGGACAGCAGCTCGCCGATGCTCTGCGTCCCGCCCGCGGGCAGGTCTCCCTCGGAGGGGATCTCCCCCAGGACGACGGTGACGCCCAGGACCCCGGCCGGGGAGTCCATGGAGATCATGCCCAGCGCCCCCAGGTCGAGGGTGGCCCGCGAGTTAAGGGTGGTGGACCACTGGGCGGTGTGGGGGCCCACCGGTGAGGAGGCCGTGGCCGTGCCCAGCCCGAGGGCCAGTGAGACGAGGGCGGTGACGAGAAGCAGGACGAGGGCGCGCGTCGTGCGCCGGAAGGCGACGGTGCGTGCGTCCCACCAGCGCGAGAGGGTGCCTGCCAGGCGCAGGAGCCCGGAGGTCTGGCGGCTGCGGCCCTGCGTCACGCGGTCCTCACGGACGCCTCGCCGCGCGCGGCGAGGTCACGGGCCAGGGCGCTGACGTAGGTGGCTGTCTCCTGCCAGTCGGCGACGGCGTGGCAGGGCACGCCCAACGCCTTGACCGGGTAGTCGTTGCCCTCGGGGTCGAGGCGGTCGCCGATGAAGAGCATGTCGTCCAGGGCGATGCCGGTGACCTCGGCGAGGCGCCGTATGCCGTAGGCCTTGTCGACGCCCTTGAGCGTGATGTCGACGCTGGTCGAGCCGCCTGAGCGCACCTCGAGCTCGGGCAGGAGGGCGGCGACGGCGTCACGCAGGGCGCCCTTCTTGCGGCCGGTGGGGTCCCAGGCCTTCTTGGCCTCCAGGGGGGCCTCCTGGCCGAGGGCGGAGAAGGTGATCTGGGAGCCGCGGTCCTCCAGGATGGGGCCCCAGGTGCGCTCCTCCCACAGGCCCAGCTCGCGGGCCTTGGTCTCGACGACGCGGAAGCCCTCGGCGACCTGCTCGGGGCTGAGGTCGTTGGCGTACACCAGGCGCCAGTCGGCCCCGGCGGGCGAGTCCGCCTCACCCTGGCCGGGCTCGTAGGTGTAGTAGCGGGTGCCGCAGGTGGGCATGAGGTGCAGGCGGCCGAGCTCGTCGTCGCTGGCGTCCAGGTGGGCGAGGACCTGGTCGCGGAACTGGAGGATCTGGCCGCCGGAGATGATGCACACGGGCACGACGTCCAGCAGGTCCCGCAGCGCCTGGGCCATGGGCGCGGGCATCTGGGACTTGGAGGGGGCGAGCGTGTCGTCCAGGTCGAAGGCGACGAGGGCGGTGCTGCGCAGGTTGTCCGGGTCAGTCATGGGGGCATTGTGGCGCACGTGAGCGCCGCAGGAGAAACCTGCGGCGCTCACGTGCGGGCTCGGGGGGCGGGGTCAGTCCTCCTGCTGCCCGCCTTCACGCAGGTGGGCGTGGGCGAGGGCGAAGGCGGCGGCGCGCTCCTCGTCCTCCTCGCGGTGCCCGCGCACGACGAGCGCGGTGACGGAGACGGCGAGCCCGCCCCAGATGATGATCATGGCGACGAGCATGAGGATGATGGCCTGGGCGGTCATGTCACTTCACCCCCTCGAGGACGTCGAGGTCGGCGGGCTGGAAGTCGTCGACCGGGGTGCGCCACCTCATGAGGGTGAACACCGCTGTCAGCAGGGCGCCGGCCAGGAGCGTCCCCCAGCCGAAGACGGCCTCGAAGCCTCGCTCGTAGCCGTAGCCGGAGGTGGCGTAGGAGTAGGCGGCCTGGACGAACATGTACCCCAGCAGGCCGGGGACGACGGCGACGACGAGGACCTTCCACCAGACGCCGACGACGTGGGACTCGGAGACGAGGTTGAGGTGGCGCTGCAGGAGCGAGGTGCGTCGCAGCACCCAGCCGATGCCCACGCACATGAGGATGGCTGAGCCGACGACGCCCAGGTTGTTGATGTAGGCGTCGACGACGTCGAGGTTGTACAGGCCGGTGGTGGTGCCGAAGAGGATGACGGACAGCACGGCCGAGGCGACGCCCGCCACGACGGTCGACCTGGGCACGGACCAGCCGGTCTTCTCCGAGACGGCGGGGGCGACCACCTGCAGGATCGAGATGAAGGACGTCAGGCCCGCCATGGAGAAGGAGCCGAAGAACAGCACACCGAACAGCGGCCCGCCGGGCATCTGGGAGATGACCGTGGGGAAGGTGACGAAGGACAGGCCCACGCCGGAGATGCCCTCGAGGTCGCCGACCTTGACGTTCTGGACGTTGGCCATGAACCCGAGTGTCGCGAAGACGCCGATGCCGGCGAGGATCTCGAAGGAGGAGTTGGCGAAGGCGGCGGTCAGCCCCGTGCCCACGAGGTTGGAGCGCGGCTTGAGGTAGGAGGCGTAGGTCAGCATGATGCCGAAGCCGACGGACAGGGAGAAGAAGATCTGGCCGAAGGCCGCCATCCACACGCGGTAGTCGCCCAGAGCGTCCCACTGGGGGGTGAACAGGGCGTTGAGCCCGTCGGTGGCGCCCGGCAGCAGCAGGGCTCGCACGACCAGCACGAGGAACATGACCACGAGCAACGGCAGGAAGAGACGGTTGGCCTTCTCCACCCCCTTGGAGACGCCGCGCGCGACGGTGAAGATGCCGAAGGCCCACACGAGGACGATGGGCAGGAGGACTCCGGGCACGGGGCTGGCGGCGAGGGACGGGGTCTCGGCCAGGCCGATGTAGCTGTGGAAGAAGGTGCCCGCGTCGTCACCCCAGGCGAGGTTGAGGGAGAAGGCCGTGTAGGACAGCGACCAGCCGACGATGACGGCGTAGTAGGTCATGATGACGAAGTTGATGACGACCTGCCACCAGCCCAGCCACTCGAAGCGTCGGCTCAGGCGGCGGAAGACGGCCGGGGCGGAGCCGCGGAAGCGGTGCCCGAGGGCGTAGTCGAGGAAGAGGACCGGCAGGCCGGCGGCCAGGAGGGCGACGATGTAGGGCACCATGAAGGCGCCGCCGCCGTTGGTGTAGGCCACGCCGGGGAAGCGCCAGATGTTGCCGAGGCCGATGGCGGAGCCGATGGCCGCCATGAGGAAGCCGAACTGGCCGCTCCACTGCTCTCGCTCGGTGCGTGGCTGCGGGGTGCTGGAGGACATGGGAAGAGGCCTTCCGAGGTCGTACGTACGGTGGCTGCCGCCGGTCCGTGACGGGCGACGGTCGGCCGCGCCTGCGAGGGAGGGGCGCAGCCAGGGATGTCCGCACGCTACGCGCGCCGGTCAACCCAGAACGGGCCGTTCCACATCCCGGGAAGTACGTCCTGTGTCACACTGGGCGGGCAGTCCGCTCGCCGTCGGCCCCTGGTGCGGCCCAGACGGGTGGTCCTCGTCGGTCCCGTGCCCCGGAGCCTCCCTGGTCCCTGTCCCCGGCGGCGGGCGGCCGTACCCGAACGACCTCAAGGAGGCCTCATGGCTACCCCGCACATCGCCGCCGAGCCCGGAGACTTCGCTCCGGCCGTCCTCATGCCCGGCGACCCCCGTCGCGCCCAGCGCATCGCCGAGCTCATCCTCACCGACCCGCGTCTGGTGACGGACGTGCGCGGCATGCTCGGCTTCACGGGAACCTACGAGGGCCGTCCGCTGTCCGTCATGGGCTCGGGCATGGGCCAGCCCTCCTTCACGATCTACTCCACCGAGCTGTTCAGCCAGTTCGGGGTCGAGCGCATCATCCGGGTGGGTACCGCCGGGGGCATCAGCCCCGACATCAAGGTGGGCGACGTCGTCGTCGCCACCGGCGCCCACACGGACTCGGCGATGAACCAGCTGCGCGTGCCCGGCGTCAACTTCTCGGCGGTCGCCGACTTCCGTCTGGCGATGGCCGCCTACGAGGCCGGCGTGGCCGCCGGCTACGGCGAGCGTCTGCACGCGGGGACGGTCCTGTCGCGCGACCACTTCTACTTCACCCCCGAGGGCCAGACCGAGGCCCTGGCGCGTTACGGCACGCTGTGCGTGGAGATGGAGACCGCGGCCCTGTACGGCGTGGCCGCCGAGTTCGGCCGGCAGGCGCTCACCGTGCTGACGATCTCCGACCACCTGCTGGACCACTCCGGCGACATGAGCGCCGCCGACCGCGAGACCCGTTTCCAGGACTCCCTCAAGCTGGCCGTCGCCGCGGCGATGAGCTGAGCGCCTCGGGTCCGACGGCGTCAGCGCCGTCGGACCCGCAGCGAGGCCGCCCGCCCCCTCGTGGGGGTGGGCGGCCTCGTCGTCGGTGGGGCAGGTGCCTGGCCCCTCCCCGGGGCTGTGGGCGGTGCGCTCGGGGCCGGGCGGCCCTCCCCCGGGGACCGGGGCGGCCGGGGCGCTCAGGCCCGGCGGGCGGCCTCGTAGGCGGCGCCGACGATGCCTGCGGTGTTGAGCAGCGCCGCGGGCACGATCGGGGCCTTGAGGTCCAGCAGCGGTAGGAACTTCTCGTGGTTCTTGGACACGCCGCCGCCGACGACGAACAGGTCCGGGGAGAAGAGCATCTCGACGTGGGAGTAGTAGCGCTGCAGGCGCTTGGCCCACTTCTTCCACGACATGTCGTGGCGCTCCTTCTGGGCGGAGGAGGCGCGGGTCTCGGCGTCGTGCCCGTCGATCTCCAGGTGGCCGAGCTCGGTGTTGGGCACGAGGACGCCGTCGACGACGACCGCCGAGCCGATGCCGGTGCCGAGGGTCGTGAGGATGACGGTGCCTTTGACGCCCTTGGCGGCGCCGTAGACGACCTCGCCGAGGCCTGCGGCGTCGGCGTCGTTGAGGGTGTGGACCGGGCGTCCCAGGCGCTCGGACATGAGGGTGTCCATGTCGACGCCGACCCAGGACTGGTCGAGGTTGGCCATGAAGGGGACGACCCCGTGGACGATGGGTGCCGGGAAGGAGATGCCGACGGCCACGTCCTCGGGGACGTTGAGGCCCTCGATGATGCGGCTGCAGACCTCGGCGACGGCCTCGGGGGTGGCGGGCTGCGGGGTCGCGATGCGGATCCGCTCGCCGATGAACTCGCCGGTGTCGAGGTCGACGAGGGCGCCCTTGACACCTGATCCGCCGATGTCGATACCGCATCCGATGGTGGCCATGGTTCCTCCTGGGAAGAGCGTCCGGAGCGACGCCGTGAGCGCCGACACAGTGAGGTTACAGGGACGGCTCCCCTTCGCGCGCGGCGATCAGGTCACGGCGGGGTGGGCGACGGGACCTTCGGTATGTTGACAGAGCCGCTGGAGACCGCGTGAGAGCAACGCAGAGTGAGAGCAAGGAGAGACTCATGGGCGTCCCCGAGACCCCCGTGCCCGAGGACCTCGACGGCGTCGCCCCACCGGGCGCGCACGGGCCGCAGGTCCCTGACGTGCCGGTGCGCGAGGGGCTGTCACTGCTGTGGTCGTACTCGCGCCCCCACCTGCGTGCGCTCGGTCTGGGCGTGCTGCTGGGCCTGCTGGGGACGGCGATCACGCTGGCGACGCCGATGGTCACCAAGAGCGTGCTCGACTCGCTCGAGGCCGGGCTGGATCTCACCGTCCCGGTGACGGTGCTCGTCGTGCTGCTCGTC
Organism: uncultured Actinomyces sp.; assembly: GCA_937926195.1. Taxonomy (GTDB): domain Bacteria; phylum Actinomycetota; class Actinomycetes; order Actinomycetales; family Actinomycetaceae; genus Actinomyces. The sequence continues at coordinate 10,816 of CALEXZ010000063.1, forward strand.
GTCGGTGTCCTGGCCTCCCTCGCACAGAGCGTGCTACTGGCCCGCCTCGCTGAGGACATCGTCCTCACCGCGAGACGGGACCTGGTGTCGCGCTTCTTCCTCTCCCGACTCGAGCAGGTTCAGCGTCTGCGCACGGGAGAGATCGTCACCCGCGTCACGAGCGATACGCTGCTGCTGCGCGAGGCGACGACGGGCAGCTTCGTGCAGCTCGTCAACGGGACGGTGTCGCTGGTGGGAACGGTCGTGCTCATGGCGGTGCTCGACTGGCCGCTGCTGCTGACGACGCTGGTCGCCCTGGTGGTCATCGGTGGCCTCTTCGGGGTGCTCATGCCGCAGATCGCTCGGGCGGACAAGCGCGCGCAGGACGCCGTCGGCGAGCTGGGTGCCGAGCTGGAGGGCGGGGTGCGGGCCCTGCGGACGGTGAAGTCGAGCCGTGCGGAGCGCCGGCAGATCGCCCGGGTGAGCGCCAAGGCGGAGGAGTCGGCCCGTTACGCGGTGCGTTCCGCCTGGTTCTCCGCCCTCGTGTGGGCGGTGGCCGGCGGCGGCATGCAGCTGGCGATCATCGTCATCCTGGGGCTGGGTGCGGGACGGGTGGCGCTCGGTGACATGTCGGTGTCGACCCTGGTGGCCTTCCTGCTGTACGCCTTCAACATCGTCGACCCGGTGACCACGCTGGCGCAGGCGGTGTCGACCCTGCAGAGCGGTTTCGCGGCCGCCGCGCGTATCCGTGAGACCGCCTCCCTGGAGGCCGAGTGCGGTGGGGTCCCGGACGGTGCGGGGCCGGGGCGCGACTCGGACGGTGCGAGACCTGGTGCGCAGGGCGCTCCGGTGCTGGCGCTGCGGGAGGTGACGGCGGGCTACGCCGACGCCGATGCTCCAGCGCTGCGCAGGGTCAGCCTTGAGATCCCGCACCGGGGGCACGTGGCGATCGTCGGCCCCTCGGGGGCGGGCAAGACGACGGTGTTCTCGCTGCTGCTGCGTTTCATCGAGCCCTCCTCGGGGCACCTGGAGCTCGACGGCCTCCCCTACGGGTCCCTGGGCACTGACGAGGTCCGTTCCCGTATCTCCTACGTCGAGCAGGAGACGCCGGTGGTGCCGGGCACCGTGCGCGACAACGTCCTCTTCCGGGTGCCCGAGGCCTCGGACGATGAGGCGTGGCAGGCGCTGGCGGCGGTGCGCCTGGACGAGCGGGTCCGGCACCTGGAGGGCGGCCTTGACGCGAGGGTGGCGGACACGAGCCTGTCGGGGGGCGAGCGCCAGCGTCTGGCCGTCGCCCGGGCGCTGGTGCGCCGCCCGGAGGTGCTGCTGCTCGACGAGGCGACGGCCCAGCTCGACGCCTCCACCGAGGCCGCCATCCAGGCGGTGATCGCGGAGGCGTCGCGCCAGGGCGTCGTCGTGACCATCGCGCACCGGCTGTCCACGGTGCTCGACGCCGACAGGATCGTCGTCCTGGAGGACGGCGGGGTGAGGGACGTCGGCACCCACGGCGAGCTGGTGGAGCGTAACGCGCTCTACCGCGAGCTCGTCACGGCGCTGCGCATCCACACGTCGCAGGACGTGCGCTCCTACGATGAGGCCCATGATCAGTGAGGAGCTCAGACGCCTGGTGGGGCGCGTGACGGAGCACGCCCGTCTGTGGAACGACGGCGCGGACCACACCGTGGCGGCAGGCCTGCTCACCGCCTCGGGCGAGGTGGTTCTCGGCATGAACACGTACCACTTCCTGGGTGGCCCGTGCGCGGAGATGGCGGCGCTGTCCAACCACGCGTCCTCGCGGCCTGAGGACCCGGTCGTCGCCGTTGTCGCGGCACGAGGGCCGAGCGGGACGGTCATCCCGCCGTGCGGAAAGTGCCGTCAGGTGGTCTTCGACCTGGACCCGGCGATCCGCTTCGTCCTGCGCGAGCCCGGTGGGCTGAGCGTGCACAGCGCCGCAGAGCTGCTCCCCCACGCCTATGACTGGCACGCCGTGAAGGAGCCGCAGCGCATCTACATGTGGGAGGGCTACGAGCAGCTGGTCCGCTCAGGCGCCAGGACCCAGACGGTGAGGGTCGACGACCCGTTCTGGCCCGGTCCGGCACAGCTCGTCTTCGAGAGGACCGGTGGTGAGGTGCTCGCCCTGCCCGCGACGGTCACCGAGGTGCTCACCGTCGCCCGCTGCGAGCTCACTGAGGAGATTGCCCGGCGTGACGGCTTCGCCACCGTCGCCGAGCTCCAGGCCGCTCTTGAGCGCCGCTACCCGGGTCTGGGGGCGCAGGAGCCCGTCGACATCGTGCGCTTCGTCCTGGGGGAGGCTGCTGCTGCCGTCTGAGCCCGCCGCGGTGCACCGGTAGGGTGCTCATCGCTCCATGGAGGTCCCGGGCCGCCGGGATGCGGATGGTCATGGTCGAGACCGGCGGCGACGCCGAGCACGCCCCGGCGCGGGCGGCCTACACGTCAGCGGGCTTCCAGCGCTGGCCCGTCGCCAGGTACTTCAGGAGCCTGCTCGACGACGAGACACCGCAGGACGCGCTGTAGCGACGAGACCCCATGCCGACGGCATCAAGGCGCTTGAGTGGTCGCAGCACGCCGGTAGTCGGAGGGGCCGGCCCCGATGATGGCGGTGAACTGTCGTGCAGCATGACCGCGACTGCTCCAACCGACCTGGGTCATGGCGACCCCGATGGGCAGATCGGTCTCTGTCAGGAGCTGAGCCAAGCGGTAGGCGCGCACATGAGTCAGGTACCGCATGGGCGGCATCCCGAAGCACTGGCTGAAGGTCCGGCCCAGCTGTGACGTGGACAGATGCACCAGGGCGGCGAGATCGTGAAGCCGCCAGTCTCGTTCGGGATACTCGGAGAGAAGCCGGGCTGCGTGCTGTGCGGATGTCGCCGTCGGGTGCGCCTGAGGCGCAGGGCCGGGCGCTGCCTGATCAGGTTCTGTCTGGCCGAGGGAAGCCTGCCACGTGTCGATGCTCATCGACGGCTCCTTCCCACGTGCGCACGGGAACCGCGTGCTGGTGGCGATGAGCCCGTGGTCTTGAACAGGTCCACCCACGCCTCGACCGGCATGTCCTTCGGCAGCGCGGCCGCGGCGATGCCGTGGTGGCTGAGCCAAGCCTGTGCGGCCTGTGGCGAGCCGAGCGTGGTGTTACGCGCCAGGATCTGGCCGAGTCCGCGTCCGGGGCCGGTGTAGACACGGTGGACCAGTGCGTGGAACTGGCCTCGCTGTGCCGGGGGCAGCAGCGGGTGCTCGCGCCGGTGGATGGCGAGGATCCCGCCGTCGGCTCCCGGACGTGGGGTGAACGCGCGGGCTCGGACACGGGAGTGCAGCGCGAACTCGAACCACGGCGCCCACTGCGCAGTCATCATGGTCGCGCCCCCAACGCCGGCTCTGCGCCGTGCGACCTCCCACTGCACGAGCAGGATGGCATCCGTCCACCCGGGGGCGTGCAGGATGCGCCGCAGCATCGCCGTGGTCTGGTGGAACGGTAGGTTGCCCACGATCACGTGCGGTGCGTGTGGAAGCCGGTAGGTCAGGAAGTCACCGGCGATGACGTCCACATGCGACGGGAGCCGTTCGGCCAGGCGCCGGGCGAGCCGGGTGTCGATCTCGACGGCTGTCAGCGGTCGCCCGAGCTGAGCCAGCGGGACAGTGAGTGCTCCGTCGCCGGGCCCGATCTCGATGATCGGCCCCTTGGTCGCAGCCACCACCCGTGTCATCGTGGCGATGGCGGATCGGTCATTCAGGAAGTTCTGGCCGTGCTCATGACGGCCGTGTCGATAGGTAGGCACTGTGTGCTCCGTGGTTGTTGCGGAGCCGGGCGCGCTGAAGGGCCGCCCGGCCGTGATCACCGGAAGCGGGAGCAACAACGTGGAGCGTGCTCGCCGCTGTTAGCGGCTGCGCAGACGCAGCGAAGCAGTGCCAAGGAGCAACATGCTGGTCAGCATAAGTGGCTCCGCCAAGAGACAGCAAGCCAGAGTCCCCTCCGCGCTCGACAATGCGCAGATCCGTATCAGCCGAGGTCTGAGCCGGTTCCGTCACCGCGATCAGGACGCCACCGGTGGTGACGCCGCCGGGCTGAAACAGAAAAACCGCGACGGCAAGCGAACCGTCGCGGGTGGGGAGGAGTGGAGCTAGGGGGATTCGAACCCCCGACCTCTTCCATGCCATGGAAGCGCGCTACCAACTGCGCCATAGCCCCGAGTACCGGGTGACCGCCGTCGATCGGCGGGTCGTGGAGCTAGGGGGATTCGAACCCCCGACCTCTTCCATGCCATGGAAGCGCGCTACCAACTGCGCCATAGCCCCGAGTGCGGGCGTCGACCCGTGCGGGCGACGCGGACTACTTTATGGACTCGGCCGCCGCACGAGCAAATCAGCCGCGCGTGCGGTACCTCACCCTCGCAGTGCGGTCGCCGTCGGCAGCGAGCCCGGGAGGTTCCAGCCGACCACCGTCCACCCCGGGGCCCGCGTGGAGCTGCGCAGGACGGCGTGGTGACAGTTGTCCAGGCCCCTGAGCCCGAACCACGCGGAGGGGTCCAGCCCCAGCAGCCACGAGGTCCCCAGGGTGATGGCCGCACCGTGCGCCACGGCGACGACGACGTCTCCCTCCCCCGCCTGCTCGGCCAGGTCGGCCAGGGCCCGCCCGACACGCTCGGCCACCGCGGCACGGGGCTCGACGTCGACGCCCTCGGGATCCTCGCCCGCGCGCCAGCAGGCGTACTGCTCGGGCCAGCCCGACTTGATCTCAGTGCCGCTCAGCCCCTCCCAGGCACCGAAGGAGCGCTCGGACAGAGCCTCGGCCGTCACCACGTCCAGGCCGGTGAGCGCGCCGAGGGAGCGCGCGGTCTCCTGCGCCCGCCCCAGGGGGGAGGCGGCGAGCAGGGTCGGGCTCAGCGCGGCCAGGCCTGCGGCGGCGGCCTGCGCCTGGGCGCGTCCCGTCTCGTTGAGGGGGATGTCGATCTGCCCCTGCACGCGCAGCCCGAGGTTGAAGTCGGTCTGGCCGTGGCGCCACAGGACGAGATCAGCCACGCGGCACCCTCACTCGTCGGCGTCCGCCAGGGCGGCCTCAGCCAGGTCCTCAGGCAGCTCGATGAGAGGGCAGTCCTTCCACAGGCGCTCAAGGGCGTAGAACTCGCGGTCCTCGGTCTGCTGGACGTGGACCATGATGTCGCCGTAGTCGAGCAGGACCCAGTGGGCCTCCTCGAAGCCCTCGCGCATACGCCGCTTGGAGCCGGCCTTGAGCAGGGCCTCGTCGACGGCGTCGACGATGGCACGCACCTGACGGTCGGTCGCGCCGGAGGCGATGAGGAACACGTCCGTCAGGGCAAGGCGCTCGGAGACATCGATGGCGATGATCTCGTCGGCCTTCTTGCCTGCGGCCGCGCGCGCGGCGACGACGGTCAGGCCGAGGGCCTCGGGGGTGGCGGTCACGTACGGGTCTCCTGGTGGTCAGTGGATGAGGGGCTGGAGCGTCTGGACGAAGGAGCTCACCGCGAAGACGTTGCCCCCGCGCACGAGGACGAACCACACGACCGTCGCCGCCACAAGGAGGATGACGAGGACGACAAGAGCGATGAGCAGCGTGCGGCGCACGCCCCGTCCCTTGCGCTCCTCGGCCACGATGGCCTTGAGCTCCTCGATGTCCTCATCGTCCACCGGCGCGGACAGCCGTGAGGAGGTCTCCAGCTCCTCGGGGGTCGGGGCGGAGACGTACTCGGGCGCGTCGACGTCGGCGACGTCGGCGACCTCGGAGCCCTCAGCGTCCCGCAGCGCCTTCCACTGAGGGTTGTCGATGCCGGAGAACTCGTCGTCGACGGGCTGGACGGAGCTGAGCTCGCCGGTGTCGCGGTCCACGGTGCGCACGCCCTGCACCGTGGAGGGGATGCGCACGATCGGACGTCGGGCGGGCGAGGAGGGCGACATGGGCGTCGGCGGGGGCGCAGGAGCCTCGGTCGCCTCGTCCCAGGCGGCACTGTCTGGGGAGGCGAAGCCGTCCGGGGAGGCGATGCCGTAGGGGGACACGAGGCTGTCGGAGGAGTGCGCGTCCTCGTGGCGAGACCCGAGGTCCGGGCTGGCCACCTCGGGCGAGGCGTCGACGTCGCCGTGCGGGGAGGAGGTCTCGAACAGCGAGCGGCGCTCGGGCACGCCGGGAAGGCTGTCGTCGGCCTCGGAGGCCCCCGACAGCTCGTCGTCCATGGCGTCGAGGTCGACGGCGTCGAGCACACCGGTCTCCACGGCGGCGATCGCGGAGACCTCGCCAGAGGAGTAGCCCTCGGCGCCCTGCTGCACCGGAGCCTCGTCGTCCTCCCACGCGTCCTCGTCCTCCCATGACTCCTCGTCGTCCCACGAGTCCTCATCGGACCACGAGTCCTGCTGCGCGTGCGGCTCCTGCTCGTACGAGGAACCGGTGTCGTACGAGGAAGGTGCCGTGGGCACGACCGCGTCGGGGACCATGGAGGCGACGGGCGTGGGGCGCACGGGCTCGGGGGCATCAGGAAGGTCCGCCTCGGGCAGCTCCAGCTCGGGAAGGTCAGCCCGCACGGGCTCAGGCAGCTCCAGCTCGGGAAGCTCGGCGTGCACGGGCTCGGGCAGCTCCAGCTCGGGCAGGTCAGCCCGCACAGGCTCGGGCAGTTCCAGCCCGAGCGGGTCCGCGCCCAGGTCCTCCGCCCGGGAGAGATAGCCCGGCTCGGCAGTCTCGGAGCGGTAGCGCTCCGTCGGCACGGAGCGGTAGCGCTCAACCGGCTCGGGCTCCGGGTTCCACGACCGCCTGCCGACGTCGTAGGACGAGGCCTCATCGAGCCCGGACCACTCCTCGGTCTCGTACCTGTCGGCCTCGCGCCCGCCGTCCGTGTACCTGTCGGCCTCGTACCCGTCCTCCTCGGACTCGGCGTCGACCACCGGCTCCTCGCCCGAGACGACGCCGGCCATGACCGAGAGGTTCTCCCCCTCATAGGTCGGGTCCTGCAGGGCCCGGGCCTCCTCCTCGGTGAGCTCGCCCGCGGCGATGGCCTCGCGCAGGGCGTCGGCCTCCTCCCGCAGGCGCCGCATCTCACGACGGGTCAGCAGTGGCTGCTGGCCCGTGAGGTAGGCCTCGCGCTCGGCGGCGCGCTCAGCCTTGCGCTGCTCACGTCGGGACCGGTGCGGGGTACCGGACTGCTCACGGTTGACGTCGGTGGAGTCGCTCACCGTCGTTCTCCTTCCTCGTGTGTCGAGCGCGCGGTCTGCTCGCGCACAACGTGGGCCGTCATCGACGTCACCCTGGACTGTCGATGGGGCCGGTAGAGGCCGTACTTGCGGATGTACTGCACGACGCCGTCGGGAACCAGGTACCACACCGGTGCTCCGCGGCTGACACGCTCGCGGCAGTCCGTCGAGGAGATGGCCATGGCGGGAACCTCGAGGTAGTCCACCCGTCCCTCGGGCAGACCCATGTCGGTCAGGACGTGACCGGGGCGGGTCACACCCACCAGGCGAGCCATGTCGAGGATCTCCTCGTTGTCCTTCCAGGTGAGGATCTGCGCGAGGGCGTCGGCTCCGGTGATGAAGTAGAGCTCGGCTCCCGGGTACTCGGCAGCGATGTCGTGCAGCGTGTCGATCGTGTACGTGGTCCCGCCGCGGTTGATGTCCACGCGCGAGACCGTGAAGCGGTTGTTAGAGGCCGTGGCGATCACCGTCATGAGGTAACGGTGCTCCGCGGCAGAGACCTTTCCGGTCTTCTTGTAGGGCTGCGCCCAAGTGGGGACGAAAATGACCTCGTCCAGGCCGAAGACGTTCTGCACCTCCGAGGCCGCCACGAGGTGACCGTGGTGGATAGGGTCGAAGGTGCCGCCCATGATGCCGATGCGCAGCGGTCGGGAGCCGTCAGTCACCTACGGTCCTCCTCCCTGCCGTGGCGCACACGGCTCGTTCACGTTCTGCCGCGATGGGGCACGCGGCCGCACCCATACTGCCACGACAGGGGCGTTGGTCCCGGTAGCGCGGGGCGTGCCGCGACCCACCACTCTCGGAATCCACAAACAACAGATGTCTGACCTATGCTGTCGGGGCTGTCGCCCGTCGTCGGCAGACTCAGCACCGCGGCTGAGCGTCCCGGAGCCCGACCGCACTCCCCCGACCCACGGACCCGAACCGCCAGAAGGAGCCCGGCGCCATGACCCACGAGATCCCAGTCCCCCGCACGACGGGCCGCGTCACCATGCCCATCCAGGAGGGCATCGACGAGCAGATCCGGGCGCTCGCCACCGCGCTCGGCGCGGACGCCGTGCGCAACTCCGACGGCACCTGGCTGCCCGAGATCGCCTCCGAGCTCGTCGACAAGGTCTACTCCACCTACTTCCCCGCCCGCGGCGACCAGGAGTGGGCCCTGGCACACCCCGACACGCTCGTCAACCAGTACCTCATGAGCGCGCGCGTGACCGCCATGGGTGAGGGGCCGCTGAGCATCGACGTCCTCGAGGGCTACTTCCGTGAGCAGTTCACCCCCTGCTACGAGCGCGTCGAGCGCTTCTGGGAGGTCATCGACCGCACCAGCGGCGAGGTCGTGGACCCCAGCGGCTGGAGCGTGGACGAGTCCACCGGCGTGCTCACCGTCGCCGAGCCCACCGCGTGGCACGAGTACACGGTCGGCTTCCTCGCCAACCAGGTGTGGGACACCACCCAGATGTACAACTACATCACCAACGGCTGGGGCGAGACCGACCCCACGCGCGTCAAGGAGCGCCCCTACGACGTGCGCAAGAACGGCGTGTGGGAGTACGCCCAGGACGCCCTGCGCCAGTGGCTCGAGGTCCACCCCGAGGTCGACGTCGTACGCTTCACCACCTTCTTCTACCACTTCACCATCGCCTTCAACTCCCACGGCAAGGAGAAGTTCGTCGACTGGTTCGGCTACTCCGCCTCCGTGTCGCCCGAGGCCATCGACGCCTTCGAGGCCGAGTACGGCTACGCGCTGCGCGCCGAGGACTTCGTCGACGCCGGTTACTACAACAACCCCTTCCGGATGCCGAGCCCGCGCTTCAAGGACTGGATCAGCTTCCAGTCCCGCTTCGTCGCCTCCCGGGCCAAGGGGCTGGTGGACATTGCCCACGAGGCGGGCCGCGAGGCCATGATGTTCCTGGGCGACAACTGGATCGGCACCGAGCCCTTCGGCGAGTACTTCCCCTCCATCGGGCTGGACGCCGTCGTCGGCTCCGCGGGCTCGGCGGCCACCACCCGGCTCATCGCGGAGATCCCCGGGGTGCGCTACAGCGAGGTCCGTTTCCTGCCCTACTTCTTCCCCGACGTCTTCAACCACGACGGCGGGGACCCCGTCGGCCAGGCCAACGACTCCTGGCTCACCTCCCGGCGCGCCATCGTGCGCAAGCCCCTGGACCGCATGGGCTACGGCGGCTACGTCTCCCTCGCGCTGGAGTTCCCCGAGTTCATCGAGCGCATCACCGCCATCTGCCAGGAGTTCCGCGACATCCACGAGCAGTCGGCGGGCGAGCTGCCCCACAACGCCCCCTTCACGGTCGGCATCCTCAACGCCTGGGGCGCCCTGCGCTCCTGGCAGACGCACATGGTCGCCCACGCCCTGTGGTACAAGGCCGTCTACTCCTACGTCGGGGTCATCGAGGCGCTGGCCGGGCTGCCCTTCAAGGTCCGCTTCCTGTCCTTCGAGGAGGTGCGCGAGCACGGCGTGCCCGAGGAGGTCGGCGTGCTCATCAACGCCGGCGCCGCCGGCACCTCCTACTCGGGGGCCGAGGCCTGGGCCGACGGCCGCCTGGCCGAGATCGTGCGCGAGTGGGTCGCGGCCGGGCACGGTCTCATCGGCGTGGGCGAGCCCGCCGCCTACGACACGGGCGGCTCCTTCATCCAGCTCTCCGACGTCCTGGGCGTCGACCGCGAGCGCCAGCTCACGCTCAACACGGACCGCTACCCCACCGTCGTCAAGGACCACGTCATCACCGCGGACCTGGACGGGCCCTTCGACGACGGCGAGGGCGCGGGCGGTGACGTCTACGCCGTCAGTGAGCGCACGCAGGTGCTGTCCTTGGAGGACGGCACGGTGAGGATCGCCGTCAACACCTTCGGTGAGGGCCGCGCCGTGTACTTCTCCGGCCTGCCGTACTCCTTCACCAACTCACGCACCCTGCAGCGCGCCCTGTACTGGGCGGCCGGCCGCGAGGACCTGCTGAGCCACTGGTTCGCGACCCACCCGGCCACGGAGGTCGCCTGGTACCCGGGCAACCGCAGGATGCTGGTGACCAACAACGCCTACGAGGCCGTGACGACGACGGTCCTGGGCGAGGGGCGCCAGTGGGAGCTTGAGATCGAGCCCATGGGCTCGGTCTGGGTCGACGTCGACTGACCCGCCCGGGTGCGGCGCGCCGCCGCCCCCTCGGCACGGCCGTCGGTACGGCAGCCCGCCGCAACGTTGGCACATGAGTACTCAGGGCCGGGCACCACGATCCGCGTGGTGCCCGGCCCTGTGCCGCGTCCTCTCCGGAGCGGCCTCATTCCGCGGTTTCTCCTGCCTCAGGAGTCGAGGAGGCGCACCTTAAGAGCTCTCTCATTCTGACCTCATCGTGACCTTGACCGGTCTCGGGATCGTATGAACAGGCCCCCTGTGGGGCCCGCCCGCCACCAACCCGGTCGATCACAAGGAGGCACCATGAGCGCCACGCCCATCAGGGTGATGCTCTACAGCCACGACGCACAGGGACTGGGTCACCTGCGTCGTAACCTCGCCCTGGCCCACCACCTGTCCCAGCACCTTCCCAAGCTCGCCCAGGCTCCGGTCACCGGCCTGCTCGTCGCGGGGCTCACGCCCGGCGAGGGCTTCGAGGTGCCCGACGGCTTCGACTGGCTCGTGCTTCCCGGCATCGTCAAGTCACCCAACGGCTACCAGCCCCGGCGCCTGAACTCGACGCGCGCCCAGCTGCGCGACCTGCGCTCCCAGGTCATCGAGGCGGCCCTCAACTCCTTCGCCCCCGACCTGTTCATCATCGACCGCCACCCCTACGGCGTGCGCCAGGAGCTGCTGGAGCCGCTGCGCTCGCTGCGACGCCACCACCCCGACACCCGTGTGGTCCTGGGGCTGCGCGAGGTCCTGGACGACCCGGGCACCATGGAGCGCGAGTGGGCCAACCTCGGCTCGGGCCAGCAGCTGCGAGACCTCATCGACCAGGTGTGGGTCTACGGCGACCCCACCGTGCACGACCTCACGCGCACCGGGGAGGGCCCGAAGGTCCTGGCCGACCGGATGCGCTTCACCGGCTACCTGTCGCTCGGCAGGCGCGCCGTCGACTTCTCGGGCACCAGCCCCGTGCAGGTGCCCGAGCCCTTCGTGCTCACCACGGCCGGCGGGGGCTCGGACGCGCTGCCGCTGCTCCTGCAGTCCGCCATCATGGAGCCGCCCGAGGGGCACAAGCACATCGTGGTCTGCGGCCCCCAGCTCAGCGAGCCGGACGTCGCACGGGTCGCCCAGATCGCCGGGCCGCGCACCCGGGTCGTGAGGACCTGGCCGGGGCTCAGCCGCCACGTCAACGAGGCCGCGGCCGTCATCTCCATGGGCGGCTACAACACCGTGTGCGAGATCCTGTCGACCTCGGTCCCCTCCCTCATCGTGCCCCGTGAGACACCCCGCCTCGAGCAGCTCATCCGGGCGCGCTCCCTGGAGCGCTGCGGCGCCGTCGACGTCCTGCGCTCCTCGGATGCGACACCCGAAGCACTGGGACAGTGGGCGGCCTCGGCCGTCAGCCGGACCGTCAGCCGTGAGCACATCGACCTTGCCGGCCTGTCGGCCGTGCCGCTGCTGGCGCACGAGCTGCTCGCCGAGGACGTTGAGGAGGGGTGGGCAGCATGACCCGCATCGGCTACGTCCTCAAGGTCTACCCCCGCTTCTCTGAGACCTTCATCGTCACCGAGATGCTGGCGCGCGAGGCGCTGGGAGACGACCTGCACGTCTACGCCCTGCGTCCCACCACCGACAGCCGCTTCCACCCCGAGATCGCACGCGTGCAGGCACGCGTGAGCTGGGTCAGGCGCCCCTTCAAGGGCGTCGAGATGTGGGAGCAGATGGCCCAGTGCCTCGACGGCGCCGACCTGGAGCGCTTCGCGCGGATTCTGCCGGCGCTGCTCACCCTCCCCGGGGACGAGGTCGCCCAGGGCCTGGAGCTGGCCCGTCAGGTGCGCGCCGACGGCATCGAGCACCTGCACGCCCACTTCGCCTCCCTGGCGGGACGGATGGCGTGGATCGCCTCCTCGCTCACAGGCGTGCCCTACACCGTCACCACCCACGCCAAGGACATCTTCCACGAGTCGGTGGACCCGACGTGGCTGCGGCGCATCTGCGTCGACGCCGACCGGGTCATCGCCATCAGCAGGTACAACGAGGAGTTCCTCAACCGGATGCTGGCGGGAAGCGGGGCACGCATCAGCCTGCGCTACAACGCCCTCGAGCTCGACCGCTTCGCCTACCGCGACCCCGAGCCCCTGACCACGCCGCTGCGGGTGTGCGCGGTCGGCAGGCTCGTCGTCAAGAAGGGCTTCGCCGACCTCGTCCGGGCGACGCGGATCCTCGTCGACGACGGCGTGCCGGTGCGCGTGGACATCGCCGGCGAGGGCGACGAGTACCGGGCGCTGAGCGAGCAGATCCGCTCGCTGGGGCTGACCGGGCACGTACGCCTGCTGGGGCCCATGACCCAGCAGGAGGTGCGCGAGCTCCTGGCCCGCTCCGACGTCTTCGCCGCCCCCTGCGTCGAGGCGCCCGACGGCAACCTCGACGGTCTTCCCACGGTCGTGCTGGAGTCCATGGCCTGCGGGACCCCCGTGGTGGCCACCGCCGTGTCGGGGCTGCCCGAGGTCGTGCGCGACGGCGAGACGGGTGTGCTCCTGCCCCCGGGCGTACCCGAGGAGCTGGCCCGCGCGCTGCGTGACATCGCCTCCGGAGCCACCGACACCCGTCGGCTGGCCCGGGCCGCCCGCAGCCTCATCGAGCAGCAGTTCGACTCGCGCCACCAGGCGGCGGTCCTGTCCGGCTGGCAGACGCCGGGACGACAGGGGTGAGGAGCATGCGTATCGCCTACGTCTGCACAGACCCCGGCATCCCGGTCTTCGGCACCAAGGGCGCCTCGGTGCACGTCCAGGAGGTCATCCGCGAGATGCGCGCCCGGGGCCACGAGGTGACCCTCTACACGGCCCGCACCGGCAAGCACCATCCCGCCGACCTCGCCGACCTCACGGTGCACACGGTGCCGGTGCGCGCCAACGACCCGGCCTCACGCGAGCACTCCCAGCTAGAGGTCTCCCACCGGGTCGCCCAGATGGTGCGCGACCAGGGGACGGACATGGTCTACGAGCGCTACTCGCTGTTCAGCGCGGCGCTGGCCGAGATCACCCAGTCGCTGGGCGTCCCCGGAGTCCTGGAGGTCAACTCCCCTCTCATCGACGAGCAGCGTCGCCACCGTCACCTGGCGGACGAGGCCCTGGCCTGGGAGCTGCTGCGCCTGCAGGTCACGAGCGCGACCAGCACCGTGTGCGTCTCCGACCCGGTGACCCAGTGGGTGCGTGACGCCGTGACCGGGGCGGGCCACGCCCCGGGAGGCGAGCCGGCCGGGCGCGTGCGCACCGTCCCCAACGGGGTGAGCGTGCGACGCATCCAGCCCCAGCCCGAGGACCCCGAGCGGGTCGTCGTCACCTTCGTGGGCACCCTCAAGCCGTGGCACGGGGTGGCCGACCTCCTGGAGGCGGCGAGCCTGTCCCACGGAGGGTGGCAGCTGCGCGTGCTTGGTGACGGGCCCGAGATGGCCTCCCTCAAGCAGCGGGCCGCCGCACTCGGGGTGGAGGCCGACATGCGCGGCGCCATCGCGCCCGAGCTCATGCCGTCCCACCTGGCCGGCTCGGCCATCGGCGTCGCCCCCTACCCGGACCTGGGTGGGCAGGAGCAGCAGTACTTCTCCCCCCTCAAGGTGCTGGAGTACATGGCGGCCGGGCTCGCCGTGGTCGCCTCCGATGTCGGACAGGTGCCCCAGCTCGTGGGTGACGTGGGTGTCCTCGTGCCGCCCTCAGACCCGCAGGCGCTGGCCGAGGCGCTCGACGCTCTGACAGCGGACCCTGCCAGGCGCAGCGACCTGGGACGGCGCGCGCGCCGTCACGCCGTCGAGGCGCACTCCTGGAGCTCTGTGGTGCGCACCATCCTCGAGCCCGTGGAGGCCGCCCATGAGCAGTGACGACGTCATCGGGGGCGGGACCCGGGCGGCCCCCTGCTCCCAGCCGAGCGGCCGCGAGCCCTCGGCACTGCGACAGACCCTGCGCCTCATCCGTCCCGACGCCGCACCCCACTGGCGTCTCATGCTCGGCGGCACCGCCGCGCTCCTGGCGGAGGTCTGCTTCCGTGCCCTCGAGCCCTGGCCCATGAAGATGGTCGTCGACTTCGTCGTCGACTCCCTGCGCATCCGCACCGGCATCACCTCGGCCGGCATCTGGCTGCTGCTCGCGCTGGGCGCCGCCCAGGTGGCGGTCGTGGCGGCACGCGCCCTGTTCAACTACATGGCCACCCTGGCCTTCACGCTCGTGGGCTCGCGTACCTCCGCCTCCCTGCGGGCTCGGGCCTTCCGCCACGTCCAGGGCCTGTCGCAGCAGTTCCACGCCCGCAACCGCAGCGCCGACACCGTCCAGCGCCTCGTCTCGGACGTCAACCGCATGCAGGAGGTGGCGGTGACCGCGGGCCTACCCCTGGCGGCCAACGTCCTCACCCTGCTCGTCATGCTCGTCGTCATGGTCGTGCTCGACCCGCTGCTGGCCACCGTCGTGCTCCTGGCGGTGGGGGCCTTCGCCCTGACCTCCTCGGGCAGCTCCAAGCGGATCACAGCCGCCTCCCGGCGCAGCCGACGCTCCGAGGGAAACCTCGCCAACACCGCCCAGGAGGCCCTCGGCGCCATCAAGGTAGTCCAGGCCTACGGGCTTGAGCCCCTCCTGCAGGAGCGCTTCAGCGGCGTCAACAAGGTCTCGCTGCGCGAGGGCGTCCAGTCCCGGCGCATCGCGGCGCGCCTGGAGCGTCGCACCGACGTCATCGTGGGGGTGGCGGCCGCCGTCGTCATGATCGGGGGCGGGCTGCGCGTCCTGCAGGGCGCCATGACGCCGGGAGACCTGGTGCTGTTCACCACCTACCTGCGCACCACCATGAAGCCCCTGCGGGACATGGCCAAGTACACCGGCCGTATCTCCCGGGCCACCGCCTCGGGGGAGCGTGTCGCCGCCCTCATGGCCATCAAGCCCGAGATCGTCTCACCGCGCCAGGGCTTCATGCTGCGCAACGTGCGGGGCATGCTGCGCTTCGACGAGGTCAGGGCCGCCTACGAGGGCACCGAGGTGCTGCACGGCATCAGCCTGACCGTCCGCCCCGGCGAGCACGTGGCACTGGTCGGTCCCTCGGGATCGGGCAAGTCGACCCTCGCCTCCCTCGTCGTGCGGGCCATGGACCCCACCGCCGGCACCGTGAGCCTCGACGGCCAGCCGCTGACGGAGCTGAGCCTGAGCCACCTGCGGGCCCAGGTCTCGGTGCTGCACCAGGAGGCGGTCCTGCTCACCGGCAGCATCAGGGAGAACATCCGGCTCTCACGCCCTGACGCGAGCGACTGGGAGGTCGAGCAGGCGGCGCGCGCCGCCTTCGCCCACGACTTCATCTGCTCGCTGCCCGAGGGCTACGACACCTCGGTCGGTGAGAGGGGCGGGACCCTGTCCGGCGGCCAGCGCCAGCGCGTGGCCATCGCCCGGGCCCTGCTGAGGGACTCCAGGATCGTCGTGCTCGACGAGGCCACGACGGGGTTGGACCCCGACGCCGCCCTGGTCGTGCTCGACGCCATCGACCGCCTCGTCGAGGGCCGCACCACCCTGACCGTCACCCACGACCCGCAGGCGGCGCTGCGCGCCGACCGCGTCGTGTGGATCCAGGACGGCAGGATCCTCATGGACGGCACCCCCGAGCGGCTGCTGTCGTCCTCCCGGGTGTTCCGTTCCTGGGCGGGGACTGCGCCCACCGCGGCCCCACGTCCCCTCGCACGCGTGGGGGCCCGAGCATGAGCGCCCCGGTGGCCGAGGTCCTGAGGACCGTGCTGGATGCCGACGCCCTGAGCGAGATGGTCGGCCGACCGGTGCGCGCCGTGCGGCTGCGCGTCAAGCCCGAGGTCTCCCTCCTCATGGCCCTGGCCGAGCGCGACTCGGGCCGCACTGCCGGCTGGGCCCAGGTCCTGTGGCCCGTCTCCGCCTCCAAGGCCGCCAAGCTCCGGCTGCGCGCGGAGCGCTACGGGCAGCAGGTCCTCACCCACACGCTGCCCGACGGGCTCATCCTCCAGGCGGGCCCCGAGCTCGCCGACCCCAAGCTCGTCGACCACCTGGGCCGGGCCCGCGAGCGCGGGCTGCTGGCGGTCGTCGCCCCCGAGGCGGTGCTGCGCTACAACCCGGCCAGGCGCCTGGTGCTGCGCACCGCGGACGGGGTGCTGCGCGTGCGCACCGGCGGCGGACGCCGCATCGAGCACATCCACCGCGCCGTCGGCACGCTCGTCCCCGTGCCACGGCTCATCGACCTGGGCGGGTCCTGGGACCCGGAGCACTACAGCCTCCAGGAGCTGTGCGGCAGCAGCGACCTGGAGCAGTCTCCGAGCCAGGAGGACACCCGTCGGGCCGGCGCCCTGCTCGCCCGGCTGCACGCCTCCACGTCCGCGCTGCCCGACGACGTGCGCGCCGGGCTGGCAAGCGCTCCTGTCTCAGCCGAGGCGCTCGTGCGGGTCCACGCCCAGATCCTTGATCCCCTGGCCCCCGCGCTGGCCCGCAGGACCCGCGCACTCGTCGCCGTGCTGCCGACGCGGATCGAGGGAGCGCCGGTCCTCCTCCACGGCGACGCCTCCCCGGACCAGTTCCTCACGGACCCGGCCAGCCGGTCCCTGTGGCTGACCGACTTCGACCGGGCCCGGCTCGGTCCGGCCGCCGTCGACCTGGGCTCCTACCTGGCTGTCTGCCCGCCGGAGGCGGGTGCCGCCCTGCTGGAGGGATACCGGCAGGAGGCGGGGCGGGTGCCGGACAGGCAGCCGCTGCGCGCCGCCACCGCCCTGGCCGAGCTCTCGCGCCTCACCGAGCCGCTGCGGCACGCGGACCCCGCGTGGGCCGACGCCGTCGGCACCCGGCTCTCACGTCTGGAGGACACGGGAGGGCAGCTGGCATGAGCACCGAGACGATCAGGAGCACCCCCGCCGTGCAGCACCGCGCACCCGGCGCCGACACGCTGAAGACCCTGTCCCGCCTGCCGGGCATCCGGCGCGCCTGGCCCGCCCGGGACGGCTCGATCAGCATCGAGTGCCGCGACGAGCAGGGACGGCTGCGGGCGGGGACCCTGGCACCGCAGGGCACCGTCAGCATGCTGCCCTACGCGACGGACCCGGCCCTGCCCGCCCTGGCCCCGCCGCCACGCGGTGAGCTCGTCGTCCACCGTGCGGGTCGGCGAGCGGTCGTGCGTGAGCCCGAGCGGGTGCGCAAGGCCACGCGCTCCGGGCGCGCCGCCCCGTCGTCGGCTGCGCTGGCCGCCTTCGGGGCCTTCACCGCCATGGGGCTGAGGGTGCCCCGCGTCCTCGCCGTCGGCGACGCCCACATCGACTTTGAGAGGCTGCCCGGGCGCAGCCTGGCCGAGCTGGGCGACGACGGGCTGGAGGGCTGGACACAGCTGGCGGGCGCGTGGGGCGCGCTGTCACGGCCCGACGCCGACCTGCCCGTCCACGGTCCCCGGCAGGAGGCCGAGGTCCTGCGCGGCTGGCTCGCCAACGCCAGCCGCCACGGGCTGCTGACGGGCCTGGTCGAGGACCCCGAGGCACTCGGGCGTGCGGTGGAGGAGGTCTGCACCGAGCTCGTGCAGGACCCGTCCGGGGCCATGACCCTCAGCCACCGCGACCTGCACGACGGCCAGCTGCTGTGGAGCGGTGAGGTGCTGTCCCTCATCGACCTGGACACGGCCTGCCTGGCCGAGGCCGAGCTGGACCTGGGCAACCTCATCGCCCACGCCGAGCTCATGGCCGTCCAGGGCCGTCTGAGCGAGCAGGGCGCCGCGCGCCTCTCACCCGTCCTAGAGCTCATGTGCTCCTCGGTGTGCGCAGACGCTGCACGTCTGCGCACCTACCGCCGCAGCGCCGCGCTGCGACTCGTCTTCGTCCACGCCTTCCGCCCCGGCGCGAGGGAGTGGCTCCCCAGCTGGGCGCGCAGGAGCCTGGCCCCTCTTCCGTCGTCCTGCACCATCAACCTGAGGAGCACACCATGCGTCTGACAGTTGTCGGCTGCGGCTACCTGGGCGCGGTCCACGCCGCCGCCATGTCCCACCTGGGCCACGACGTCCTGGGGATCGAGACCGACCCCCAGCGGGTCGAGGCCCTGCGCCAGGGGCGGGCCCCCTTCTACGAGCCCGGCCTGCCCGAGCTGCTCGCCGAAGGCGTCGCCAGCGGTCGGCTGCGCTTCACGTGCGAGCCCACCGTTGAGGACGTGGCCGGGGCGGACGTCCACTTCATCGCCGTAGGCACCCCCCAGAGCCCCGGCTCGGGCAGGGCGGACCTGTCTCAGGTGCGTGCCGCGGTCGACATGCTGGCCTCGTTCCTGGACGGCCAGCACCTGCCGCTGGTGGTCGGCAAGTCGACGGTGCCGGTGGGAACGTCCGCCGAGCTCGCCGGGGTTCTGGCCGGGCGGGCCCGCCTGGTGTGGAACCCCGAGTTCCTCCGGGAGGGCTTCGCCGTCAAGGACACGCTCCACCCCGACCGCATCGTCTACGGCCTGCCCGGCTCCCCCCAGGAGGCCGAGGCCGCGCAGTCGGTGCTGGACGAGGTCTACGCCCAGATCCTCGACGAGGACGTCCCGCGCATCCTCACCGACTACGCCACCGCCGAGCTCGTCAAGACCTCCGCCAACGCCTTCCTGGCCATGAAGATCAGCTTCATCAACGCCATGGCCTGCATGTGCGAGGCCGCAGGAGGCGACGTCACGGTCCTGGCCCGTGCCCTGGGGCTGGACGCACGGATCGGCGGGCGTTTCCTGCGGGCCGGGATGGGCTTCGGCGGCGGCTGCCTGCCCAAGGACATCCGCGCCCTGGCAACGAGGGCCTCAGAGCTGGGGGTTGAGTCCCTCACGCGTCTGCTGGACCAGGTCGACTCCATCAACCAGGGTCAGCGTGACCGCGTCGTCGACATGGCCGCCGAGTGCTGCGGGGACAACGTCGAGGGTGTGTCCGTCACCGTCCTGGGGGCCACCTTCAAGCCCGACAGCGACGACCTGCGCGACTCGCCCTCCCTGGAGGTCGCCGAGCGGCTGTCCCAGCTGGCCGCCCACGTCACGGTCTACGACCCGCAGGCCGCCGAGCAGGTGCGTCGGCGCAGCCCCTGCCTGGCCGTAGCCGAGGACCCCTGGGAGGCGCTCGAGGGTGCCGACCTGGTGATCCTCGGCACCGAGTGGAAGGAGCTCACCGGGCTCGACCCCCACCGCGCCGCCCAGATCGTCGCCCGCCCGGTCATCATCGACGCCCGCAACGCGCTCGACCCCATGGCGTGGCGCGCAGCCGGGTGGTCGTACCGGGGCGTGGGACGGTGAGCACGACGACGCTCGCGCGACCGGGCACCCCCGTGAGCGCGACAGCACCGCTCGCCCGCTCTGGGCACACTAGTGCCGTGGACGTCGAGCAGATCAAGCCCTCGGCCACCGTCGGTGTACGGGTCATGGCCGCCATCATCCTGGTGTCGAGCATCGCCCTGCTCGCCTGCGGCACCATCGTGTGGGTGCTGGGGCGCCAGACGCTGCACGCCGACATCGACGACCAGCTCGACCGCGGACGCAAGCGCCTGGAGCAGCTGGCGGCCGCGGGCATCGACCCCAGCAACGGGCAGAGCCTCACCGACGCCTCCAGCGTGGCGCGCGCCTACATCCGCCAGTCCGTCGTGGGCGCGGGCGAGAGCGTGCTGGGCTTCGAGGGAGAGGAGCTCAGCTCGCACTTCTCCTCCGACGCCACGCACCGTCAGCCCCAGCAGGACGAGCAGCTGGTGGAGAGCCTGGCGGCCCTGAGCACCGCGAGGGACTCCACCACGACGACGGTGCACACCGATGAGAGCACCTACCGGGTCATGGTCGTGCCGCTGCGCGACGGCACGAACCAGGTGGCGCTGGCGCACGTCGTCGACCTGGACACCGCCGAGGCCTCGCTGCGTCGCACCATGACGCTGTACGGCGTCGCGGCGGTCATCACCGTCGCCCTGGTCACCGCGCTGGCATGGTTCGTCGTCGAGCGGCTCCTGGCGCCGATCGGTGAGCTGCGCATGGCCACCGAGTCCATCGGGCCCCAGGACCTGAGCACCCGCGTCCCCGTGCGCGGACGCGACGACCTGGGGATCCTGGCCCGGGCCGTCAACGGGATGCTCGACCGGGTCCAGCGCTCGGTGGAGGCCGAGCGCCGCATGCTCGACGACGTCGGGCACGAGCTGCGCACCCCCATCACCATCGTCCGCGGCCACCTGGAGCTGCTCGACCCCGAGGACACCGAGGACGTCATCCGGACGCGCTGCCTGGCCATCGAGGAGCTGGACCGCATGGGGACGATGGCCAACGACCTGCTTGAGCTCGCCAGGACCACGGGAACCGACTCCTTCGTCCCCGCCCCCACCGACATCGGCGACCTGACCACGAGCGTCTTCGACAAGGCGCAGGTCCTGGGCCCGCGCGTGTGGGTCCTGGAGGACAAGGCCCTCGCCGTGTGCGAGCTCGACTCCCAGCGTGTGAGCCAGGCCTGGCTACAGCTGGCCGCCAACGCCGTGAAGTACTCGGAGGTCGGCTCGCGTATCGTCCTGGGGTCACGGACCACGGACAGCGAGCTGTTCCTGTGGGTGACGGATGAGGGAATCGGCATCGCCCCCGAGGAGCTGGAGCTCGTGCGCCAGCGCTTCTGGCGCAGCGTCAACGCCGAGCGCATGGCCACGGGCTCGGGCCTGGGGCTGAGCATCGTGGAGAACATCATCGCCGCCCACCGGGGCACCCTGGACATCAGCTCCGTCGTCGGCACCGGTTCGCGCTTCACCATACGGATACCGCTCGAGCAGGAACCCGACCAGCAGCCGAGAACACGCACGACAAGGGGACACAAGTCATGAGCCGCATCCTGGTGGTGGAGGACGAGCCGCGTATCGCCTCCTTCCTGCTCAAGGGCCTCAAGGCCGCAGGCTTCAGCGCCGAGGCCACCGCCTCGGGCAACGAGGCCATCGGCCTGGCCGTGCACGGCCAGGCCGACCTCATCATCCTCGACGTCGGCCTGCCGGACGTCGACGGGTTCACCGTCCTGGAGCAGATCCGAGGCCAGGGCGTGCGCGTACCCGTCATCATGCTCACCGCCCGCTCCTCCGTGGAGGCCAGGGTCAAGGGCCTGGAAGGAGGGGCGGACGACTACGTGCCCAAGCCCTTCTCCTTCGAGGAACTGCTCGCCCGGGTGCGGCTGCGGCTGCGCGACGAGTCCCCGGCGAGCGACTCCGACCCCGTCCGCCTGTTCCACGACGGCCTGGCCCTGGACCTGCGCAGGCGGACCATGGAGGTCTCGGGGGTCACGGTCGAGCTCTCCGCCCGCGAGTTCGCCCTGGCGGAGACCTTCATGCGCCACCCCGGGCAGGTCCTCAGCAGGCAGCAGCTGCTGAGCACGGTGTGGGGCTACGACTTCGACCCCGGCTCCAACGTCGTCGAGGTCTACGTGTCCTACCTCAGGGCAAAGATCGGCAAGAAGCGGATCCAGAACGTACGTGGCATGGGCTACCGGCTCGTGTGAGCCGGTAGCCGTACCCCGGACCGCGCTGAGCGCACCGCACGACATTGAGCGCACCACGGCCCCCGACGGGCCGCGGTGCGCTCACTCAGCTCCTCTGCCTGTCCCTCACTCAGTCGTTGTCGACGTCGTCGACGTCGTCTCGGTCGTCGTGGTCGTCGTCATCGGCCGGCGAGACCGGCACAGCGGGGGCGACGGGCTGGACCGGGACCTGGGGCTCGTCGGCGACGGGAGGCTCGGCGGGAACACCAGGGTCCTGCCCTGCCGGGGTCGTGTTCTCAGGTGCGGCCGGGGTGGCGGTGTCCGTGGGGGCGGGGCTCGGGGTGGTGATGTCGATGCCGGGCCTGACGTCTCCCCCGCGGTGGGAGCCGAGCACCACCGACAGGACCCAGATGAGCAGGAGCGAGGCGACGAGGATGATCAGGACGGCGATCAGGCGTCCACGCGTGCGTACCAGACGTGTCATAGGTCCTCCTTCATCGTTCTCATGAGCGCACGTGACCGTCGCCCTCGACGATCCACTGAGTGGTCGTCAGAGCGGCAAGACCCATGGGGCCGCGGGCGTGGAGCTTCTGGGTCGAGATGCCCAGCTCGGCACCGAGGCCGAGCTGGCCGCCGTCGGTGAAGCGCGTCGAGGCGTTGACCATGACGACCGCGCAGTCGACGCCCTCGGTGAAGGCGTCCACCACCCGCAGGTCCTGGGCGAGGACGGCCTCGGTGTGGCCGGTGGAGTAGCGGCGCACGTGCGCGGCGGCCTCGTCGACGTCGGCGACGACCCTCACCGCCAGGTCGAGACTGCCGTACTCGGTCGCCCAGTCCTCCTCGGTCGCGGCAAGGAGCGGCCCCGGGGCGGCGGCGAGCACGGTGCGGGCGGCGGCGTCGGCGTGGAGGGTGACGCCACGCTCCCACAGGGCCTGGGCCGCACGGGGCAGGAAGGAGGCGGCGACGGCCTCGTGGACGAGCAGGGTCTCGGCGGCGTTGCACACGCCCACGCGCTGGGTCTTGGCGTTGAGGATGATGCGCACGGCGTCGTCCAGGTCCGCGGAGGCGTCGACGTACACGTGGCAGTTGCCTGAGCCCGTCTCGATGACCGGCACGGCGGAGGACTCCACGACGGCCTTGATGAGCCCGGCACCACCGCGGGGCACGAGGACGTCGACGAGGCCGCGCGCCCGCATGAGGGCGGTGGCGCCGGGGCGTCCGGCCGGGTCCACGGTGGAGACGAGGTCGGGGCTCAGGCCAAAGCCGGCCAGCGCACCGCGCAGGACCTCGATGATGACGGCGTTGGTGGCCTCGGCGGCGCTGCCGCCGCGCAGGATGACGGCGTTGCCGGACTTCAGCGCCAGGGCGGTGACGTCGACGGTGACGTTGGGGCGCGCCTCGTAGATCATGCCGACGACGCCGACCGGGACGCGACGACGGCGCACCCGCAGGCCGTTGGGAAGCCTCTGGCCGTCGACGATCTCACCGACCGGGTCAGGCAGGGCGGCGATCTCACGCACGGCGTCGGCGACGGCGGCCAGGCGGTCGGCGTCGAGGGCGAGGCGGTCGATGAGCCCCTCGCTCATGCCCTTGGCCCGCGCGCGGGCGAGGTCCTCGGCGTTGGCGGCCAGGATGCGGTCGCCTCCCGCCACGAGCGCGTCGGCGAGGGCGAGCAGGGCGGCGTCCTTGGCCTGGCGGGTCAGCGGCGCCAGGTGCCGCTGCGCCCGTCGGGCGGCGGTGGCGAGCTCGGTCACGAGCCGGGTGGCGCGCTCAGCGGCGGCGTCGGGGGCCTTCGTCCTCACGGCAGCGTCGTCGTATGTCATGGCAACATTCTAGGTGAGGCCCCTGCCGGACGAAGACGCCCCCCCCGGGTGCACGGGGCCGGGCGGCCTCTCAGCCGCGGGACGTCAGGGGCAGCTCGGCGAGGTCGTCGCGGTGGATGACGGGGGTGACGTGGTCCGGTGCGGGCGTGCCCTCGCGCCGGGCGTCGAGGACCTCACGCAGGTCGGCCGCCGAGTAGCGGCAGATGCCGCGGGCGAGCAGGCCCTCAGCCCCGACGACCTCGATGACCGAGCCGGACTCGAAGTCCCCGTCGACGCCGACGACGCCGGGAAGCAGCAGGGACTTCTTGCCGACCGTCACCGCCTGGGCGGCGCCGTCGTCGACCAGCACGCGGCCCTGCGGCAGGGAGGCGTGCGCCATCCACAGGCGCCGGGAGGGGCGGTGGGGGCCCGTCGGCAGGAACCAGGTGCCCTTGTCCTGGGGCACCCGGGGCCCGCCGAGCAGCTCGACGGCGTCGGCGGCCGAGGCGATGACCGTGGCCGTGCCCGAGCTGCAGGCCAGGGTCGCGGCCTGCACCTTCGTGCGCATCCCGCCCGTGCCCAGCGTGGAGCCGTGCCCGGTGATGTCGACCGTGGCCAGCCGCCTCGGGTCCGTCACCAGGCGGATCGGCTGCGCCCCCGCGGTTCCCGGCCGGGCGGTCCACAGACCGTCGACGTCGGTGAGCATGATGAGCACGTCCGCCGCCACCAGGTGCGCGACCAGCGCCGCCAGGTGGTCGTTGTCCCCCAGGTTGAACTCGGTGTTGGCCACGGCGTCGTTCTCGTTGACGACCGGCACGGCCCCCAGGGACAGCATCGCGTCGAAGGTCTCACGCACCGTGCGGTAGTGGTCGCGCACGGCGACGTCGTGGGCGGTGAGCAGCACCTGGGCGGCCACGAGCCCGCGCACGCTCATCGAGGCCTCCCAGCGTCCCATGATGCGGCTCTGGCCGACGCTGGCGGCCGCCTGCAGCAGACGCAGCTCGGTGGGGCGCCGCTGCATGCCCAGCGTCGGCAGGCCCGCGGCGACGGCCCCGGAGGCGACGAGGACGACGTCGTGCCCGCGCCCGCGCAGGGTCGCCACCAGCCCGGACATGACGTCGATGCGGTTGAGGTCGAGGCCGCCGTCGGGCCGGGTGAGGGAGGAGGAGCCGATCTTGAGCACGATCCTCGCGCCCCGCGCCAGGCCGGTGGGGCGCTCGCCCGCCTCCGCGGTGAGGGCTTGCTGGGCCGTCATGTCCCTCAGTCCTCCCCGTCCCAGCTCGACGCGTCCGTCCACAGGCCCTCGGCCGCCTCGTCGCGCAGCTCCTGACGGGCCGCCTCCTTGGCGTCCATGGACTCGTGGTACTGGCGGCGGCGCTCGGTGTTCGTCCGACGGCGGTAGTCCTCGACCCTCATGTCGGTGCCGCGGGCACCGAGCATCTCGGCGCCGGTGGACACGGTCGGCTCCCAGGTGAACAGGACTCCGCCCTCGACCGGGCCGATGAGCACCGTGTCGCCCGCGCGGGCACCGGCCTTGACGAGCTCGTCCTCGACGCCGGCGGTGGCCAGGCGGTCCGCGAGGTAGCCGACCGCCTCGTTGTTGGAGAAGTCGGTCTGACGCACCCAGCGCTCGGGCTTGTCCCCCTGGACCTGGAAGACCTCGCCCTCCCCCGGGTACTGCGTGCGACGCACGCTCGCCACCGTCTCCTTGCCGCGCCGCCCCACGGCGGCGGGCCGGATGACCTCGCGCGCGGGCTCCAGCGGGGCGGGGGCGTTCTGCCGCGCCTGCTCGACAAGGGCGGCCAGGGCGAAGCTCAGCGGACGCAGCCCGGTGCGTGCCAGGGCGGAGACCTCGAAGACAGGCAGGTCGCGTGCGGCGACGTCGGCGCGCACGAGCTCGGCCATGGCGGCGCCGTCGGGGTCGTCGACCTTGTTGAGCACGATGACGCGCGGACGCTCCATGAGCGGCACCCGCCCGGTGACGGCCGGGTCGGTCTCCGCCTGCCCGAGGCGCTCGCTGTAGGCGGCCAGCTCCGTCTCGATGGTGTCCAGGTCCGCCAGCGGGTCGCGCTTACTGTCGAGGGTCGCGCAGTCCAGGACGTGGACGATGACGGCGCAGCGCTCGATGTGGCGCAGGAACTCCAGTCCCAGGCCACGGCCCTGGGAGGCGCCGGGGATGAGCCCGGGCACGTCCGCGATGGTGTAGCGCACCTGGCCGGCCTCGACGACACCGAGGTTGGGCACGAGGGTGGTGAAGGGGTAGTCGGCGATCTTGGGGCGGGCCGCGCTCATCGCCGCGATGAGGGAGGACTTGCCTGCGCTGGGGTAGCCCACGAGGGCGACGTCGGCGATGGTCTTGAGCTCCAGGACGACGTCGCGGCGCTCGCCCGGCTCACCGAGCAGGTGGAAGCCGGGGGCGCGGCGCTTGGAGGAGGCCAGTGAGAAGTTGCCGCGCCCGCCCGTGCCCCCGGCGGCGGCGACGTAGGTGGCGCCCGCCTGGAGCAGGTCGGCCAGGACGTTGCCGTCACTGTCCTTGACGACGGTGCCCTCGGGCACGGGCAGGAGCAGGTCCTCGCCATCGACGCCGCGGCGCCAGTCCCCCATGCCGGGCGTGCCCTTGCCCGCCGTGCGGTGGGGCGAGCGGTGGTAGCTCAGCAGCGTCGTCACCTGCGGGTCGGCCACGAGCACGACGTCGCCGCCGTGCCCGCCGTCGCCGCCGTCGGGGCCGGCCAGGGGCCGGAACTTCTCGCGGTGGATCGAGGTGCAGCCATCACCGCCGTCGCCTCCGGCGACGTGCAGGACCACTCGGTCGATGAAGCTGGGCATGTCTCGTCTCCTGGGCTGGACGCGTGAAGGTGGTCGGGGCCGGTGCCGACGGGCGACGGCCGCGGCGCGTCGGCTGGGCGCCGGTACGGCGCGAGGGCGGACGGCCGAAGCCGTTCGCCCTCGCGGATGCCGTGTGTGCTGGAGGCTCAGGCCTCGGGGAGCACGACGTTGACGACCCTGCGGCCGCGGAAGGTGCCGAACTGGACGTTGCCGGCGGCGGTGGCGAACAGGGTGTCGTCGTTGCCGCGGCCCACGTTCTTGCCGGGGTGGAAGTGGGTGCCGCGCTGGCGGACGATGATCTCGCCGGCGCCGACGTACTGGCCGCCGAAGCGCTTGACGCCGAGGCGCTGCGCGTTCGAGTCACGGCCGTTGCGGGAGGAACCAAGACCCTTCTTGTGTGCCATGTCAGGCTTCTTTCTCTCGAGCGGGTGCGTTCAGGATGTCGCGGCCGCGGTCACTTGATCTCGGTGACCTTGACGGCCGTGAGCTGCGCGCGGTGGCCCTGACGCTTGCGGAAGCCCGTCTTGTTCTTGAACTTGAGGATGTTGATCTTGGGGCCCTTCTCGTCGCCGACGATCTCGGCGGTGACGGAGGCCTTGGCCAGGTCGGCAGGGGCGGTGGTCACCTTGTCGCCGTCCACCAGCATGACGGGGGCGAGGCTGACCTCGTCGCCGATCTCACCGGCAAGCTTGTCGACAACCACGACGTCGCCGACGGAGACCTTCTCCTGACGGCCGCCGGCCTTGACGATCGCGTAGACCACTTGAATGCTCATCTCTGTCGAAATCTTCGGACAGCCTCAGTCACGGACGGCGGACCGTCCGGGAGGGTTGTCTCCTGGGCAGGGTGCGAGGCGCACCGGCGGACAACTCTATGCGATCACCTGGGCCGGTCCAACTCGGTGCGGCCCGTGACCCCTGTGGTCTTCCGCACGGCAGTGCCGCGAGGCCGCCGGCCTCAGTCCTCCCGAGGCTCGCCCGCGGGCTCCGGCTCGGTGGCCTGAGCCGCCGGGGCGGCCTGCGCCTGGGCGACCGTCTCCGACTCCTTGTGGGCGTTCTCAGCGGCAGCGGCGATCTGGGCCAGGGCGCCGCGCACGGCGGCGCGGGTCTGGTCGTCGATGACGTCGTCGGCGTCCTCCTTGCCGCGTCGGCGCGCCGAGCCCTTGCGCGCACCCTGCGCGTCGGGGGTCTCGGCTGAGGCCTTGCGGCCGCGGGCCCGGCCCGTCGCGCGGGCGGCGGAGGCGCTGAGCTCCGACTGCTGGTTCTCCACCGGCTCGGAGTGGACGATGAAGCCGCGTCCGCCGCAGCACTCGCAGGGGGTCGAGAAGGCCTCGACGAGCCCCTGCCCCACGCGCTTGCGGGTCATCTGCACCAGGCCCAGGCTCGTGACCTCCGTGACCTGGTGGCGGGTGCGGTCACGCCCCAGGCACTCGACGAGGCGGCGCAGCACGAGGTCGCGGTTGGACTCCAGGACCATGTCGACGAAGTCGATGACGACCATGCCGCCGATGTCGCGCAGACGCAGCTGGCGCACGATCTCCTCGGCCGCCTCGAGGTTGTTGCGGGTGACGGTCTCCTCAAGCGTGCCCCCGGCACCGGTGAAGCGGCCGGTGTTGACGTCGATGACCGTCATCGCCTCGGTGCGGTCGATGATGAGCGTGCCGCCGCTGGGCAGCCAGACCTTGCGGTCGAAGCCCTTGGCGAGCTGCTCGTCGATGCGGTGGGCGCTGAAGACGTCCTCCGGGCTCACCCAGTGCTGGAGCCGGTCGGCCAGGTCCGGGCTGAGCTCGGTGACGTAGTCGCTGATGGTGGCCCAGGCCTCGGGGCCCTGCACGACCAGGGAGCGGAAGTCCTCGTTAAAGACGTCGCGCACGACGCGCACGGCCAGCTCGGGCTCGCCCTTGAGCAGGACGGGGGCCTTGCCGGAGCCGGACAGCACCCGTGTGGCCTTCGTGTCGATGGACTCCCACTGCTTGACGAGGCGCTCGACGTCGGCCGTCAGCAGCTCCTCGCTGGCACCCTCGGCGGCGGTGCGCACGATGACGCCCGCGGCGTCGGGAACGATCTTCTTGAGGATCTTCTTCAGGCGGGCGCGCTCGGTGTCGGGCAGCTTGCGTGAGATGCCGGTCATGGAGCCACCGGGCACGAGCACGAGGTAGCGGCCGGCGAGCGTGATCTGGCTGGTGAGGCGGGCACCCTTGTGTCCGATGGGGTCCTTGGTGACCTGCACGAGGACGGTGTCGCCGCTCTTGAGGGCGTCCTCGATGCGGCGCGGCTTACCCTCCATCCCGGCGGCGTCCCAGTTGACCTCACCGGCGTAGAGGACGGCGTTGCGGCCCTTACCGAGGTCGACGAAGGCGGCCTCCATCGAGGGCAGGACGTTCTGGACGCGCCCGACGTAGACGTTTCCCACCATGGAGGTCTGGGTGCGGCGGGCGACGTAGTGCTCGACGAGGAGCCCGTCCTCCAGGACGGCGATCTGGTTGAGGCCGTCCTGCTCGCGCACGATCATCTGCCGGTCGACGCTCTCGCGGCGGGCGAGGAACTCGGCCTCGGTGACGATGGGGCGACGGCGTCCGGCGGCGCGCCCCTCACGGCGGCGCTGGCGCTTGGCCTCCAGGCGGGTCGAGCCCTTGAGGGCGGTGACCTCGTCGCGCACGTCGCGCCCGCTCTCGGAGCGCGAGGCGCGGGAGCGACGACGACGCCGACGGCGAGAGCCGGAGCCGGACTCCTCGTCCTCCTCGGGCTCCTCGGCGTCCTCAGTCTCGGTGGGGGTCTCGGCGGCCGGCGCCCCGCCGTCCTGCACGGACTCGCCGGACTCGTCGGAGCGCGAGCGCGAGCGGCGCCCGCGTCCTCCGCGGCGGCGCTTGCGGCGCCCGCCCTCAGTGCCGTCGGCGGCCTCGGACTCCTCGCCGTCGCCCGCGGTCTCGTCAGCCGGGGCCTCGTCCTCGTCGAGGTCGCGCTCCGGGCCGTGCGTGGCGGAGTCGGTCGGCTCGGCACCGGCCTCGGCGGAGTCCGCGGTGGCGGTCGCCTCGGTGTCGGTCGCCTCCGCGTCCTGGGTGCGCGCGCGGCGGCCGCGGCCACGACGCGAGCGGCGCGGGCGCGCGTCCTCGGCGGACACCTCCTCCTGGGTGTCGTCACCCGCTGTCTGTGCCGCCTGGGGGGCGGGCTGCTCGTCGGGGGCGGGGGCCGCCTCGGGCGCGGCCTGGGCGGCGGTCACCTTGCGACGACGGCGTCCGCGCGGTACGGCGGCGGAGGCAGCCGGCTGCTCCTCGGCCCGGTCCTGCACCTCGTCCTGCTCGGACGACGGGGAGACCGTGGTCTCGGGCTCGGGGGCCGTGCGCGGGGCGGACTGCACGGCCGTGACCTTGCGGCGACGACGGGCGCGCGCGGGGTCGGGGGCCTGGAACAGCAGGGAGGCGGCGGGCAGGCGCGGGGCCTCGGCCACGGCGTCAGGCTCCTGGGCACCGAGGCCCGTGACGGTGCCGTCCTCCGCCTTGTCCCCAGCGTCTGCGCCGTCGGTGTCCTCGGTGCTGTCGGTGTCCTCGGTGTCGTCGGCGCTCCCGACGGGGACGTCGCCCGCCGAGTCCTCGGCGTCGACGTCAGCGGGCGCGGCCAGGGCCTGCTCGGCCTCGACAGAGCGCTCCGTGTCCGCCTCCACCTGGGAGGAGGACTCCTCCGAGGTGCCCTGCTCCTCGGGCACGACGGGGGCCTCAGCGGCCGGAGCGGCCTCGGGGGCCGTCTGCGCAGCCGTCACCCGACGGCGACGGGGCGCACGCGCGGGCACCGGCTCCGGCGCGGGGTTCTCAGCAGCCGTCTCGTCGGCACCGGCACCCGGCGCGGGCCCGGAGGCGGGCTCGACAGAGGCCTCAGCGGGGGTCTCGGCCGCCGTCTCGGCCGCCTTCTCGGTCGCGTCCTCGGCGGCAGGATCGGTGACGGCCTCGCTGCGCTTCGACGAGCGGGTTGCGCGCTTCCTGGCCGGTGCAGCGGTCGAGGACGTCGCGCGCCGACGGCGCGCCTTGGGGGCCGTCGGGGCCTGCTCGCTCGATACCGTCTCGGCCGCCGTCGTCTCGTTCGGCTCCTCGCCGGGCTCGACGGGCATGTCGGGTGTCGTGGGTGACGTCATGGTGCGTCGCTCTCTCCGGGGCACCACTGCTCCCGCCGTACCCTCGGGCGCGCGGTGCGCTCGTGCCCTCCGCGCGGGAGGGCAGGAAAAGTCTGCGTGTGCGCCGGTGGGGCGCCGGGCCGGGACCACCCGCACGCGCCGGGACCGCAGCAGCGCTCACAGCGGCGCAAGGTTCCCGGACGGGGTGGACCCGGAGGTCCGGGCGCCGGGAGCCGGTACGCAGCACCCGGGCCGGTCCGAGTATCACACACGGCGGGCGCCGACGGAGGCAGGCTGTCGCTCCTCGTCCTGTGAGGGCTGCGACGGCGAGCCTCCGCACGCCGTCGTGGCGCCGGGCTCGGTATCACCCCACGCTCGTACGGGCGCCGCGCCACAGGTATGACGACACCCAGGACCGATCCGTCACGTCGTCGGCACGAAGTAGGCGAAGATCACGTCATCTGATGTCCGCAACCGCCATTCTTTTACGACACGCCGTCAGTGACCGCCTACACTCAACCTATTGCCGCGTGACCCACCTCACGCGCACCCTTATCTTTCTCATTGGCATTCTTGAAAGGTAGCGCCGATGGTCAACGCACCGATGGCGCTGGACGCACTCGAGCTCGCTCGATGGCAGTTCGGCATCACGACCGTCTACCACTTCGTCCTCGTGCCCCTGACGATCGGCCTGTCGCCGCTCGTCGCGCTCATGGAGACCCTCTACCTGCGCACGGGCAACGAGCAGTGGCGGGTGGCCACGAAGTTCTTCGGCAAGATCCTGCTCATCAACTTCGCCCTCGGTGTCGCCACCGGAATCGTCCAGGAGTTCCAGTTCGGAATGAACTGGTCCGAGTACTCCCGCTTCGTCGGCAACGTCTTCGGCGCTCCCCTCGCCTTCGAGGCCCTGCTCGCCTTCTTCATGGAGTCGACCTTCCTGGGCCTGTGGATCTTCGGCTGGGACCGCCTGTCCGGACGCCTGCACAACCTGTGCATGTGGCTGGTCGCCTTCGGCACCAACCTCTCAGCGGCCTTCATCCTCGCCGCCAACTCCTGGATGCAGCACCCCGTCGGCACGGTGGTCAACCCCACCACCGGGCGCGCCGAGCTCGACGGCCTGAGCGGCTTCCTCCAGGTCATGACCAACGAGATCTACGTCACCACCTACCTTCACACCATCACCTCCGCGCTGCTGACGGCCGGCGCCCTCGTCCTGGGCGTGGCCGCCTGGTGGATGGTCAAGGCCGCCCGTGCCGGCCACGACTACGAGGCCCGCCACACCTGGAGGCGCATGACCCGCTTCGCGGCCGTCGTCATGATCGTCGCCGGAACGGGCGCCGCCCTGACCGGCCACACCATGGGGCAGGTCGTCGCCAAGGAGCAGCCCGCCAAGATGGCCGCCGCCGAGGGCCTGTACAACAGCGAGGAGGGAGCGCCCTTCACCCTCATCGCCATCGGCGACGACGAGGACTCCACCGTCCGCTTCATCTCCGTGCCCTACGTCTACTCCTTCCTCGCCACCAACGACCCCACGGCCGAGGTCATCGGCCTCAACGACGCCCAGGCGATGTACGAGGAGCGCTACGGCGAGGGCGTCGACTACACGCCCGACGTCATGACCACCTTCTGGTCCTTCCGTCTCATGATCGGCCTGGGAAGCGCGTCCATCGGCATCGGGGCCCTGGCCCTGTGGCTCACCCGCAAGGACCGCCTCATCACCGACCCGCGCCTGGGCACGGCGGCCCTGTGGACGATCTGCCTGCCCTTCCTCGCCTGCTCCTTCGGCTGGATCTTCACCGAGGTCGGCCGCCAGCCCTGGGTCGTCGTACCCAACCTCGCCGACCCCATGAGCGAGGTCTACATGCTCACCCTCTCCGGCGTCTCCAGCGCCGTCCCGGCAGGAACCGTCCTGGCCTCGATGGTGGTCTTCACCCTGCTGTACGCCGTCCTGGGCGTCGTCTGGTTCGTGCTCCTGCGCCGCTACGTGCGCGAGGGCGTGCTCACCCAGACCGAGGCCTCCGTGGAGGCCGTCGAGACGGCCGGTGCCACCGGGACCAAGGCCCCCGTCCTGTCCTTCGAGTACTGAGCCGAGAGAAGAAAAGACACCACCATGACGCTCTCCATCCTCTGGTTCATCCTCATCGCCGTCCTGTGGGTCGGCTACCTCACCCTCGAGGGCTTCGACTTCGGCGTCGGCATGCTGCTCAGGATCCTGGGACGCGACGAGAAGGAGCGCCGCACGATGCTGCGTGCCATCGGCCCCCACTGGGACGGCAACGAGGTCTGGCTCCTGACCGCCGGCGGCGCAACCTTCGCCGCCTTCCCCGAGTGGTACAGCACCCTCTTCTCCGGCGCGTACATCGTCCTGCTCATCATCCTGCTGTGCCTCATCGTGCGCGTGTGCGCCATCGAGTGGCGTCCCAAGATCAACTCGCAGCGCTGGCGCGACGCCTGGGACTGGGTCCACACCGTCTCCGCCTGGCTGCCCGCGATCCTGTGGGGGACCGCCTTCGCCAACATGGTGCAGGGCATGGAGATCGAGGTCGTCGAGACCGCCACGGGTGCCGTGGTGCCCGCCTCCGAGATCGGCGGCGAGCTCGTGCGCGGTGCCTCCCACCAGGTCACCGGCGGCTTCCTCGGCATGCTCACCCCCTTCACCCTCCTGGGGGGCCTGGTCACCTGTCTGCTCTTCCTCACCCACGGTGCGCTGTTCCTCGCCCTCAAGACCGCCGGTGAGATCTCGGTGCGCAGCGAGGCGCTGGCCCGTCGTCTTGGTGTCGTCTCCACCCTCGTGTGCGCCGCGTGGGCCCTGTGGGCCCAGCTCGTCCACTCCCTCAACGCACTGGCCTGGCTCCCGCTCGTGCTCGCCGCCGCGGGCCTGCTCGCCTCGCTGTCCATGAGCTGGCGCGGGCGCCAGGGCTGGGCCTTCGGCCTGCACTTCGCGGGCATCGCCTTCGCGGTCGTCTTCATCTTCTCGGCCATGGCGCCCAACGTCATGCGCTCGTCCATCGACGAGGCCTACTCGCTGACGATCTCCCAGGCCGCCAGCGCCGACACGACGCTCATCCTCATGACAGCCAGCGCGGTCATCTTCGTGCCCGTCGTCATCGTCTACACGATCTGGAGCTACAGGGTCTTCTCGCGGCGCATCACGACTGACGAGGTCAACCCCGACGAGGGCGGCCTGCACCCGACCAAGGTGCGCGACTCCAGCCAGCCCGAGGCCGTCATCGGCTACTGACGGCCGCTGCCGCCCGACCGCACCCTGCCGTCCCGATCGCACCCTGCCGTCCCGGCCGCCCCGGCCCGGCACAGGCCCCGCCCGCTGCCCACGCAGCCGGCGGGGCCTGCTCGTCGTCGGCACCGGACCGGTGACGGCGACCCGGCCCACAGACCACCGTGCGGGACCGTGCGTCCGCTGCGTGCGACGCGTCGTGGGACCAGCGTCCTATCCCACTATCCTGACCGGGTGAAGCCACTGGACCCCCGCCTCATGCGCTACGCGCGCACCGCCCGGAGGTACATCGTGTCCACCGCCCTGACCGGGCTCCTGCTCGCCGGGCTCGTCACCGCTCAGGCGTGGCTCATCTCCCGCACCGTCTCCCCCGTCATCACCGGGCAGGCGCAGGCCGCCCAGGTCCTGCCCCTCGTGGGGGCACTGGCTGTCGTCGTCCTCGCCCGCGCCACCGTCCTCTACCTCCAGGAGACCCGGGCCCACCGGGCCGCCGTCGGCACCGTCATCGAGCTGCGCCGCCGGGTCCTGGAACACGCCGCCGCCCTGGGCCCCCGCTGGCAGGGCGAGCACGCCAGCGAGACCGCGACCCTGCTCACCCGCGGGCTGGAGGACCTTGAGCCCTATCTCACCCGCTACCTGCCCCAGCTGCTGCTCGCCGCCACCGCCACTCCCCTGCTCGGCCTCGTCATGCTCTGGCAGGACCTGGCCTCCACGCTCGTCGTCGTCCTCACCATCCCGCTCATCCCGGTCTTCATGATCCTCATCGGCAGGCTCACCCAGCGCCACTCCGAGGAGCGCCTGGAGGCGATGGAGCGTCTGGGCTCCCAGGTGCTCGACCTCATCGCCGGGCTGCCCACCCTCAAGGCCTTCGGACGCGAGACCGGTCCCGGGCGCAGGGTCAAGGAGCTCGGGCGCGCCTACAACCGCACCACCATGGCGACCCTGCGCGTGGCTTTCCTCTCCGGTGCCGTCCTGGAGCTGCTCACCACCCTGTCGGTGGCGGTCATCGCCGTCGAGATCGGCTTCCGGCTCCTGTTCGGCCATCTCGACCTGGCCACCGGCCTGCTCGTGCTTATGATCGCCCCCGAGGTCTACCAGCCCCTGCGCCAGGTCGGCGTCCAGTTCCACGCCTCCGCCAACGGCGCCGCCGCCGCGCAGGCCGTCTTCGCGGTCCTCCAGACGCCGGTGCCCGAGCGCGGCACGGCCCCCGCCCCCGACCTGTCGAGGGCCACCCTCCAGATCGAGGACCTGGGAGTGCGCTCGCGCGGCGCCTGGGCCCCGGCCGGGCTCACCGCGACGATCCATCCCGGGAGCCTGACCGCCCTGGCCGGGGCCTCGGGCGCGGGAAAGACGACCACCTCCCAGGTCCTGCTGGGGCTGCTGGAGCCCGAGCGCGGGGGCGTTCGCGTCGTGACCGACGGCGCCAGCACGCCCCTGAGCGAGATCTCCCCCGCCTCC
The DNA here is from genome assembly GCA_937926195.1 of uncultured Actinomyces sp. GTDB lineage: Bacteria > Actinomycetota > Actinomycetes > Actinomycetales > Actinomycetaceae > Actinomyces. The sequence goes on from CALEXZ010000063.1 coordinate 46,007, forward strand.
TGGTGGCAGCAGATCACCTGGGTGCCGCAGCGTCCCGCCCTCACGCCCGGCACCGTCCTCGACAACGTCCTGGGACCCGAGGCCGCCGCCCGTCCGGGGGCCGATGAGGACCCGTCCCTGCGTCAGGCGGCCCGCGCCTGCGGCCTCGACGAGGTCGTCACCACCCTGGACGGAGGCTGGCACCAGCGCCTCGGCCAGGGCGGGGTGGGCCTGTCCGTCGGTCAGCGCCAGCGCCTGGCGCTGACCCGGGCCCTGGTCGCACGCACCCCGCTCGTCGTGCTCGACGAGCCCACCGCCCACCTGGACGCCGCCAGCGAGGCGCACGTCCTCGACGCGGTCGAGGCGCTGCGGGCCGCGGGACGCACCGTCGTCGTCATCGCCCACCGCAGCGCCCTGCTGGCCCTCGCCGACGAGGTCGTCACCGTCTCCAGCGCCCCCCTCGACGACGTCGGGCCCGACGACGGCGGGCCCGACGACGGTGAGCCGGACAGCCCGTCAGCGGACCACGTGCCCTCCACCGCTCGCGAGCACACGGAGGTGCGGCCGTGAACCTCCTGCTGGCACCCGCCGAGCGCCGGGCCCTGCGCCGGGCCACACGGCTGCTCGACCTGGACCGTCGACGCTTCGCCCTGTCCGTCCTCGCCGGGGCGCTCGGCCTGGTCTGCGCCGTCTCACTGTCCGGAGTGTCCGCCTGGCTCATCGCGCGCGCCAGCCTCGCCGACGAGGTCGTCGCCCTCGGTGTCGCCCCCGTCCTCGTGCGCTTCTTCGGTATCTCGCGCGCCGTCCTGCGCTACTGCGAGCGCCTCGTCTCCCACGACACGGCGCTGCGCGGCATGAACGCCCTGCGCACCCGGCTGTACGACGTCCTCGCCTCCTCACGCACCGACACCGTCGCGGCGCTGCGTCGCGGCGACGTCCTGGCCCGGGTCGGGGCCGACGTCGACGCCGTCGGGGACCTCGTCGTGCGCGCCTACCTGCCCGCCGCCGTCGCCCTCGCCGTCGGACTGTCCACGGGCCTCGCTGTCACGGCCGTCCACTGGCCCGCCGGGCTCATCCTGCTGGGCTGCCTCCTGCTCGCCGGCCTGGGCGGTCCGCTCATGACCGTGCGCGCCACCCGCGCCGCCGAGCTCGCCCGCCAGCAGCAGGCCACGGACCTGGCCGCCACCTGCCTGGGCGTCCTCGACTCCGGCGCCGAGCTCAGCGTCAGCGGCCGCATGGGACCCGTCATGTCCGCGCTGGAGGACACGGAGAGGAAGATGGCCCAGGCCCGTGACCGGGCCGCCCGCCCCGCCGCCGCGGCCGCGGCCGTCGACGCCCTGGCCATGGGGCTGGCCGTCACCGGTGCCATCCTCGTGGGTCTGCCCGCCATCGCCGACGGCGAGCTGTCCCCCGTGTGGCTGGCGGTCATCACGCTCGTGCCGCTCGCCGCCTTCGAGGCCACCGCCGCCCTCGGCCCCGCCAGTGTCCAGCTCGTCACCTCCGCGGGCGCCGCCCTGCGCGTCATCGAGCTCGTCGACGCGGCGCAGGACTCGCGGGCGAGCCTGCCCGAGCCCACCCCCCTGCCCCCGCTGGAGGAGTCCGAGGAGCCGGTGCTCATCGCACGCGGCCTCGCCGTCGGCTGGCCCGGGGGCCCCGTCGTCGCCGAGGGCGTCGACCTGGAGCTGCGTCCCGGACGCAGCCTCGCCGTCGCCGGTCCCTCCGGCATCGGCAAGACGACCCTGCTGTACACCCTCGCCGGGCTGCTCGAGCCCCGGGCCGGGACCGTCGAGCTCAACGGGCTGCCCGTGTGGTCGGTGCCGCGCCCCCAGGTGCACGAGCACCTGAGCGTCACCACGGAGGACGCCCACGTCTTCGCCACCAGCGTCCTGGAGAACCTACGGGTGGCCTGGGGGCGCCTGGACGCCGAGACCGCCGGGCAGCGGCTGACCGAGGCCGGGCTGGGCGACTGGTACCGGTCCCTGCCCCAGGGCCTGGACACGATGCTCGGCGAGGCCGGACAGGGTGTCTCCGGCGGCGAGAGGCGCCGCCTGCTGCTCGCGCGGGCGCTGTGCTGCCCGGCCCGGCTCATGATGCTCGACGAGCCCGGTGAGCACCTCGACCCGGTCACCGCCGACCGTCTCCTGGGCGGCCTGCTCGCCGCGGGCCACGACGCGCCCGGGTCCGGCTCGGCCCGTGGCGTCCTCGTCGTCACCCACCGTCTGAGCGCCCTGGGCGACGCCGACGAGGTCCTCCTCCTGGGCCGAGCGGGCCCCCAGGCGCAGCCGGCCACCGTCACTGACCGCGGCACGCACACCGACCTGCTGTCGCGCAACCCGTCCTACGCCTGGTCCCTCGCCCAGGAGCAGGAGGAGGCCGCCGCCTCCACCACCCGGCGTCCCGACCACAGCCCCCAGGAGGCGCACGCATGAGCACACCCGGCACCGCGAGCACCGGTCAGGTACCCGAGCAGGCCACCGTTCCCTCCTCCGGCCCGTCGGGCACGTGCTCCCCCGGCCAGGAGGACGGGGTGAGGGTCGACGTCTTCCCCACCACCCCCGTCGACGCCGACATCCTCTCCCTCGACATGCCCTGCGTCAGCGTCCCCGAGGACCCGGCCGGGGTGGGGCCCGTCGCCTACGCGGTGCACGTGGACCAGCTCGGCTCCACCCGCGCGGGCTCGGGCAGCGCCCCCGTGCTGGAGGACTCCGCCATCGACCTGCTGCGTGCGGCCCTGCGCCTGACGAGCTCCTTGCAGGTCCCCGAGGCCCTGCGGCGCCTGGTCGAGTCCGCCTGCTCCGTCACCGGCGCCACCTGGGGCACCATCGCCGTGCGCGGACGCTCACGCTCGACCGGCCGACGCACCGATCCCGTCACCGCGGGCCCGGCGACGACCTCTCCCGAGAACCTGGAGTCGATGCTCGCGGGCCCCGCCGGGGAGGACGAGGTCGTCGTCGCCAACGACCTCACGACCTCCTCCGCCTTCACCGGAGCCATCGAGGGCGAGGCCCCCGGGTCGGTCTTGTCGGCGCCGCTGCGCGCCCACGACCAGGTCTACGGGCGCATCTACCTGTGCGACCGCCCCGGCGGCTTCGGCGACGCCGAGGTCACGGCGGTGCTCACCCTGGCGGAGGCGGCGGGTGTGGCCGTGGAGAACGCGCGGCTGTACCGCGAGGCCCGCAACCGTGAGAAGTGGATGGCCGTGTCCCAGGAGCTGACGACGATGCTCCTGTCGGGCGCCCAGGAGGACGACGCCTTCACCCTCATCGCCCAGCGCATCCGTCAGGTCGCGCACGCCGACACCTCCGCCCTCGTGCTGCCCAGCGTCGCCGACACCTGGGTGTGCGAGATCGCCGACGGCACCCACGGCCCCGAGCTCGTCGGCACCTTCTTCCCGCCCGAGGGGCGCGCCCGCCAGACGCTCGTGCGCCGCGAGGGCATCCTCGTGGACTCCCTCGCCGAGGCCTGGGACGCGCAGGACCTGCGCGTGCCCGCGCTGGCGCGCTTCGGCCCCGCGCTGTACGCGCCGATGATCCACCGGGGCCGCGGCGTCGGCGTCATGCTGCTGCTGCGCGAGCAGGGGGCACCGCCCTTCACCGAGCAGGACCTGGAGATCGCCGAGCTCGTGGCCGGGCAGGCGACGATGGCCTTCGAGCTGGCGGACGCCCAGCACGCCGAGGAGATGGCGACCCTGCTGGACGAGCGTGCCCGCATCGGCCGGGACCTGCACGACCTGGCCATCCAGCAGCTCTTCGCCTCAGGTATGCGCATCACCGCCGCGCGCGACCGCCTGTGCGAGGACGAGGCCACGGGGCAGGTCGACGCCGGGACGGTGTGCGAGGTCCTGGACTCCGCCCTGGCGGCCGTGGACGACTCGGTGAGCCAGATCCGCTCCATCGTGCGCTCCCTGCGTGACCGCGACGAGGACGCCAGCGTCGTCGAGCGGCTGCGGCGTGAGGCCTCCCTGGCGCGCACCTCCCTGGGCTACGCGCCCTCCCTGCTGCTGAGCGTCGACGGTCGGGGCCTGGCCCAGGCCGGGCGCGAGGAGGAGGACGAGCTCATCGCGGCGGTGGACGCGGCCGTGGCGCCGGCGGTCGCCGACGACATGGTCGCCGTCGTGCGCGAGGGACTGAGCAACGTGGCGCGCCACGCCCACGCCTCCTCGGTGACCGTCGACGTCAAGCTGTGGGGGCTGCTGCCCGCAGGCTGCCCGGCGGCGGCGCGCCACGACCAGGCCTCGGGCGACTGGGCTCCCTACACGGGTGAGCCGGTGGTGGAGATCGTCTGCCGCGACGACGGCGTCGGTGTCGACCCGCGGGTGACCCGCCGGTCGGGGACCGCGAACATGGCCGAGCGGGCCCGCCAGCACGGGGGCTCCTTCGTCATCGGACCGCGGGCGCGCTCCGACGGTGAGAGGCGCGGTACCTGCTTCACCTGGCGGGTGCCGCTGGACCACGACGCGCCCTCGGCGCCGGCGGTGCGTACGCCCGCGTCGGTGCCGTGGCAGGTGCAGCACGACCCGCACTGAGCCCCGGCCGGGCCCCTGCGGGTGCCCTGCCGGTGACTCACGCGGCCCGCCGGGGCCTGAACGCTGAGGTATCCGTCCTCGCCCCGGTCCCGGAGGCGTCTGCGTTCCCGGCGGCGTGCGCCGCGGCGGGCGCGCCGTCAGCTGTTGCGCCAGCCGGAGGCGCGCTGTCCCGCCACCCAGGCGGCCACCTGGGTGCGGCGCTGGAGGCCCATCTTCGCCAGCAGGGACGTGATGTGGTTCTTCACCGTCTTCTCGGCCACGCCCAGGCGCTCGCCGATCTCACGGTTCGACAGGCCGTCGCCGATGAGGTCGAGGACCTTGCGCTCGGCGTTCGTCAGCTCGGCGGTCGGGTCGTCGTGGTCCGCGCGGCGGCGGGTGACGGTGCGCTCGTCGAGCAGGACCCGTCCGGAGGCGACGGCGCGCACGACGTCGGAGATCTCGGCGCCGTGCACCGTCTTGAGCAGGTAGGCGCGGGCCCCGGCCTCCAGGGCCTCCGCCAGGGCGTCGTCATCGTCGAAGGAGGTCAGGACGATGGGCAGGGCGTCGGGTGCCGCCTCCTTGAGCTCGTGCATGAGCTCGATGCCGGTGCCGTCGGGCAGCTGGAGGTCCACCAGGACGACGTCGGGGCGCATGAGCTCGGCGCGGCGCACGGCCTCGGCGCGCGAGCCCGCCTCAGCCACGACGTCGAGGCCGTCGGCGCGGTCGATGATCTCGGCGATGCCGCGGCGGACGATCTCGTGGTCGTCCACGATCATGACGCGGACCTGCTCGGTGCTGGAGGAAATCGGCATGCCGCCGAGACTACCAGCGCCGGGGACTAACGTCTCAGGACTTGTAGCAGCAAACGGCACGCACTCGGGTCCGGGGTCTCACTCAGGGGCGGCGGGCGCGCGGCCGCGTCTGGCAGCGTGGGCAGTTCGTGTGGCTGCGTCCTCCGACGACCTCGGTGCGCAGGGGCGTCGCACAGCGTCGGCAGGGTCGTCCCGCACGGCCGTAGGCGGCCAGGCTGCGGGCGAAGAAGCCGGGGGCGCCCTCGGCGTCGACGTACAGGGCGTCGAAGCTCGTGCCGCCGACGGCCAGGGCACGTCCCATGACCTGGGCGGTCTGCTCCAGGAGGCGGGCGAGCACACGCGGGCCCAGGGCGTTGCCGGGCCGCAGGCCGTGGACGCGCGCGGCCCACAGACCCTCGTCCGCGTAGATGTTGCCGACCCCCGACACGAGGGACTGGTCCATGAGGAGGGTCTTGACCGCCCGGGACGAACGTCCCATGCGGGCCGCGGCCGCCCGCCGGTCCAGGTGCGGGTCGAGCAGGTCGCGGGCGATGTGGGTGGCGTCCTGAGGCACGAGCGCCCGGTCCCATCCCTGTCCGCCCGGGGCGCCGTCCTCGGTGGGCACGAGGCCCGTCAGGTGCAGGCCGCCGAACATGCGCTGGTCGACGAGGTCGAGGGCCGCGCCTCCCGCCCCGTCGTCGGGCCCGGGGTCGCCGTCGCGGGCCGACAGGTGCAGGCGCACGCGCAGGTGGGTCGGCCGCACGGACAGGTCGCGCACGAGGCTCGGGGCGCGCGTCGCCGTGAGGTCGGCCGGCCTGGGGCCGTCAGCAAGGAGGCGTGAGGGGTCGGTGGTCTCGCCGTCGCCGAGCGCAGAGGTGCCGCGCACGAGGAGCTGGCCGCTCATCCCCAGGTGGGCGCTCAGGGCGGCGCCGTCGTCCAGCGGCAGCCACATGAGCTTGCCGCGGCGCACGGCAGCGGTCAGCACCCGGCCCGTCAGGCCGCGGACGAAGGCCTCTGCCCCGCCGTCCTGACGGCGCAGGGGCCGCGGGTCCAGGACCTCGACGGCGGTGACCGTGCGGCCCACGACGTGGCGCGCCAGGCCCGCGCGCACCGCCTCGACCTCGGGCAGCTCGGGCACTGCTCAGCCCAGGCCCAGGTCGGCGCGCAGCGCCTCGGTGACCCCGGGGATGGTGAGCCCGCCGTCACCGTGGGAGGCGAGGATGGTGGCGTAGGCGACCTCGGCGGCCGCGTGCTCGGCGACCTTCTTCGAGGGGCCGCAGCCCGTGCCCCTGACCTCGTCGGCCACCACCGCGGCGGCGGTGAAGACGCGCTCGTGGTCCGGGCCCTCGCTCGTGACCTCGTAGGAGGGGGCTCCCAGGTGGTGGACGGCGGCCAGCTCCTGCAGGCTCGTCTTCCAGTCCAGACCGGCGCCGCGCGAGGGCGCGGCCTCCAGCAGGCGGGCGACGAGCCTGGTGACGACCTCACGGGTGGCCTCCAGGCCCTGGGTGAGGTAGGTGGCGCCGATGAGCGCCTCGACCGTGTCGGACAGGATCGAGTCCTTATCCCGCCCGCCCGACAGGGCCTCGCCCTTGCCGAGCCGGATGAACTCCCCCAGGCCCAGGTCCCGGGCGACGGCGGCCAGGGCCGGCTCGGAGACAGTGGCGGCGCGCATCTTGGCGAGCTGGCCCTCGGGCACCTCGGGGTGGTCGTGGTAGAGGCGCTCGGTGACGACGATCTGCAGGACGGCGTCGCCGAGGAACTCCAGGCGCTCGTTGGTGGGCAGCCCACCGTTCTCGTGGGCCCAGGAGCGGTGCGTCAGGGCCAGCTCGAGCAGCTCGGGGGCGATGGCGGGCCCCCACCGGTAGACGAGGGTCTCGACGTCGCTGCGCGCGGGAGGTGCCTGGCGTCGGCGCGAGCCCTTGGCCATCAGACCGGCTCCCCGTCGTCGCCGTCCTGGTCCTCCTCGGCCAGGAGCCCCGCCAGGGCGGACCAGCGCGGGTCGAGGACCTCATGGTGGTGGTCGGCGGGCAGGTCGTCGAGCCGTTCGCCGCAGTCGGCGCACAGGCCGCGGCAGTCCTCGACGCACAGGGGCCGCAGGGGCAGGTCGAGCAGGAGGGCGTCGCGCACGGCGGGCTCGAGGTCCAGGGTCGTGCTCCCCAGCAGGAAGAGGTCGTCGGCCTCCTCGTCGCCCTCGGCGCGCTGGGCGGCGGCGGACTCCGGCAGGTAGTAGAGCTCGTCGAAGCCGACGGTGTGCTCCTCGTCGATGTCGCGCAGGCAGCGCACGCACTCGCCGTGGACGTGCACGTCGGCGCTGCCGCGCACCAGGACGCCGTCGTCGACGCTCGTGAGGGTGGCGTCGACGACGAGGGGTGTGCCGGCGGCGGCGCCGATGACCCCGGTCCCCAGGCCCTCGGGCGCCCGGAGGTCGAGGTGGACGGTCTTGGTGGAACCGACCTGCCTGGGAAGGTCGACGATGTCGATGACGAGCGTGCTCACGAGGGTCTCCTGTCGTTCCAGGACGCTGAGGGTACGTCAGTTCCAGGGCGGGGCGACGGTGGGGTCCACGGACCAGCCGGCGCGTCGGCGTGCCATGCCCTCGGCCAGCGACTCGGCCGAGCGCAAGCGGTGGCGGCTCTCCTCCGCCTCGGCGATGCGTCCGGCCAGGACCTCGCGCCCGGCGCGGACCTGGTCGGTGACCTTGCCCAGCTCGATCTCAAGGGTGGCCAGGGTCCGGTCACAGTAGTCGTCGGCCCCGTTGCGCAGGGAGGAGGCGCGCTCCTCGGCGGCGGCGATGATCGCGTCGGCGCGCTCGTTGGCCAGGCGCACGACCGTCTCGCCCGCGACGAGGCGGTCGGCCTCCTCCTGGGCGCGCATGATGATCCGCTCGGACTCCTCGCGTCCCTTGGCCAGGACGGCCCCGGCGTCGGCGACGATGTCCTCGGCCCGGTGCACCGCGGTGGGCACGGCCTGGCGGGCACGCTCGATGAGGTCGAGGACCTCCTCCCGGTTGACGATCGCGGAGGCGCTCATCGGCATGGACCGGGCGCCGGCGATGAGGGTGTCGAGCTCGTCAAGGATGCGCAGGAGGTCGTCTCCGGCGTCGCGTCCGGTGGTGCTCACGGTGGTCGTCCTTCCGTGTGTGGGGTGCGGTCCTGGGGTCTGGGTGTCCTGGCTCAGCGCGGTACGGGCGGCACGGTGCGCGACAGCGCCTGTGCCAGGGCCCGGGCGACGCAGTGAGGGACGTGGGGCGAGACGTCGCCGCCGTGGGAGGCGATGTCCTTGACGTGGGAGGAGGAGACGTGCGCGTGCACCGGGTCGGCGGCGAGGAACACGGTCTCGGGCGCCCCCAGCTCCCGGTTGAGCAGGGCCATGGGGGCCTCGGCGTCCAGGTCGGTGCCCGAGCGCAGGCCCTTGACGATGGCGGTGGCGCCGCGTGCGCGGCAGTAGTCGGCGAGGAGCCCGGGGACGAGCTCGACCTCGACGCCCGCCAGGTGGGCGAGGCTGCGACGAGCGAGCTCGGCGCGCTCCTCGGCGCCCAGCAGGTGGCGTCCCGCCTTGGCCGGGTTGTGGGCGACACCGACGACGACCCGGTCGAAGAGCGTCAGGGCGCGGGTGACGACGTCGACGTGCCCGAGGGTGATCGGGTCGAAGCTGCCGGGGTAGACCGCCAGGGTCCGCGCCGGAGCGCGCTCCTGGGGCGGGGTGGTGCTGGTCGTGACGCTCACCCTGTGACGGTAACGGGACTGCGGGGCCGGGCCGCTGGGGCGCGCCGCAGGGCCGGACCGCTTCGCGTCACACGGGCGCGGCGCCGGCACGGCCGTCGCCCACCGCCTGCCATAGGCTCCGCACCATGACGCGGATCGTGGCCGGCAGCGCCGGCGGACGCAGGATCGATGTGCCCCGCTCGGGCACGCGCCCCACCTCCGAGCGCGTGCGCGAGGCGCTCTTCGCGCGCCTGGAGCACTACGGCGTCGTCCAGGGCGCCCGGGTCCTGGACCTGTGCGCGGGCTCGGGCGCCCTGGGCCTGGAGGCGGCGAGCCGGGGGGCCGCCGACGTCGTCCTCGTGGACTGCTCGCGCTCTGCCACCCGGGTGTGCGAGCGCAACATCCGCTCCCTGGGCCTGGCGGGCGTGCGGACGGTGACCGCGAGGGCCGCGGCCTTCCTGGCGGGTGAGGCGGGCGCGCCGGTGGACCTCGTGCTCATCGACCCGCCCTACGACGTCGACGAGGCGGGTGTGCTCGCCATGCTCGAGCCCCTGGGACGAGAACAGGACCCGTGGCTGGCCCCGGGGGCCGTCGTCGTCGTGGAGCGCTCCTCCCGCTCGCCCGAGCCGCCGTGGCCCACGGGCCTGCGGCGCTTCGGCGACAAGCGCTACGGGGAGACCACCGTCTGGTTCGCGGAGCCGGACACCGAGGAGCGCTGACGGCGGCTCCCGGGCCGACGTCGCGCCGCTCAGGCGCGCTGGAGGTAGGCCCGGGACTCCTCGTCCAGGCGCGCCGCGATGGCCTGGGCCAGACCCGGGTGGCGCTTGAGCGCCGGGTCCTGGGCGATGACGGCCTCCGCCTCGGCGCGGGCCTGCCCGATGAGGCGCGCGTCACGGGTCACCCGCAGCAGGTCGAGGTCGCTGCGCCGCCCGGACTGTGCCGCACCCAGGACGTTGCCCTCGCTGCGCAGCTCCAGGTCCGCCTCGGCCAGCGCGAAGCCGTCACTGATCGCCGCGAAGGCCCTGAGCCGGTGGTAGGCGGGTGAGTCGGCCTCGCACCCGGCCACCGCCACGCACAGCGAGGGCCTGTCTCCGCGCCCGACGCGCCCGCGCAGCTGGTGCAGCTGGGACAGGCCGAAGCGGTCGGCGTCGAGGATGACCATCATCGTCGCCTCGGGCACGTCCACCCCGACCTCGATGACAGTGGTGGACACGAGCACGGGTGTGCGCCCGCTGGCGAAGTCCGCCATCGCCGCCTCCTTGTGCGCCGGGCTCATCCGGCCGGTGAGGGTGGTGACGCCGATCCCCTCCAGCGCGGGCTCGGCGGCCAGGCGCTCGGCCCACTCGGTGACGGCCGCGAGCGCCCGGGCGGCTCCCTCCTCCCCCGGCTCCTCGACGGCCAGGGCCTCGAGCACGTCCTCGGGCCCACGGGAGCGCCGGGCGCCGTCGGCGGCCGGGTCGGTCTGGGCCTCGTCGGTGACGTCGATGCGCGGGCAGACGACGTACACGCGCCCGCCGGCGGCCACCTCCTGGGCGGCGCGGCGCCAGATGCCCCGCACCCAGCTCTCGCGCGCCCACGGCACGAGGTGGGTGGCGACCGGGCTGCGGCCCGCGGGCAGCTCGTCGAGGACGGCGGTCTCCAGGTCACCGAAGACGGTCATGGCGATGGTGCGCGGGATCGGTGTGGCCGTCATGACCAGCAGGTGGGGGGTGCGCGCCTCCTGGCCGCCCGGCCGGGCCTGCGGGTCCGTCACTCCCCCGCGCTCGCGCAGGGCGTCTCGCTGGGCGACGCCGAAGCGGTGCTGCTCGTCGACGACGACGAGCCCGAGGAAGGGCATCTGGACGCTCTCGCTGAGCAGGGCGTGGGTGCCCACGAGGATCGAGGGCTCCCCGCCGGCGAGGGCGGCGAGGACCTCGCGGCGCTGCGGCGCGGGGGTGGAGCCGGTGAGCAGGCGAACGCGGGTGGCGCGCTCGGCCCCGTCGAGCATGCCGCCGTGGGCCAGGGGCCCCAGCAGGCTCTCGAGCGAGGCCTGGTGCTGGGCGGCGAGGACCTCGGTGGGGGCCAGCAGGGCCGCCTGCCCGCCGCCGCCGACGACCTGGAGCATGGCGCGCAGGGCGACGAGGGTCTTGCCGCTGCCGACGTCTCCTTGCAGCAGGCGCTGCATGGGGACCGTGGAGCTGAGGGCGGCGGCCAGCTCCTCACCGACGCGCTCCTGCCCGGCGGTGAGCCGGTAGGGCAGGGCGGCGTCCAGGTCGGCGCGCAGCGACTGCTCTGTCGGCACCGGCCAGGCGACGGCGGTGCGCGTGGACTCGTGCTCGGCGCGCCTCTGGGCGAGGGCGGCCTGGAGGACGAAGGCCTCCTCGTGGCGCAGCCGCTTGCGGGCGGCGCGCCACTGCGCCTCGGTCTCGGGGCGGTGGACCCAGGTCCAGGCGGTGAGGGCGTCGACGAGCCCGTGGGCGCAGCGCACCTCCTCGGGCAGGGGCTCGGGCACGTCCTCGGGCCCGAGCTGGTCCAGGACGGTGCGCACGGCCTTGGCGACCTGCCAGGTGTCCAGGGCGGCCGAGGCCGGGTAGATCGGCAGGGGCTGGGCGAGCAGGGCCTCGCGCTCGGCCTCGTCGAGGTCGTCGAGGACCTGGAAGCGCGGGCTGGCGAGCTGGAGGCGTCCGCGCCGCTGGCCGACCTTGCCCGACAGCAGCACGGTCGTGCCGCTGGCGAGCTGCGTGGCGTGGTGGTTCATGAGGCCGACGGTGCCGAACAGGACGATGTCCATCGTGCTCACGCCGTCGGTGACGGTGGCCTCCATGAGGGCGGCCGGCCTCCCGCCGCGGGTGCGCCGGGAGGCCGAGCGCACCACCCGCGCCTGGACGGTGGCGTGCTCTCCGTCGACGAGGCCGGACAGGTCGGTGAGCTCCCCCCACGTGTCGTAGCGGCGCGGCAGCAGGCGCAGCAGGTCCCCGGCGCTCGTCACGCCCTGGCGCGAGAGGGCGTCAGCGGTCCTCTTGCCCAGCACCTTGTCGATGCTGCGCGAGAGCAGGGGGACGCTGCCGGGCGCAGGGGGCGCGGCAGGCGGGTCCGCTCGGCGGGGTCGCTCGGGGCTCACGGGAGAGCGTCCTTACTCGACGGCCAGCAGGACGTCGGGGTGGGACTGGCCTCCGGCGTGGACGACGACCTCGACGGCCTCTCCGCCGGCCAGGGAGGCGGCCCGCTCGGCGGCGGAGACGGCCAGGGCGCCGACGTCGGGCAGGGCGTCGCGTCCGAGGATGACGGTGAGCAGCTCGTCGTCGGGCCGCAGCAGGGAGACGACGGTGGTGGCGACGGCGTCCGCCTCGGCCGCCTCGCCCTCCAGGGCGAGGGTGCGCATGTCCTCGCTCGCCCGCCCGGCCCACAGGGCCACGTCGGTCAGGCTCGCGCCGGTGGTGCGGGCGGCGACGGCGACGGCGGCGGCCAGGACCCGGGCCTCGTCGTCGGTGTCGGCGACGAGGAGCTGGGTGGTGGCGGCCGCCTGTCCGGTGTGGGCGGTGGTGCCGGTGGGCCCGCTGACGGTTGAGGGCACGGTGCGGGCCGACAGGTGCCGTCCGGCCTCGTGGGCGCGCGCGGCGCAGTCGGCGTCGCAGGGCAGGACGAGGACCTGGGCGAGGCCGAGGTCGCCGACGGCCCGCAGGATGCCCTCACGGTCCGGGTCGAGGACGACGACGGCACCGGTGCGGGCGAGCTGCTCGATGAGCCCGGGGGCGCGGGTGCAGGCGACGACCCCCACCCGGGCGTTGCGGTCGCCGACGCGGGAGCGCGAGCGCTCGAGCGGGCCCGGGTGGGAGGCGGGCCCGCTCGGGCGCTGCGTGCCGGCCGGGTGCGAGCCGGTCGGGCGCCGTCCGCGCCGGGCGGCGAGGCGCTCGAAGGAGATGACGTGCCCGGCGGCCTCCTGGGCGGCGGAGGCGTAGGGCAGCGGGGGCTCCCCGGCCTCGACGGTCTCGCCCAGGGCCAGGGCGGTGGGGTGCAGGTGGTGGATGCAGATCTGACGGTAGCGCCCACTGCGGGGCAGGGCGGCGCGCGGCGTGTCGGTGTGCACGTGCACCTGGTAGAGGCCCACGCCGAGGGCGTCGGGGGTGCCGACGACGCCGACGCTGTCGCCCACCCGCTCGAGCTGGCGGCGCAGCTCGGCGGCCTGGGCGGCGGTCGCCTCCAGGAGGTACATGACCTCGAACTCGCCGGTGGAGGCGTCGGGGTGCGTCTGCGCCAGGGCGCCGTGCGAGACGCCGGAGAGGGCGAGGTCGGTGAGCATCTGGACGGCGACGGCGGTCAGGGGCCCGTCGGGCTCCGCCCCGTCCTCGGTGCTCACAGTGCCCGCCGTGTTCCCAGTACTCTCAGTGCCGGTGGCGCCCGCGGGGTCGCGGTGCCCGGCGCCGTGGGCCTGGGAGAACAGGGCGTCGTACAGGGCGGTGAGCATGAGCATGAGGGCGGCGCCCCCGGCGTCGACGGGCCCGTGCCCCGTGCCCGAGGTCTCCACGACGCTCTCCTGGGCGCTGAGCGCCGCGGCGCCAGCGATGTCGACGACGGTGGGAGGGGCGAGGGGGCCGGCCTCGTCGAGGGCGGCGCGGGCGGCGCGGGCGGCGTCGGCCGCGACGGTGAGCAGGGTCCCGGTGACGGGCCGGGAGACGGCCTCCCAGGTGGTCGTGGCGACGGCCTCGTAGGCGTGGACGAGCTCGACGGGACGCAGCCCGGCGGGGGTGTCGGCGGCGACGTCGGCCAGGGCGGACAGCGCCTGGGACACGAGCAGGCCGGAGTTGCCGCGGGCGCCGCGCACCGCGCCGTCGGCGAGGGTGCGGGCCGTCTGGGCGGCGTCGGCACCGCGGGGCAGGCGCCCGAGGGCCTCGGCGGCCGAGCCCAGGGTGAGCAGGACGTTGGTGCCGGTGTCGGCGTCGGGGACGGGGAAGACGTTGAGGGTGTCGACGAGCTCGCGGGTGAGGGTGGCGGTGCGCACCGTCAGGCCCATCCAGGAGCGCAGCGTGCGTGCGTCGAGCACGGGCGGGGTCGTGCGCGTGGCTGTCACCGTCGTCTCCTCCTGGGGCGGGGCGCGCGCGGGGGCGCGGCCGGTGTCCGGGCCAGGCTACCTGCCCGGGTGCCACGGCCCGGAGCGGGGTGTGCCTCACTCCACGCGACCCCGGCTTGGGGGCGGGGCGAGGCGTCCGATACAGTGTCCGGGTTGCCCGAGGGACCTGTCCCCGGGCGGTGGACCTCAGCGCCGGGCCCTTCGGTCCGAGCGTTCCAGCAATGAAGATTCAGGAGTGAGACCGTGGCTGCTGTGTGCGACGTCTGCGGCAAGGGCCCCATCTT
>CALEXZ010000064.1 GCA_937926195.1 uncultured Actinomyces sp.
CGGCCCTCAACCGCCACATCGGCTACGACAAGGCCTCCAAGATCGCCAAGAACGCGCACAAGAAGGGCCTGTCCCTGCGCGAGTCCGCCCTCGAGCTCGGCTACGTCACCGACGAGGAGTTCGACGCCTGGGTCGTGCCGATGGACATGACCCACCCCTCCGCCGCGAAGTGACCCACCCGCTCAGCACGCTGAGCGATCACCTGCGACGACGGCGCCCGCCCGCCCCGACCACCCGGGGCGGGCGGGCGCCCTTCTGCCACCCCCTGCTGGGGGACCACGGTCCGTGACACGGGGTGCGCCCGCGCGCGTCGCCGGGGATGGGAGCATGACACCGTGATCGCCGACCTCACTCGCCTCCCGGGACTCAGCGCCGAGACCTTCGCCGAGCTCCCACCGCCACTGACCTCCGCCTCCGACGTCGTCGCAGGCATCCGTACCGGGCGCACTACCGCGCGCGCCGTCGTGGACGCCGCCCTGGCCCGGGCCGACGCCCTCAACCCGCTCCTGCACGCCTTCACCGAACTGCGCCACAGCGCCGCCCGGGCCCAGGCCGAGGCCGTCGACGCCGACCTCGCCGCCGGACGGCCCCTCGGCCCCCTCGCCGGGGTCCCGGTGGCCGTCAAGGAGGAGTACCCCGAGGCCGGTCACGTCATGACGCTCGGAGGCCGGGGCAACTGTGCGCCCGAGACCACCGACGCCGAGGTCATCACCCGCCTGCGCCGCGCCGGGGCGGTCATCATCGGCCGCACCCTCATGCCCGAGTTCGGGCAGTGGCCCGTCGGCGAGTCCGAGTACCACGGTGCCGCCCTCAACCCCTGGGACGCGACCCGCTCACCGGGCGGCTCCTCCTCGGGCTCGGCCGTTGCCGTCGCCGCCGGCATCGTTCCCGTCGCCATGGGCTCCGACGGCGGGGGCTCGGTACGCATCCCAGCCTCGGCCTGCGGCCTCGTCGGGCTCAAGCCCAGCCGCGGCCGCGTCTCCCTGGCGCCGCTGGCACAGGCGTGGTCCGGGATGGTCACCTTCGGGGCCATCACCCACGACGCCGCCGACGCCGCCCTCGTCCTGGACGTCATCCACGGCAACGTCGACGGCGACCGGTGGACGCTCACCGCGCCCGAGCACCCCTACAGCGAGGTCGTGGCCGCGGCCCGGAGGGCGCACGCGGGCCCAGGCGGAGCCGTTGCCGCACGCGCCGCCGGGCCTACGGCCGGGCTCGGTCGACCGCTGCGGATCCTGCACGCCACCAACCAGGTCCTGGGAGCGTGCCCCGACCCGGCGGTCGCCGCCGCCGTCGAGCGGTTCGCCGAGCGCCTGGCGGGCACGGGCCACGACGTCCGTGCCGCCCGGGTGGCGTGGCCCGACCCGGCACCCACCTTCCTCACCCTCTACACCGCAGGCATGCACGAGGAGTCCACGCAGGTTCAGCATCCCGAGCGGCTGAGCAGGAGCACCCGCCGCACCGTCCGCCTGGGCGCCCTGCTGCCCGAGCACGTCCTCGGGGCGGCACGCCGCCGCCGGGACCTCCTCGCCGTCCGGCTCGACAAGGCCTTCGGTCGCGCCGACCTCCTTCTTCTGCCCACCCTCAACGGCCTGCCGATCGGTGCCCACGACTTCGCCGGGCGCGGCTGGCTCTCCGCGCTGCTGGCCTCGGCAGACATCATCGAGAACACCGCGCTGTTCAACGTCACCGGACACCCCTGCGTGAGCGTGCCGGCAGGACTGTCACCGACGGGACTGCCGGTCGGTGCCCAGCTGGTGGCACGCAGGGGACGCGAGGACCTGCTCCTGGCCGCCGTCGCCGGCCTGGAAGGAGCCGGGGCCTGAGCCGCCGGTACCGTACGGTCCGCCCGCCGCGGTCAGCCCTTTCCCTGATGCGCCTGCGCGCCTACCGTGGTGCCGCTGGCACCCGGACACGCACCGAACGAGCGGGAGGACACGATGACTGACGCCACGACGACCGGAGCCCCTGGAGCGGAGACCCTCGGCATCGACCACGCCGCGCTGTGGGTGAGCGACCTGACGGTGAGCCGCGACTTCTACCTCCGCTGGTTCGGCGGCTGCGCCAATGGCGAGTACCACAACCCGCGCACGGGCCTGCACACCGTCATCCTCAGCTTCGGGGACCGGCGCCCCGCCGGGGGAGACGGGGCGGTCCGCGGAGCGCGTCTGGAGCTCATGACCCGCCCCGACATCACCGACCGGGCGCCAGCCGAGTTGCTGGGCTGGGCCCATATCTCCTTCGCCCTGACCGGGCGGCCCCAGGTTGATGAGCTGGTGCGACGTCTGCGCGAGGCCGGGGTGCCCGTGGTCGATGGACCCAGGGTCACGGGCGACGGCTACTACGAGGCCGTGCTCGTGGACCCGGACGGCAACCGCGTCGAGATCGTCGCCGGGGACTACTCCCAGGAGGTGGCGCTGCGGGGCGCCACCTGCTGAGGGTGCCCGTGACTCAGGCCCAGGGCAGGCCCACGAGCTTTCCGTGGCGGGCGCCCGAGGCCATGTCCCGGTGCGCCTGGGCGACCTCGTCCAGCGTGTAGGCGTGTACGGGCAGCAGGTCGAGCACACCGGCGGCCACACGGTCGAGGACCCGCTGCAGCTCGGCCGCAGGCAGGTCGCTCGACTCACCCGAGTAGGCGGTCAGCCGCACCCCGTTGGGCAGCCAGTCCATGGGGTAGAAGTCGCGGATCGTCCAGGAGTCCGACAGCATCCCGGTGAAGCACACGGTGCCGTGGACGGCCGTGGCCGCCAGCGAGTCGCGCAGCGTCGGCACCCCCACGAGCTCCAGGGTCCCGACGACGCCCTCCGGGACGATCTTGCGCACCTGGGGCGCCACCTCGCCGTCGTCGAGCAGGGCGCTCACGCCCCGGGACCGGAGCAGCTCCAGACCCTCGGGGCGCCGTGAGGTGGCGAGGACCTCGTAGCCCCAGTCGCGCGCCAGCGCCGACGCCGCCAGGCCGAGAGCGCTCGTGCCGCCGCGCACCAGGACGGTGCCGCGCCCACCGGGGCCGGCCAGACCCAGGCCGGTGGTCAGCGAGCCGTAGGCCGTCTGGAGCGTCTCGGGGACCGAGCCGATGACCTCCCACGGCAGGTCGCAGGCGAAGGGCAGGACCTGCTCGCGCGGCACGACCGTGTACTGGGCGTAGCCGCCGTCGAAGGAGCGGCCCATACCGCCCATCATGGTCACCACCTGCTGACCCGGCTCCCACACGCCGTCGGGATCGAGGTCGATGACACCGCTCGCCTCAATGCCCAGCACCCGCGGGTAGCTCATGCCCTCGGCCTGCCCCGTCACGCAGTGGTACTCGGAGCGGTTGAGGCCGAAGGCCATGACCTTGATGCGCACCTGCCCGGGGCCTGGCTCGGGAAGCGGCAGGTCGGCGACCGAGAGGTGCTCCAGCCCGGGGGCGCTCAGGACGGCGGCCCGCATCGTCGTCGGCGTCGCGGGTGCGGTGCCCCAAGGGGCCTCGACTGGTATGTGAGGACGTGCGGGTGCGGGTGCCGGGGTGTGGGGGCCCGGCCCGGGGCCCTGGCGGGTGCGGGCAGGGGGCGCGGCGCTCTCCGTGTGCCTAGTGCTCTGAGCGCTCGCGGCGCCCTCGGCGCTCGTGGCGTTCTCGCCCAGCTGCTCGTGCAGCCAGGCGAGCTCGGCGGTGCGTGCGGCGCGGGCCGTGAGGGTCATGCCTCGCCGGTAGGGGTCGGTCTCCTGGGACAGGCGGCGTGGGGCGCCGTCGTCGGTGAAGAAGGCGGGGGCCGTCTCCATGGCGGCCAGGCGGCGCCTGAGGACCGTCTGGCGCTCACCGGCGTCGGGCAGGTGGGAGAGGAAGGCGAGCACGTTCATGAAGCGGGGCATGGACTCGATGTCGGGTCCGTCGGCGTCGCGCAGGAGCGCGTGCAGGCGCTCGCGGCCCGCCTCGGTCAGGGCGAGGACCTGCTTCGTGCGGCCGCGGGCGCCGGTGGCCGACGTACGGGAGACGAGGCCCTGACGCTCCAGCCGTGCGAGGGCGGGGTAGAGAGCACCTGCGGACAACCGGGTGCCGGGACCGGACAGGTCGTGGATGCGGCGGCGGATCTCGTAGCCGTGCAGGGGCCCGTCGTCGAGGAACCCGAGGATCTGGAGGTCGAGCACGAGAGCATGGTACCGAGAATGATATCGAATCGACATACGATGGGTGTGTCCGCTACGGTGGGGGCGTCAGCAACAGGAAGGTCCCGCATGACCACCCCGACGGCGCCCAGCTCACCGGACCCCGGAGCGAGCGGCACGGGTGCCCGGCCCGGCAGCGCGGGGGACGGTCCCCGTCCTGCCCCCGCCCTCACCTTCGACGCCGTTACCAAGCGGTACCGTGGCACCGCCGCAGCAGCCGTCGACGGATTCGCCGCGAGCCTCGCCGCCGGCCGCGTCACCGTCCTGCTCGGCTCCTCCGGCTGCGGCAAGACCACGCTGCTGCGCATGGTCAACCGGATGGTTGAGCCCACCTCGGGGCGGGTGCTTCTCGACGGCGAGGACGTCGCCGACCGCAACCCGGTGAGCCTGCGTCGGTCCATCGGCTACGTCATGCAGAACGCCGGTCTCCTGCCGCACCGGCGGGTCATCGACAACATCACCCTCGTCCCCAGGCTCGACGGCGTGCCCCGCGCCACTGCTCGCGCACGCGCCGCTGAGCTCATGGACATGCTCGGGCTGTCCGACAGCCTGGCCGAGCGCTACCCCCACGAGCTCTCCGGCGGCCAGGCGCAGCGCGTGGGCGTCGCCCGTGCCCTCGCCGCAGACCCGGGCGTCCTGCTCATGGACGAGCCCTTCGGCGCCGTCGACCCCCTCGTGCGCCGTGACCTCCAGCGCGAGCTGTGGCGCATCCAGGCCGGCCTGGCCAAGACCATCGTCTTCGTCACACACGACGTCGACGAGGCCCTGGCCCTGGGGGACGACATCATCCTGCTGCGCGAGGGCGCCCAGGTCGCCCAGCGCGGCAGCGGCAGCGAGCTCCTTCAGGCCCCGGAGAACGACTTCGTCGTGCGCTTCCTCGGCCTTGACGACTGCGTGCGCGCCCGCCGGCTGCGCGAGGTCGCCGACGCCACCGAGGCCAGGGCCTCCCACGTGCCCGGCGCACCGGGCCCCGTCGACGCCGCCCAGGTGGGCCGGACCGCCGGCCTCGGAGAGCCTTCATGACCTGGGTCCTGGCGAACCTGCCGCTGCTCGGCCAGTACACGGTCGCGCACCTGCTCCAGTGCCTGCCCGCCGTCGTGGCGACCTTCCTGCTCGCCGTCCCCCTGGCCCGGATCGCCCGCCTGTCGCGTGCGCTGCGAGTCCTGCTCGTCTCCGGCTCCTCGCTGCTCTACGCCATCCCCTCCCTCGCCCTGTTCATCGTCCTGCCGCTCGTCATCGGCACGCGGGTGCGCGAGCCGCTCAACATCGTCGTCGCCCTGACCCTCTACGGCCTGGCGCTCATGGTCCCCGCCGCCGTCGAGGCGCTGGAGTCGGTCGACCGCGGCCCGCTCGACGCCGCCACCGCCATGGGCATGGGACGGGAGAAGCGCTTCCTCACCGTCGAGCTGCCGCTGGCGGGACCGGCCCTTGTCGCGGGACTGCGCGTCGTCACCGTGTCGACCATGTCGCTGACGACGGTCGGTGCCGTGCTGGGGGTGCGCAGCCTCGGCTTCCTCTTCACCGACGGCTTCCAGCGCGGCCTCCACAGCGAGGTCCTCAGCGGGCTCCTGCTCACCGTGGCCCTCGCCCTCGTCCTCGACGGGCTCGTCGTCGGCCTCGGTCGCCTTCTCATGCCCTGGACGCGCCGTTCCCGTGGCGCCGCCCAGGCGAGTGAGGAGGCCGACGCGTGAGGCACCTGCTCGCCGCCCTCGCCTACCTCACCGACCCGGCCAGCTGGAACGGCCCCCTGGGCATCGCGCACCTGCTCGCCGAGCACGTGTCCTACTCCCTGCTGGCCGTGTCCGTCGCCGCCGTCATCGGCGTGCCGCTGGGGTGGGCCGTCGGGCACAGCGGCAGGGGACGCGACGCCGTCGCCTCCCTCACCGGTGCGGCCCGCGCCCTGCCGACCCTCGGCCTCATCACCATCCTCGGCCTCTGGCTGGGGATCGGGCTGGCCGCGCCGCTGCTCGCCTTCACGGTCCTCGCCCTGCCGAGCGTCCTGGCGGGCGCCTACGCGGGCGTGGAGTCCGCTGACCCGGTCGCCGTCGACGCCGCCCGCGCCTCCGGCATGACCGAGATGCAGGTCCTCACCCGGGTGGAGATCCCGCTCGGCGCCCCTCTGCTGCTGGGCGGCCTGCGCGCCGCCGTCCTGCAGGTCGTCGCGACCGCCACCCTGGCGGCCTACACGGGCGCCGGAGGACTGGGCCGCCTCATGTTCCTCGGGCTCAAGACACAGGACTACCCGATGATGCTCGCCTCCGCCCTGCTCGTCATCGCCCTGGCCCTGGCCAGCGAGATCGTCTTCATCCCTCTCCTCAGGCTCGCTCGACCGGCGGGCTCGCGTCCCCGAAAGGACATCCGATGACCCTCAGCCGCCGCGCCCTCATCACCGGCGCCAGCACCCTGACCGCCGCCACCGCCCTGGCCGCCTGCTCGGCCTCCGACCCGCTGGCCGACCCCTCGGCCGGCACAGGCGGCGACGAGATCACGACGATCGTCGTCGGCTCGCAGCAGTACTACTCCAACGAGATCCTCGCCGAGATCTACGCCCAGGCCCTGGAGGGCACCGGCTTCGCGGTGGACCGCCAGTTCCAGATCGGCCAGCGCGAGGTGTACATGCCCGAGCTGGAGTCCGGGTCGATCCACGTGCTGCCCGAGTACGTCGGCAACCTCCTCCAGCACTACGTCAAGGACTCGACCGCCTCCTCCACCGAGGAGATCGTCGCGGCCCTCGGCACGGCGCTGCCCTCCTCTGTCATCGTCCTCGACGCGGCCGAGGCCACCGACCAGGACTCCTACACGGTGACGGCCGACAGCGCGAGCAAGCACTCCCTCAGCTCGATCGCCGACCTCGCCTCGCTCGGGCGGACCGTGACCATCGCGGCGAACTCCGAGTTCGCGACCCGTCCCTACGGCCCCCAGGGGCTCAGGTCCGCCTACGGCGTCGAGGCCGAGGTCACACCCGTGGAGGACTCCGGCGGCCCGCTCACCGTCAAGGCACTCACCGACGGCACGGTCGACGTCGCCGACATCTACACCTCGGACCCCGCCGTCGAGGACAACGACCTCGTCGTCCTCGATGACCCGAAGCACCTCATCCTGCCCCAGAACGTCGTGCCGCTCGTCTCGGCCGGCCTGGGGGCCAAGGCTGTCGTCGCCCTCAACGCCGTCCAGGCCGTGCTCACGACCGACGAGCTGCGGACCCTCAACAGGCGCTCGACGGCGGAGGGGCTCGACTCCGCGACCATCGCCAAGGACTGGCTCGCCGCCCAGGGGCTCGTGGGCTGAGCCTCGCCGGGTCCTCAGTCGCGAAGAGCGGGGGCCGTCCACGCGGTTGCCGCGCTCACGCCCAGCACCGTCAGCGCCAGGACGAAGGGTGCTGCCGGGTGCCAGCCGTACAGGGCCGTCGCCGTCACGGGGGCGAAGATCCATGTGAGGGCCGCCGACGCGTTGAGGACCCCGGCGACGGCGCCCTGCTCGCGGGCGCTGACCGCCAGCGAGCCGCCCGCGCTGTAGCCCGGCCCGACGAGCCCGTGGGCCAGGCCGACGCAGAAGGTCGCCGCGACCATGAGCCACAGCGTGGGAGCCAGTGCCAGGACCGCCAGGCACACGAGCGCCGTGCTCACACCCGTACGCACGAGCCTGCGCGGCCTCCAGCCGAGCCGGGGCACGACGACGAGCTGGCAGAACATGGCGCCCGCGGCGTTGGCCAGCAGCATGACGGCGGTGAAGGGCACCGCCTCCTCAGGGGTGATCCCCAGCCGGTCCTGCACGACGAAGCCGACGACGATCTGCACCACCCCGGCCGCGAAGAACATGCCGAAGGCGGAGCCGATCCACGGCAGGACCCGGCCGTCGGCCCAGGACAGGCGCGGGGGCAGCGCCGCGTGCGAGCCGGCGCAGGACGCGGGGGAGTGCTCGTCGTCGCCGGTTCGCTCCCCGTCGCGGGGCAGGAAGGTGGCGGCGACGGCCAGCGCGATGAGGACGAAGACGGGGGTGGCCCACACGGGGGCGAGAATCGACCAGCTGCCCAGCAGGCTCGACAGCAGCGAGCCGACGACGATCGACAGCTGGATGGCCCCGGAGAAGGCGCTCATGCCCGCGACCCGGCCGGCCTCGTCGGGGGTGATCTCGGCGACGAGGGCCTGCCCGGTCGGGGGGATCGCCGAGACAGCGGCGCCGAAGAAGGGGCCGCGGGCGAGGACGATGACGGCGGCCGCGGTACCCGCCCCCAGTAGCCCGGCTGAGCGCAGCGCCACAGCGAGCGAGAACAAGATCCCGGCGACCAAGGCCAGGCCCAGGGCCGTGAGCATGACCCGGCGTCGCCCCCAGGCCACGGAGCGGCGCCCCCAGAACTGGGACAGGAGCGTGACGGACAGGGCGGCGGCAGACACCGCCAGGCCGACGGCCCACTCGGCCAGCCCCAGGGCGCGCGCGAGAGGCGCGATCGACGCGTTGAGCATGTTCTGTGCCACGTAGACGAACAGGCACGCTGTGAGCAGCGCCCGCAGCGTGGGGTTGGAGGCCACGGGGGAGGGGCCAGCGCCTGGGCCGGGAGGGGAGGGGAGGGGCACCGCAGCACCCTACCGGCGCCGGTAGTGCTCCACACGCCAGGGGGCGTCCCCGGAGACGGGGCGCCACGTCCCCTCCGGGTCGCTGTGCTCAGGGTCCGGTGCCCACGTACCGGGCTCGAGGTGCGGCGCGCTCACCGGGCGGCTGAGCGCCACGCCACGGCGGGCCGCCGCGCTGACGGCGTCGATGTCGATGACCGACACGAGGAGCTCATCGATCACACCGGCCTCCAGGGCCTGCTGGTACACGGAGCCGCCACCGATGACCCACACCCGGGGCAGCGCGCGGTAGGCGCCCTCGCGCGGGTCCTCGCCCAGCCCGGCGGCGAGCTCGCGCGCGTGGCGCATCCCATCGGCCAGTGTCGGGGCGACACGTGCGACAGCGTCGTCGGCCCAGCCCTGCTGCCGCGTGAGCACGACGCTCAGGCGGCCCGGCAGCGCCGTGCCCAGGGACTGCCAGGTGGTGCGCCCCACGATGACGACGCCACCCATGGTGGCCGCCCTGAAGTGACGGAAGTCGGCGGGCACGCGCCACAGCATGTGCCCGTCGGCGCCGATGACGCCATGACGGTCCTGCGCCCAGATGGCCCCGACCCGGTGCGGCGCCTGGACGGGAGACGAGCCGCTCATACAGCGACCGGCGCCTTGATCGCCGGGTGGTGGCGGTAGCCATCGGAGGCGTCGATCCCCTCCATCGTGTAGGCGTCGATGGACTCCGCCCGCTCCAGGCGCAGCCTGGGGAAGGGATAGGCCTCGGGCACGCGCGAGAGCTGCTCGCGCACCTGCTCGACGTGGTTGTCGTAGACGTGGCAGTCGCCGCCGGTCCACACGAGCTCGCCGGGCTCCAGGTCCGCCTGCTGGGCGAGCATGTGCGTGAGCAGGGCGTAGGAGGCGATGTTGAACGGCACCCCGAGGAAGAGGTCGGCGCTGCGCTGGTAGACCTGCAGGCTCAGGCGCCCGTCGGCGACATAGCACTGGAACAGGGCGTGGCAGGGGGCCAGCGCCATGCGGCCGAGGTCGGAGACGTTCCACGCCGACACGAGCATGCGCCGCGAGTCCGGGTCGGTGCGCAGGGTGTGGAGCACGGAGGCGATCTGGTCGACGACGGCGCCGTCACGTCCCGGCCACGAGCGCCACTGCGAGCCGTAGACGGGGCCGAGCTCGCCGTCGGCGTCCGCCCACTCGTCCCAGATCGTGATGCCCCGTTCCTGGAGCCAGCGCACGTTGGTCGAGCCCCGCAGGAACCACAGCAGCTCCCCCTTGACGGCCTTCATGGTGACGAACTTCGTCGTGACGCGGGGGAAACCCGCGCTCAGGTCGTAGCGCAGCTGGCGGGCGAAGAGGGAACGGGTCCCCGTTCCGGTGCGGTCGCCCTTGGCGGTGCCGTGCAGAAGCACCTCGGCGAGCAGTTCCTCGTAGGCGACGTCCACGCCCTGGGGTGCGGACAGGCCCATCTCGGTCAGGCACGGGTAAGGGTGTGCGGTCACGGCGGTGCTCCCGTCAGGCCTCGATGACCTCGTGCACGACGATCTCCTCGGGCGCGGGGCCGAGGGCCGCGCGGGTGCCTTCGATGATCTGGTTGGCCAGGGCGCGACCGCCGCTCCAGCCGATGGCCGCCCCGATTCCGAAGGGGATGAGACGCCCGAGGGCGAGCGCCCCACCCTTGACGGCGGTGCGCTTGGCCAGGCGCTTGACCAGCTGGGCGTTGATCGAGCGCACCGTCGGCAGCGGCATCTGAGCGAGGGCCTGCGCCGCCCAGTAGAGGGTCGACAGCCCCAGCGAGCCCTGGATGGCCTCGGAGCCGTCCCGTCCCATGAGCGCGGACAGGACCAGGGCGCGCCGCCGCTCGGGGGTGACGACGCGCAGCCC
Organism: uncultured Actinomyces sp.; assembly: GCA_937926195.1. GTDB lineage: Bacteria > Actinomycetota > Actinomycetes > Actinomycetales > Actinomycetaceae > Actinomyces. Next base: position 10,584 of record CALEXZ010000064.1, read on the forward strand.
CTGCAGCTCGGCGACGGTGAGGACGTACTTGACGGCGCTGGCGAGGAAGACGGTCGTCTGTCCCACGGTGAGTGCCGCGGCCGTGCCCGTGCCGACTGCCGGGAGCGCCGCGCTGGCGCCGACGGCGGCCGAGGTGAGCCCCGACTCCGTTCGGAACCGCTCGGCCGCGAGCTCGACGAGCTCGGCGGTGTCCGCACCGGGGCGGTCACGCCGCATCCGGGCGACGTTGTCCTCGATGCTGCGCGCCGGGATGGCGATGGCCTTGTCGAGGGCGCGCTCCAGCTTCGTGGCTCGGGTCTCGCTCATCCTCACTCCTGGTCGTCGAGCAGGTGCAGGCGCAGGTCGGCACCCTTCTCCAGCGTGTGTCCCACGGTGCACCCGCGCTCGATGGCTCGCTCGACCCTCTCGGTGAGCGTGCTCAGCTGCTCGGGCGTGAGAGCGGACAGGTCGGTGACGATCTGGACGTCCATGTCGGAGTAGCGCTCCTCCTCCTCGTTCTTGAGGGTCGCGCAGATGACGTTGGCCTCGAAGTCCTCGCCGAGGGCCTTGGCCAGGCGGTGGTCCGCGGAGAGCGTGTTGCAGGTCGCCAGGGCGATCTTGAGCAGCTCGCCGGGGGAGAACTCGCCCGGGCCCATGCCCACGCGCACCTCAGCGCCGCGGGCGTTGCGCCCGAGGTACTGGCGGGTACCTGTCCGCTCGGCCCAGACCGAGTTCGTCTCTGTGGGGGTGATGATGTTGTCCTCAGTCATGGGGTGATCGTGTCACGAGCCAGCGACACGAGGCCAGGCGGGTCCAGCCGGGTGCGGGGCCGGCACGCACGGCGGAACGGCGTCGCCTCCCCGGTGCCACGCCACGGGACTCGGGCGTGTGACAGATAGCACCGTGCCGGCTCAGTGGACGGTGCCGGCTCAGTGGCTGGCGAGCCACGCCTCGGCGCGGCGCCGCTCGTCGGCGACGACGGCCTGGACGTAGCCGAGGGCCTTGTCCTCCAGGGCCCGTCCCACGAAGGGGAAGCTCACGTCCAGGCTCAGGTCGAGCGTGACGACGGTGCTGGCGTCGTTGGCGCGCATCGTGCTCGTGGCGGCCGCGCGCACCGGGGCGCCGCTGACGTCGACCTTGACGCCTCCGTCGCGACGGTCCTGAGTCCCCGCAGGCCCCCAGGCCTCGGTCACGCGGAACGACAGCGGCGTGCGCACGAGGCGGCGGGCGGCCGGAGGGACCCGGTCGGCCGGGACGGTGCCCGACACGGTGGCGGCGAACCCGCCGTCGCGCTCGCGGACGTCGACGCTCACGCCCTCCAGGCCGAGTGCGGCCACCCGTCCGCGCTGGAAACCGGGGTCGGCAAGCATCGCCGCGACGGCGTCGGGAGCGGCGGGGTAGGTGATCGACACGGTCTTTCTCATACGGTGATCCTGCCACGCATCAGTACGATCAGGGCGTGCCCTCCTCCCCGACCGCCTCGCACCGCGTCCTGTCCCTGCTGCCGGACGCGGACCGCGACTGGATCCACCAGCTCATTGCCGATTGGCAGGTCATCGCCGACATGTCGGTGTCCGACCTCGTCCTGTGGGTGCGTTCCGAGACGGGCCGCTTCGTGGCCGTCGCGCATCAGCGTCCCTCGACCGGCTCCACCGTCCACCTCGAGGAGGTCATCGGGCACCGCATGCCGGCCTCCCGTGAGGTCATGGCCATCGAGGCCTTCGCCTCCGGCGAGACGATGATTGCCATGACCCCCCAGTGGACGGGCTCCTTCGCCGTGCGCGAGGAGTACGTCCCGGTCATGCGTGCAGGCTCGGCCATCGCCGTCATGACGCGCGAGACCGCGGTGGGCCTCATGCGCGGGGGGCGCCACATGGACACCTTCCTCAGCGAGATGGCGGACCGGTTGTGCCAGATGGTCGCCGAGGGCGCCTTCCCGATCCGGGGCGCGGGCACGGTCATGCGTCACGGGACCCCGCGCGTGGCGGACGGCGTCGTCGGGCTCGACACTGACGGCGTCGTGCTCTTCGCCACCCCGAACGCGCACTCCTGCCTCAGGCACCTGGGCATCGTCTCCGAGCTCGACGGCGTCCAGCTCGTCGAGGCGATCACCTCGATCATCCCGGAGAGGACCCCGGTCGACGAGGCGATGGCGGTCGTGCTCATGGGACGCCAGGCGTGGCTCACCGAGGTTGAGGTCGGCGGCGTGTTCCTGGCCATCCGCTCGATCCCGTTGACGGAGGCGGGCCAGAGGGCCGGTGCGGTCCTGCTCGTGCGGGACGTGACCGAGATCCGACGCCGTGAGCAGGTGCTGCTCAACAAGGACGCGACGATCCGCGAGGTGCACCACCGGGTGAAGAACAACCTCCAGACGGTCTCGGCGCTGCTGCGCATGCAGGCCCGGCGGGCGACGAACGACGAGACCCGTGAGGCTCTGGCGGAGGCCGAGCGGCGGGTGGCGACGATCGCGACGGTGCACGAGGCCCTGAGCCACAACGTCGATGAGCACGTCGACTTCGACGAGGTCTTTGCGTCGATCCTGCGGGCGGCCGCCACGGTCGCCCGGGCACAGGGCGACGTGGCCACGAGCCTGGAGGGCACCTTCGGGACCATGGACGCCGACACGGCCCAGGCCCTGGCGACGGTGCTCGCCGAGCTCGTCACCAACGCCGTCGAGCACGGGCTTGAGGACCGCGACGGCCTGGTGACGGTCAAGGCCCATCGTGAGGGCGAGAACCTGGAGGTGCGGATCATCGACGACGGCCAGGGCCTCAAGGAGGGCACGATCCTCACGGGGCTGGGGACACAGATCGTGCGCACGCTCGTGCGTGGCGAGCTCAGAGGGTCGATCGACTGGCAGCCGGGCGAGTCGGGGCGAGGCACGGAGGTCGTGGTCCGCGCCCGCCTGAAGGAGGCCTGAGGCCGTCGACGGCGGCCTCAGGGCACCTCGGGGCAGGAGCCTGGGTGCCGCCGGGGCCAGGGGCCGCGGACGGATCAGACGGGTCAGGCAGAGCCGCGGGCGGCTCAGGCGGAGCCAGGCGGGTCAGGAGGAGCGGCGGGCGCGGGCGGCGCGACGCTTGAGCGAACGGCGCTCGTCCTCACTCATGCCGCCCCAGACCCCGGCGTCCTGGCCGTTCTCAAGGGCCCACTTGAGGCAGATGTCGACGACGTCGCAGCGCGCGCACACCTGCTTGGCCTCGGCGATCTGGGCGATAGCCGGACCGGTGTTGCCGACCGGGAAGAAGAGCTCGGGGTCAACCGTGAGACATGCGGCCTGACTGCGCCAGTCCATTGAGGGCTCCCTTCCGGAGTTGATGGTGCGTGCGGCTGCCCTGGGGGCCTCGGCGGTACCGGCCTGGCCGGTGCGGAGGAGGACGTCAGGCAACCGCGTCCTGCGCCAACCTTCACACGCTGTCTGGGGCTGGGCAAGAGCTGAGGACTGAGACCTGCGCCGAGGGCGTATCGCGATACTCACAGCCCAGAGTCCTTGACGTTGTAGAGAACAGAGAGGTCTCACTCCCAGAGGTCTGACCTCCCGTCGCTCGCAGGCGCGTCACCGTGCGGCTGAGGCCGTCTGCAGCGCGGTCACCTCGCCACGCAGGACGAGGGCGCCGCGGCCGGGCGTCGTCGGGTGCCGGGGGTCGCAGGCCGCACGCAGTCCCATCCCGGCTGCCTGAGCCGCCGGACCGACGGCGGGCCACAGCACGACGAGGGCACCGCGGCTGCGCAGGTCCGCCAGAGGCCCACGGAAGGTGGCGGCGGCTCGCTCGGTCGTCGCCGAGCCCAGCACCCGCCGTCCCTGAGCCAGTGCCTCGCCGACGGCGGCGAGATCCTGCGGGTCGGCCAGGTCGAGGTCGTCGACGACGAGGACCTCTTCCTCGTCGGCCTCGTGCAGCACCCGCTCCAGGCCGCGCAGCGCCGTCGTCCGGCCCGAGCCGTGCGGGCCGAGGACGAGCACCGGTCCCTCCGGCACGGGCAGGGCGGCGGCGTCGTCGCCGCCGAGCGCCCACACGCCGGGGCGTGGCGCCACGAGCAGCGGCAGTGGCGCGAGCCGCAGCGGTGCCGGACCACCGGCAACCTGCTGGCTCGTGGCCCGCAGTGCGACGGCGGGCACCGCCCGATACGCCCTCGTGGCACACAGCACCCCGCCAGGGCCGAGGCGCTGCACCGCGTCAGAGGCAGGCGCGGGTGCCTCATCCGCCAGGACCACCTGGCAGTCCAGGGCCGTTCCCTCGACGAGCAGCAGGCCGCGGCCGGGTCCCCTGCCGCACAGTCGCCCGCGCGGCAGGCCCGCCATGGCGGCCTGAGCGGGCTCGTCGGCCCCCAGGACGATGCGGGTGCGCAGGGGAGCCGTCCATCTCGCCGTCCCTGCGGACAGGGAGGCGCTGACCACCAGCCCCGCGCCGGACATCGTGGCGCCGCGGCGCACGGCGTCGAGCAGGGCTGTGCCCTCGGTGGGCCCGAGGAGCTCGTCGACGGCGGCGACGAGCTCCTCCGCCCCGTCCAGGACCAGCACCCCGCTGACCCGGCCTGCGGCCGCGAGGGACCACAGGCGTGCCAGGCGTCTGGGGTCCTCCGCTCCGACGACGGTGCCCAGGCCGGGCCAGGACGACAGCTGCGTGACCGACTGGGCGGGCAGCCCGCACAGGTGCACCTGGAGGCCGAGCTCCAGGGCACCGGCTGCGGCACTGACCAGGGTGGTGCTGCGCCCGCTGTCAGCCGCCCCGAGGACGAGCAGGGTGGTGGCCGGGTCCCAGGACCAGGTGCCCTGCGCCTGCTCCTCCGGCAGGTCCGTGACCGCCATGAGTACCGAGGCACCGCGAGCACCCTCGGTGCGGAGGGCACGGAGGTCCCCGTCGGCGCCGAGGCCGGTGGAGTCGCCGACGGCACCGGTGCCGGGACCCGCGCCGGCCTCGCTGCGTGTCACCCGCGTCGGAAGCGGTGGCGCCCACGGGCACCACGGTGGCGGGGCGTCCTCGGCGGCCGCACGCAGCTCCTCCACCATCTGCGACACCTGCGGCCCGTCCCCGGCGTGCAGGGCCTGGAGCGGCCCCTCCCGGCGCGATCCGGCCACGAGCAGCCTGCCCGCCACCGGCTCAAGGCGAGCGGCGTCCTCGTTGCCGAGCACGTCCCGGGAGTCCGCGCCGTCGAGCACGCGCAGGCACACCCGCAGCGCGGCGTTGGCCCGCACGGCGGCACTGACGACACCCGCCGGACGCTGCGTGGCGAGCACGAGATGGATGCCCAGGCTGCGCCCCTGGGCAGCGACCCGGATGAGCGAGTCGAGGACCTCCGGGTGGCTGGTGGACAGCACCGCGAACTCGTCGACGACGAGGACCAGGCGGGCAGGACGGTCCTCCTCCCTCATCGCCTGGATGTCTGGCGCGCCGTGGGCGGCGAGGACCCGCTCGCGACGGCGTACCTCAGCGCTGAGGCAGGACAGCGCGCGCGAGGTCATCGCGTGGTCGAGGTCGGTGAGGACCCCGGCGGTGTGAGGCAGGCGGGCCAGACGTCCGAAGGCGGCGCCGCCCTTGTAGTCGACGAGGACGAGCGAGAGACGGTGAGGCGGGTGCCCCGCGGCCAGCTGCAGCAACCAGGAGGTGAGCAGCTCCGACTTTCCGGAGCCGGTCGTTCCCGCCAGGAGGGCGTGGGGGCCGTCCGCCACGAGGTCGACGCTCACCGGGCCGTGGGCGTCGACGCCGAGCACCGCACCCAGCCCGGAGGCGGGCTTCCTCCACACGCCGCGCACACGTTCGCGGTCGAGCTCCCCGCAGACCTCCTCCAGGCGCACGTCATGAGGCAGTGCGCTTCCGTCACCGCCCGGCCCGCCCCGGGCCCGCTCGGAGGCCCGGCTCATGTGGGTCACGGCACCCCACCAGGTGCCGGACAGGCGCCCGGCATCTCGTCTCCAGCCTCGGGAGCCCGGGGTCGCCCGCAGTTGTGAGACCGTTGCGGGCGGCCCGGCGTCGGGGGCGGCTGCGAGCATCGCCTCGTGGCGGCTGGATCCCGACCCCCAGGCCAGGCGTGAGGTCCCCTCGTCGACGAGGACCTCGGCGCCCGCGGAGGCGAGCACCTGGCAGGTCCACCACCGCACGGCCTCAAGCGCCCCGGCACCGGTGAGGGCGAGCGCGTCACCGGCCCCGAGCGCGATCGCGCTACGGCGTCCACGGCGCCCGCACCAGGCGCGCGGGACGTCATCGTCGGCGGCGGGGACTGTGCCGGCGGCCCGGGTGCTGCGGGCCACCGCCAGCAGCATCCCGGCGGGGTCCGGTCGGCGCCCCTGCCACCCGCACCGGCCCCGTCTGCGCCTGCCCCGGGCCGAGAACCCGCCCAGGCGCATGAGCCCCATGAGCGCGAGCGGCACGAGCATGAGGGAGCGGGCACCGTATCCCGAGCGCAGGGAGACGACGACGATCCCCACCGCGACCACGACGCTCACCGCCGCCAGGACCATGCTGGCCCGGGCGCGGCTGCGGCTGGCACGGGGCCCGTCGGGAAGCGGTACCTGGAGGTCGTCGGGGCGTCTGCGCAGCTCAAGGACGCTGTCTCCCACCCGCAGGCGCGAGCCCGGCTGCCACCGCTGCCCTGCGCGCACGCCTGCGCGCCCGCGCCCCCGGGCCCGCTCACACAGGCCGTGCCACCTGGCGCCGTTGGCACCGGGCACCCCGATGATGCTCACGCCGCGAGCGGCGGCGCGTACACGCAGGTGCTCGCGCGAGACATAGGGGTCCGTCAGCGCGCCCCCGCGTCCGATGACGCGTTCCGTGCCGTCGGCCAGGGCGAGGACGGCGCCGGCGTCGGGGCCGCCGAGCACCGCCAGGTGCCAGGAGCAGGACAGGGCAGCGCTCGCCTCGGCGGCGGCGCAGGCTCCGGTCGGCAGGAGAGGGTCGGGCATGGCTCCACTGTGTCTCGTCTCGCGGCCCCGCCACCGTGGGAGGCTGCCGTGCTGTGGAGAGACGACGGCGGTGGGTGCGGCGGCGAGAGCCTGTGGAGCCCGGCACCTCGGGCGTCGATACCTGTGACAGGCGTGGGAGAGGATGGAACCATGAGCAGCCAGACCTCCCCCCTGACGCCCGACCCCGACGCGGCTCCCGTGAGAGCCGCGCGCGGCGCGCACCCCGCTGACGTCGAGGACACGCAGACCCGCGCGGGGAGCGACGCCGCCCGGGAGCGGATGGAGGAGCTCACGGAGCGGATCAACGCCGCCCGCGCGATGTACTACGACGCCATTGACGGTCAGTCGACCGTCTCCGACGCCCAGTACGACCTGTGGTACCGCGAGCTTGAGCGCCTGGAGGCCGAGCACCCCGAGCTCGCTCGTGAGGACTCACCGACGCGCAGCGTCGGAGGACGCGCGGTGGCGGAGGTCTTCGCCCCGGTCACGCACCGCGAGCGCATGTACTCCCTGCAGGACGTCTTCAGCCTGGAGGAGGTCGAGGAGTGGGCCCAGCGCGTCGCCGCGGACCTCGGGGTCCAGGACACGGACCTTCCCATGACCGCCGAGGTCAAGATCGACGGCCTGGCGGTCTCCCTGACCTACGAGCACGGGCTGCTCACCCGGGCCGCGACCCGCGGCGACGGCGTCACGGGGGAGGACGTCACCGCCAACGTGCGCACTATCAAGCGCGTCCCGCAGCGCCTGGCCACCGGCGGAGCGAGGCCGGTGCCCGAGCTCGTCGAGGTCCGTGGTGAGGTGTACCTGCCGCTCGAGGCCTTCGCCGAGCTCAACCGTCGGCGCGCGGAGGAGAACGCGGCCCGCGAGCAGCGCAACGCCGAGCGCGAGGCCCAGCCGAAGGGCAGCCGGAGCCGCCGTGAGCCGATGCTCCCGCTCTTTGCCAACCCCCGCAACGCCGCCACCGGCTCCCTGCGCCAGAAGGACCCCACCGTCACCGCTGAGCGCCCCCTGGCCTTCATCGCCCACGGCGTCGGCGCCATCCGCCTGGCCAACGGCGAGGACCTTCCCGGCTCCCAGCACGAGTGGTATGCGCTGCTCGATGCCTGGGGGCTGTGCGTCTCCCCCTACAACGCGATCGTCTGCGGGCGTCAGCAGCGCGAGGGCTACATCGCGACCTACGCCGAGCGCCGCCACGACCTCCTCCACGAGATCGACGGCATCGTCTTCAAGGTCGACTCGCGCGAGGACCAGACCCGCCTGGGCCACACCTCCCGGGTGCCGCGCTGGGCGGCTGCGTACAAGTACCCGCCCGAGGAGGTCCACACGCGTCTGCTGGACATCGACGTCCAGGTCGGGCGCACCGGACGCGTCACCCCCTTCGGTCTCATGGAGCCCGTGCGGGTCGCCGGCTCGACCGTCGCCCGCGCCACGCTGCACAACGCCACCGAGGTGGCCCGCAAGGGGGTGCGCATCGGAGACACCGTCGTCCTGCGCAAGGCCGGTGACGTCATCCCCGAGATCGTCGGCCCCGTCATCGAGGCCCGTGACGGCACGGAGCGCGAGTTCGTCATGCCGCAGTGCTGCCCCTCCTGCGCGACACCGCTGGCGCCCGCCAAGGAGGGCGACGTCGACCTGCGCTGCCCCAACACCCGCTCCTGCCCCGCCC
>CALEXZ010000065.1 GCA_937926195.1 uncultured Actinomyces sp.
GAGCAGGTTCTCGTCGTCGACCGACGTGGACCTGCGGGTGCGGAAGATGGACACGATGATGCTCAGGCCGATGACGACCTCGGCGGCGGCCACGACGATGATGAAGAAGGCGAAGACCTGTCCGGTGAGGTTGCCGTGCAACCGGGAGAAGGCGACGAGGGCGAGGTTGACGGCGTTGAGCATGAGCTCCACGCCCATGAGCTCGATGATCGCGTTGCGGCGCAGGATCACGGTGAGGGCGCCGACGGCGAAGAGCGCGACGGCGAGAAGGACGTAGACGGTGATCGGCAGGCTCACTTGCCCTCCTCCTTCGCGTCGGCGGCCACGGCGGCCGACTCGTTCTCCTCCTGCGTGCCCCCGGCCGCCAGGGCCGGGGCGGCGACGGGCTGGACGACGCTCGGGGCGGGCGCACCCGGCATGGAGGCCATGCCGGACTGAGCGACGGCGGAGTCCAGGCGCTCGGCCGACTCACCGGCGCGCTGGGCGGCGGCGTACTCGGGCGAGACGTCCGCGAGGTCGAGGCCCTGGCCGCGTGCCCGCAGGACGCGGGGCACGGAGGCCTCGACGGCCTGACCGGAGGCGTCCAGGGCCGGGGCGGCGGCCGAGTTCGTGGCCGCGTAGACACCGGTCATGGGCTTCTGCCCGGGGTGGGCGCCGGTCTCCTTGTAGGCCCTCAGGCGCTCGCGCATGAGGCCGCTCTGGGTGACCTTGGCGCGGATGCGCTCACGGTGGGTGAGGGTCAGGGCCCCGGTGGCGGCGATGATGAGCAGCAGCCCGGTGAGCTCCATGGTGACCACGTGCTCGCCGAAGAGGGCGACGGCGAGGTGGGCGGGGGTGGCGACGGCGCCGTCGGCCAGGCCCTTGGGCGTGGGCAGGACGGAGCGGGTGATGACGGCGCCGATGATGAGCACCAGTCCCAGGGCGGCGAGGCCGACGAGGGCGCGCCCCGTCCTGCCGCCGGTTCCGACGACGGGCTCGTCGCCGCCCACTCCCACGAGCATGATGACGAAGAGCACGAGGGTCATGACGGCGCCGGTGTAGACGACGACCTGGACGACGCCGAGGAAGGGCGCCTCGTTGGCGATGTAGAGGACCGCCAGGCCGATCATGACGCCGATCATGTTGACGGCCGCGGTGACGGCCCGGCGGGAGACGAGCAGGCCGATGGCGCAGGCGACGCACACGAAGGCGACGACGACGAACAGGACGCTCTCGCCGGTGCCCAGGGTGACGGCGGGGCTCGGGGCGGGCAGCGCCTGGGCTGCCAGCAGGGTCAGCGGTGCGGTAGCCATCAGTGGACGGCCTCCTTGGCGAGCGTCGGGGCGGCGACGGGCCGGGCGGTGGCCAGCGTCGGGTCCTCGGGGCGGTGGGCGCGGACCCAGTCGACCTGGGCCCGGGTGGGTCCGGTGACCTCGCCGCGGTAGTAGTCGCCGTCCTCGGTGCCCTCAACCATGGGGTGGGGGGCGTCGAGGGCGCCGTCGGGCACCGGGACGAGCAGGTCCTGCTTGTCGTAGATGAGCCCGGTGCGGTTGGGGCCGACGAGCTCGTCGATCTCGTGCGTCATGGTCAGGGCCCGCGTGGGGCAGGCCTCGATGCACATGCCGCAGAAGATGCAGCGCAGGTAGTTGATCTGGTAGACGCGGCCGTAGCGCTCGCCGGGCGAGTACTGGGCGCCGGGGGCGTTGGAGGCCGCCTCGACGTAGATGGCGTCGGCCGGGCAGGCCCAGGCGCACAGCTCGCAGCCGATGCACTTCTCCAGGCCGTCGTCGTAGCGGTTGAGCTGGTGGCGACCGTGGTAGCGGGGCATGAGCACCGGGCGGATGAAGGGGTACTGCTCGGTGACCGTGGGGCGGAAGATCGAGGAGACCGTCACGCCGTAGCCGGCGACGGGGGCGAAGAGGCGCCCGATGACACCGGGCTCGTCCGGCAGCCACTGGTCGTGGTCGGTGCGGCCCTGGGGGGTGGGGCGGTGGTCAGTCATCGTGTCCCTCCTGGACGGGCGCCTCGGTGACGGCGGTGGTGGCGGCGACGGCCGCGCGCCGCTGCGCACGCGGTGACAGCGGCAGGGCCTGGCCGGGCAGCGGCGGGACGGGGAAGCCCTCGGCGAGGGCGTCGATCTCGTCCTCGGGGGCGACGACGTCGTCCTCGGCGCGTGCACCGGGGGTGCTCTGTGCCTCCCCCGAGGGCAGGAGGAAGAGGACGAGCATGGCGGCGAGGAAGACGACGGCGAGGATGAGCAGCAGCGTGCGCGGCGAGCCCAGGGAGAAGGCCCGGTAGCCCTGGACGAGGGCGACGAGCACGAACCAGGCCAGGGAGACCGGGATGAGGAACTTCCAGCCCAGCTGCATGAAGCGGTCGTAGCGCATGCGCACGAGGGTGCCTCGGGTGACGATCATGAAGAGCATGACGCACCAGACCTTGCCGACGAACCACAGCATGGGCCACCAGCCGGTGTTGAAGCCGTCCCAGAAGGAGGCGAGGATGAAGGAGCGCCAGCCGCCGAGGAAGAGCGTCACGCACACGGCGGAGACGTTGAACATGTTGATGTACTCGCCCAGGTAGAACCAGGCGAACTTCATCGAGGAGTACTCGACCATGTGCCCGGCGACGAGCTCGCCCTCGGCCTCGGGCAGGTCGAAGGGCAGGCGGTTGACCTCGCCGACCATGGACACGACGTAGATGAGCAGGCTCGGGGCCATGGCCAGGCCCCACCACATGCGCTCCTGGGAGCTGACGATCCCGGAGGTCGACATGGTGCCCGAGGCGAGGAAGACCGTGAGGATCGCCAGGCCCATGCTCAGCTCGTAGCTGATGACCTGGGCGGCCGAGCGCACGGCGCCCAGCAGCGGGTAGGTGGAGTGGGTGGACCAGCCGCCCAGGATGAGGCCGTAGACGCCGAAGCCGGCGACGGCCAGGACGTAGAGCACGGCCACGGGGAAGTCCGTCAGCTGCAGGGGCGTGGAGCGTCCGAAGATGCTCACCTGCGGCCCGAAGGGGATGACGGCGTAGATCATGAAGGAGCTGAAGGCCGTGATGAACGGCGCCAGCAGGTAGATGAACCTCTCGGCCCCCTTGAGCCAGAAGTCCTCCTTCATGATGAGCTTGGCGGCGTCGGCGATGAGCTGGGGCAGGCCGAGGAAGCCGTTGACGTTGGGGCCGGGGCGGGTCTGGATGCGCCCGAGCACGCGCCGCTCGGCCCAGATGGCCAGGATCGTGCTGACGATGAGGAACGCCATGATGAACACGGCCTTGAGGACGGTCAGCCACCAGGTCTCCTGGGAGAAGTCGGCGGTGACGCCGCCGACGGTGGCCAGGGCCGTGTGAAGAACAGTCGCGGTGCTCACCGGACCACCTCCGTGTCGTTCTCCGTGTCGTTCGTGCTGCGGGTCGCCAGGCTCACGACGACGCTGCTGCCGTGGTGGGCGCCGAGCGTCTGGCGCACGGTCGAGCCGGCCGAGCACTCGGGCAGCCAGACGACGCCGTCGGAGACTCCCCCGACGACGGCGGGCAGCTCGATGGAGCCGGTGTCGGTGGACACGCGCACGGGCTCTCCCCCGGTGACGTCCAGGCGCTGGGCGAGGTCGGCTCCCAGGCGCACGACGGGGCGCAGGGCGGTGGCGGCGAGGAAGGGCTCACCGTCCTGGAGGCGGCCGTCGTCGAGCATCGGCTTGTGGGTGGCGAGCAGGGCCTGGGGGCCGGTGGCGGTGGACAGGCCCTGGGCCTGGGCCGCCGGGGTCTCGGTCTCCTGCTCGGGGGCGGGGGTGAAGACGACCGCGCCGCGCTCGCCGCGCCACAGGCCCAGGCCCGCGATGTCGGCGTGCAGGGCCTCCAGGGAGGCGACGTGCAGGTCCGTGCCCATCTCCTCGGCGAGCATGCCCAGGACCTGGCGGTCGGTGCGGGCGCGCGAGACGTGGGCCTGGCCGAAGGGGCGCACGCGACCCTCCCAGTTGACGAAGGTGCCGTTCTTCTCGACGGCGGGCGCCACCGGCAGGACGACGTCGGCGTGCTCGCTGACCTCCGAGCGGCGCACCTCCAGCTGGACGGTGAAGCCGGAGGCGGTCAGGGCGGTGCGGGCAAGGCCGGGGTCGGGGAAGTCGCGCAGGTCGACGCCGCCGACGACGAGGCCACCGAGCTCGCCGTCGGCGAGGGCGGTGAGGATCGCGGTGGTGTCGCGCCCGGGCTCGGCGGGCAGCTCGGTGCGGGCGCGGGCGCCGGCGGCCCAGGCCTGCTGGACGCGGGCACGGGCTGCGGCGTCGGCCACGGGGTGGCCGCCGGGCAGCAGGTGGGGCAGCAGGCCGGCCTCGATGCCGCCGCGCTCGCCGGAGCGGCGCGGGACCCACACGAGGTGGGCGCCGGTGGAGGTGGCCAGGGTGTCGAGGACGGTGAGCAGGCCGGGCACGGCGGCGGCACGCTCGCCCACGAGGATGGTGGCGCCCTCGCCGCGCAGGGCCTCGACGAGCTCGGGGTGGCTCTGGGGCAGCAGGGCGGTCGCGCGGGCCTCGCCGCCGGGGGCGGTGAGGATGGTCTGGGCGCTCAGACGCCGCGCGGCGCGGGTGATGACGCTGGTGATGCTGGCGACGCGCACGCCGCCGGCGCGCACGCCCTTGCGCAGGCGCAGGAAGAGGGAGCCGCACTCGTCCTCGGGCTCGAGCGCGACGAGCAGGACCTGCCCGGCGGTCTCCAGGCTGCGGTAGGTCACGGTCCCCAGGCCGGTGCCGGCGACGCGGGAGGCGAGGAAGGAGTCCTCCTCGGCGCTGTGGTCGCGCACGCGCTGGTCGATGTCGTTGGTGCCCAGCACGGTGCGGGCGAAGCG
>CALEXZ010000066.1 GCA_937926195.1 uncultured Actinomyces sp.
GGGTGGGGTTGACCTTGCCGGGCATGATGGAGGAGCCGGGCTCGTTCTCCGGGATGATGAGCTCGCCGATGCCGTTGCGCGGACCGGAGGCGTACCAGCGCACGTCATTGGCGATCTTCATCAGGGCGTCGGCGAGCACACGCAGGGCGCCCGAGACAAGCACCAGGGCGTCGTGGGCACCGAGGGCTGCGAAGAGGTTGTCGGCCTGGCGGAACTCGACGCCGATCTCCTCGGAGACCTTCGTGGCGGTCAGGGCGCCGAAGTCCGGGTGGGCGTTGAGACCGGTGCCGACGGCGGTGCCGCCGATGGCCAGCTCGCGGGCGCGCGAGTCGGCGTAGCGGATGCCGTCGAGGGCGAAGTCGATCTGGGCGACCCAGCCGGAGAAGACCTGGCCCAGGGTGATGGGGGTGGCGTCCTGCAGGTGCGTGCGACCCACCATGACGACCTCGGCGTACTCCTTGGCCTTGGCGTCCAGGGTGTTGCGCAGCTGCTCGACACGCGGGTACATGCTCTGGAGCTCGTCGACGACGGCGATGTGCATGGCGGTCGGGAAGGTGTCGTTGGAGGACTGGCCGCGGTTGACGTGGTCGTTGGGGTGGACGGGCGTCTTGGAGCCCATCTGGCCGCCGGCGAGCTCGATCGCGCGGTTGGAGATGACCTCGTTGGAGTTCATGTTCGACTGCGTGCCCGAGCCGGTCTGGAAGACGACGAGCGGGAAGTGGGAGTCGAGCTCACCCGAGATGACCTCGTCCGCGGCCTTGGCGATGAGCTCGGCGATGTCCGTCTCCAGCTCCCCCAGCTCGCCGTTGGCGAGGGCGGCGGACTTCTTGAGCACACCCATGGCCTTGATGAGCGGGCGGGTGAGGACGAAGGTCTCGCGACCGATGTCGAAGTTCGTCAGGGAGCGCTGCGTCTGGGCGCCCCAGTAACGGTCGGAGGCGACCTCGACGGCGCCCATGGAGTCGGTCTCGGTGCGCGTGGTCGCGCTGGTCTCAGATGCCATGGGCACAGGCTATCCGGCCGTGAGCGACCACATGCGAGGACGGGTGTCCTAAAGGCCGCTCGGGCGCGGGACAGCGGCAATCGCGCCGATACGTGTCGACAACTCACCCGCTGTCCCTGCCTCAGCACCGGGGACTCACGACCGGAGGCCTCACCGTGCGTGCAGACGGGGACAGGCTGCACCCCAGTGAGCACGGCGCTTGACGGCGACCTCAGGGTCTTCAGAACGGACTATGACACTATGAAGGACCGGCCAGGACCCGCTCAGTGGTCCTCTGGTGACGAACAACTACCACCATCAGGGAGGCAGATCATGCATTCCGCAACGAACCGACTACCCACGATGACGGCCGTCCTCGCGCTCACTGCGGCGCTCAGTGTCGTCGGATGCGGGGGAGGCAATCCCCCCGCCCAGGACACCGCAACCACCTCGACCACGTCCGGCACCGCAGCCGCTACCGGGGCCGCGGTCAGCCCCGAGCCCGCCCAGAATGCCTCAGCGACGACCCAGCCCACCCAGACCGCGCCGACCAGCACGTGCGTGCAGGACGACCACTCCTACGCGCCCGGCGGCTACTGCCTCTACCCCGGCAAGGTCACCTGGCTCGACAGCAACATCCTTCCCGTCGACCCTGCGACCCTGGACTGGACCGACGCCGACGCCGTCGTCCGTGCGTACGTCATCACCGCCAACACGTGGGACTCCCAGGTCGACGCCTCAGGCTCCTACGCGTGGCGCAGGGCCCAGATCTTTGAGGAGACGGGCCGTACCGACCCCGACCCCACCGACCCCGACACCGCCAGGGGCT
>CALEXZ010000067.1 GCA_937926195.1 uncultured Actinomyces sp.
GGACTTGTAGGAGCAGTGCTCGGACCACATGACCGAGTACATGGCGAGCTCGGCGTTGGTGGGGCGGCGTCCGAGCAGCGCCGTGATCGAGGCGTACTCGTCGTCCTTGAGCCCGAGCTCGCGGTAGGGCATCTCGCGCTCGGGGCTGGCGGCCGCGTCCTCCACTGTGTCCGGGTGCTCCACCGGGCGAAGGGTGTCGACGTCGGCGGGGGTCTTCGCGGGCTCGGGTGCCATGCGGCTGCTCCTGTGAACGGGTGAGGGAGTGGGCCGTCTCAGAGGATACCCGTGACGGCCCCGGCGCAGGCGACAGCGTCCCGGGCGGGCTCGTCGCCCACGCCGCGCCCGAAACACCCTCGAAAGTGCTGCGCATCACAGCCGAACAAGGCAGGATCATGTCATGAGAACCATCGACGTCGCCCCGCTTCCACTGTCGGACCTCGAGGGCCACCTCGACGAGGTCGCCGTCCGTCGGCTGCACGACGGCGTCGACGCCGCGCACGCCCTCCTCGACAGCAGCACGGTGTGGACCGTCACGCCGTCGGCCGCCGCCTCCTCGGGCCCCGCCGAGACCGTGGCCCCGCTGGTCGGCTACGCCCGCGGCCTGGGCATCGACGCCCGCTGGCTCGCCCTTGACGCTCCCGCGGACTTCGTCGCCCTCTCCACCCGCCTGACGGACTTCCTCCACGGCAGCACCGGCGACGGCGGCAAGCTCGGTGACAAGCAGAGGGACCTGTACGAGCACGTGCTCGCCTCCAACGCGGAGAACGTCGTCGAGGACGTGCGCGAGGGCGACGTCGTCATCCTCCACGACCCGGCCACGGCCGGCCTGGCCGCCGCCTTCAAGCGTGCGGGCGCCACCGTCCTGTGGCGGGTGCACGCGGGCGCGGCCGACGCCGGGGAGGCGGGGCAGCACGCCTGGGCCTTCCTTGACCGCTACCTGGAGGACGCCGACCTCATCATCGCCTCCCGCCCCGAGTACCTGCCCCCGTACGTCGAGGAGGAGCACACAGCCGTCATCGCCCCCTCGATCAACCCCGACTCACCCAAGAACCGGGTCCTGGACCTCGACGAGGCGCGGTCCGTCGTGTGCCTGGCGGGGTACGCGGCTGGGCAAGCACCCTTCGACGCGGTCCCCTTCATCCGTGAGGACGGGCGCCCTGACGCCTTCCGAGGACTGGCTCCCCAGGAGGCCTTCGGCCTCGGTAACCCGATCCCCGAGGGCGCCCGCGCGATCACGCAGGTGCAGCGCTGGGACCGGCTCAAGGGCGGCAAGGAGCTCCTGGAGGCCTTCGCGGCGCATATCGACGTGCTTCCCGCCGACGCCCACCTCGTCATCGCCGGCCCGGTTCCGCACCCCGAGCACGACTCGACGGCGCTGGCCGTCCTGGAGGAGATCAGCGAGCGCCTGGCGACGCTGCCGGAGTCGACGGCCAAGCGGGTGCACCTGCTGGGCATTCCCAGCGGCGACCGCGAGGTCAACTCCACGATCGTCAACGCCCTGCAACGTGTGAGCGCCGTCGTCACGCAGCGTTCGCAGGTTGAGGCCTTCGGTCTGACGGTGGCCGAGGCGATGTGGAAGAAGGCGCCGGTGGTGGCCTCCGCCGTCGGAGGCATCCAGGAGCAGGTGGAGGACGGTGTCACGGGGTGCCTTGTGCCCGCCGACGACGAGCTCGCCTGGGCGCGGTCCACGGCGGACCTCCTTCTGTTCACGGAGAGGGCGCAGGAGATGGGCGAGGCCGCGCACGAGGCGGTGCGTCGCCGCTACCTGCCGGACCGCCACCTCATTGAGGCGGTCGACGCCATCGCCCGGGCGCTCGGGTAGACAGAGGTCGACGCCCCGGGGCGCTTAGCCCACCGGCAGACGACCCGGGGCGCGTCCACCCACCGGTCGACAGACCGCTGGCCACCCGCCCAGGCCCCCGACCAGCGGCCCGCTGGCCATCGGTCCACGAGCCCCCATCCACCCGCCCACCGGCGTTATCCACAGGTTCCATCCACAGCCTTGCGCACATGTGGGGAGGAGCGCTGGGATGACGCCGGTTCGCCTGTGGCTTGCGCGCGGCGACGTCCCGGAGGGGCCGCACACCCTCACCCTGAGTCCACCACGGGCCGCCGTTGCCGCGAACCAGCCACCTTGTCACCACGTCAAATCGTTGAAATTACGCGGAAACTCTCACGAGTTGTTGAATCCGATACCACTCGAATATGCGTCATGACGTGACAATCCGGAAACGGCGTCACCCCGCGAACCACCACGCCCCGAGGCCCCATTGTCATCGCCCTGCGCAGGACCTACCCACAGGTCAGTCAGGTTATCCACAGGCAGCGGCGGTATCCGGGAGTACCGGGCTCCCGCCCGCTCACGCCCCCACGAGCGCGCTGATCGCCGACTGGAACAGGCGCAGGCCGTCCGTGCCGGTGCGCGGGCCGGCCGGCGAGTCAGGGCCGAAGCCTGCCTCCACCGCGTGCTCCGGGTGCGGCATGAGGCCCACGACGTTGCCGCGCGCGTTGCGCACGCCCGCGATGTCGTGGACCGAGCCGTTGGGGTTGAGGCCCAGGTAGCGGAAGACCACGTGCCCCTCCCCCTCCAGGCGCTCGACCTCCTCAGGCGAGGCGATGAAGTTGCCCTCACCGTTCTTCAGCGGGACGGTGATCTCCTCGCCCTCCTCGAACAGGCCCGTCCAGGCCGTCGACGTCGACTCCACCCGCAGGCGCTGCTCACGGCACAGGAAACGCTGGTGGTCGTTGCGGATGAGCGCACCCGGCAGCAGGTGCGCCTCCGCGAGGATCTGGAAGCCGTTGCAGATGCCCAGCACCGGCATGCCCTTGCCCGCGGCTCCGATGACCTCGTCCATGACCGGCGCGAAGCGGGCGATAGCACCGCAGCGCAGGTAGTCGCCGTAGGAGAAGCCACCGGGCACGACGACGGCGTCGACCCCGCGCAGGTCCGCGTCCTTGTGCCACAGCGAGACGGGCTCCGCCCCCGCCAGGCGCACCGCACGCAGGGCGTCGACGTCGTCCAGGGTGCCGGGGAAGGTGATGACACCGATGCGGGTCATCAGGCCTCCCCGTCCTCGGCCCGCACGGACACAACGTCCTCGATGATCGGGTTCGACAGGAGCCGGGAAGCGGCCTCGGCCGCGGCGGCCAGGTGCTCCTGCGTCACCGGCCCCTCCACCGTCAGCTCGAAGCGTCGGCCCTGGCGGACAGCAGTGAACTGGTCGAAGCCGAGCCGCGGCAGGCTCCCGACGACGGCCTTGCCCTGCGGGTCAAGAATCTCAGGCTTGGGCATGACCTCGACGACAATGCGTCCCATCGGTCCTCCTGGTCACGGGGTGGGATGAGGCAGGTGGGGCCAGGATACCGCCGTCCCGAGCGCCGACGGACCCCGCCGCTCACAGGGCGAGCGGAGCCCCGGTCAGACGCTCGAAGACCTCCAGGTAGCGCTCGCGCGTGCGCTCGACCACCTCGTCGGGAAGCGGCGGCGGGACCTCACCCGAGGCACGGTCCCAGCCGGAGTCCGGTCCCACGAGCCAGTCACGCACGAACTGCTTGTCGAAGGAGGGCGTCGCCCGGCCCTCGACCCAGGCATCGGCCGGCCAGAAGCGTGAGGAGTCCGGGGTGAGGACCTCGTCGCCCAGCACGAGCCCGCCGTCCGCACCCGCCCCCAGCTCGAGCTTGGTGTCCGCCAGGATGATGCCGCGCTCGCCCGCGATCTGCGCGGCCCGCGCGTACACCTCAAGCGTCACCTCGCGCAGGGCCCTCGCCGTCGGCTCCCCGACCATCTCGACGACCCGCTCGAAGGAGACGTTCTCGTCGTGCTCCCCGAGCTCCGCCTTGGCGGCCGGGGTGAAGACCGGCTCGGGCAGGCGCGAGGCCTCCACCAGCCCCTCGGGCAGCGCGACCCCGCACACCGAGCGCGAGGCCCGGTACTCCACGAGCCCCGAGCCGGTGAGGTAGCCGCGGGCCACGCACTCCACCGGGTACATGTCCAGGCGACGGCACACCATCGCCCGGCCCGCCACCTCGGCGGGCACCTGCGTCACCGAGACCATGTGGTTGGGCACCACCTCGGCCAGCTGCTCGAACCACCAGGCGGACAGGGCGGTGAGCACCTTGCCCTTGTCCGGCACCGGTGTGGACAGGACGACGTCGTAGGCGCTGATGCGGTCCGAGGCGACGACGAGCAGCACGTCCTGGTCGGCCCAGGGGCCCTGCGGGGCGGGTGCGTAGACGTCACGCACCTTGCCTGAGGACAGGTGGGTCCAGCCGGGAAGGACGGCGGGGGACGGGACGGGAGCGGGGCTCATGGGCACATCGTGCCACCCCGGCCCCGGACCTCACCGGTCGGCGGCGATGTCGCTACGGTACTGCGCCCCGTCGAGGTGGATGCGGGAGACGGCCTCGTAGGCGCGCGCGCGGGCCTGCTGGACATCATCACCCAGGGCCACGACGGACAGGACCCGCCCGCCGGTGGCGACGAGCTCGCCGTCGTCGCCCAGCGCCGTGCCCGCGTGCAGGACGTGGACGCCCTCAACAGCCTCCGCCTCCTCGATGCCCGTGATGACGCCACCGGTGGAGACGGTGCCCGGGTAGCCGGGGGCAGCCAGGACGACGTCGACCGCCGCCTGCTCACTCCAGGTGGGGGCGGCGACCTCGCTCAGGGTCCCCCTCGCGCAGGCGAGCAGCAGCTCGGGCAGGGAGGAGGTCAGGCGCGCCAGCACCGCCTGCGTCTCCGGGTCGCCGAAGCGCACGTTGAACTCCACGACGCGCAGGCCCTTGCTCGTCAGCGCCAGACCGCAGTAGAGCAGGCCGGTGAAGGGGGTGCCGCGGCGGGCCATCTCGTCGACCACCGGCTGGGCGACCTCCCGCACGACCTGCTCGCTCAGCCCCTCGGGTGCCCACGTCAAGGGCGTGTAGGCGCCCATGCCGCCCGTGTTGGGGCCCGCGTCGCCGTCGCCCAGGCGCTTGAAGTCCTGGGCGGGCGCGAGCGGGCGCACGATAGCGCCGTCGCACACGCAGAACAGGGAGACCTCCGGACCGTCGAGGAAGTCCTCGACGACGACGCGCCCGCCGTCCTTGTCCAGGCAGGCGAGGCCGTGAGCGAGGGCCTCCTGCCGGTCCGAGGTGACGACGACGCCCTTGCCCGCGGCCAGGCCGTCGTCCTTGACCACGTGGGGGGCGCCGAAGCGGTCCAGGGCGGCCTCCAGCTCCTGGCGGTTCTCACAGACGGCGGCCTCCGCCGTGGGCACGTCCGCGGCCCGCATGACCTCCTTGGCGAAGGCCTTGGATCCTTCGAGTCGGGCGGCCTGCGCGCCGGGCCCGAACACGGGGATGTCCGCCTCGCGCAGGGCGTCGGCGACCCCGGCGACGAGCGGGGCCTCAGGGCCGATGACGACAAGGTCCGCCTGCATCTCGCGGGCAAGGGGGACGACGTCCTCGGCCGAGGTCGGGTCGGCCTTGATGGTGGTGGCCGTGCCGGTGAGCAGCGTGACCGTGGTGATGCCGGGGTTACCGGGGACGGCGACGAGCTCGGTGGTGGAGGGGTCAGAGGCGAGGCAGCGGGCGAGGGCGTGCTCACGCGCACCCGACCCCAGAAGCAGGATCTTCACGCCCTCAGCCTAGATGAGCGCGTCACCGTCGACGACCCGTTGGCATCAGCCCCAGTCGGGGCGTGCCTCAGCCCGTCACCCCTGTTGGGCCCACGCGATCGCCCGATATCGTGGGCGCGGAAGGTCAGCCGCACCGGACGGAGAACAACCGTGGACAGCGCTGTGAACCCCGAGGTCGAGATCGCCAACCGCGTGGCCTCGCTCCTGGACGCCACCCTCACCGAGGAGGACGTGCACCGCTTCCTGCTCGACGCCGCCGACATCCTGGGCACCGAGTCCTTCGCCGCCTACGGCCCCAACCTCTTCCTCCGCTGGCGCGTCGGGGACCGGATCGTCGAGATCGAGCCGCGCCACCGCCCGGGCGAGGGGTACGGGCTGAGCGTCGACTCCTATGACCCCACCTATCCGATCGACTCCGCCGAGTACCGGACCTTCACGTGGGGCGAGGCCGAGGACTACCCGTACCTGTGGTCGGTGGAGCTGGGACGCACACCGGTCACTGACCACTGGGGCCCCGGGGAGGCCTACATCGTCAACTGGGACATGTTCGAGGAGACGACCGCGAGAGTGCTCGGAGGCCTTCCCGACGACCTGGCCCTCATGCCGACGCAGTGGCGGCGCCCCTTCGCCCTGCGATGGGACATGGGGCGGCCCGGGCTGGGCGTCGTCTCCTTCACGGGCTCGGTCGAGGGCCTCACGGTCACCGTCGAGTCCACCGGGGACGAGGTGCTCATCCCCCGTCGGCTGCTCGGCAGCGAGCGCAGCCCGATCCGGGTGCGCGACGTCGTCGCCGGCCTCGCCGGCGGGCGCCCGCTCATGGGCATTCGCTTCGCTGGCTCCGAGGGCTTCAACGACTACGGTCTTCTCGCCGCCGGCCCCAGCGGGGACGAGAGCGACGAGGACCAGCAGGAGATGGGCTTCCTTCTCGCCGACCGGGGCGAGGACGAGCCGGGGCCCTCGATGACGATGGACGAGCTTCGTGGACTCGTGGCCTCGACCCCCGCCGTCACCGGCCCCACGCTGCCGACGGTGAGCTGGCAGGTCATTCCGATGCGGATCGGGCTGACCATTGACCAGGTCCTCGCCGTCGTCGAGCAGGTGCGTGGTGGGGCGGCCGTGCCGGAGGTCCTCACGGGCCTCGGCGGACGTCCCACCATCCGCTTCGACAGTCCTGCCCTGCGTGGTGACGGCTGGGTTGCGGCGCAGGCCCGCCACACCGGCGCCTGGCGCATCGAGGTGGTCACCGAGCCCGAAGGCGACGGGGAGGAGCGTCTGCGCTTCGAGACGCGCCATGTCGCCGACTACACGTGGCGGATCGCCCACGCCCTCGAGCAGCGCTACGGTTTCCCCTACGCGATGCGCACCACCGACTCCGGTTTCCTTATGCGCTTCTTCCAGGTCGGGGACCACGGCGTCGAGGTGACCAGCGGGTTCAGCAAGGTCGAGGTGGAGATCGGCTCCTTCGAGGCACTGCTGGAGAGCTCGATCGGGCGCGTCTGAGTCCCCGTCCGGTGCCCGCCGCGCCGAGAAGCACACCCAGGAAGTGGATTGATGTCGACTCACCAGTTTCGGGACCCTTACGCGTCCCCCCATCAGCCGGTGCCCCAGTACGGTCAGCGGCATCCCCGTCCGGCTCACACCGGCAAGCTGATCGCGGCCATCATCCTGCTCGTCGCGGGACCACTACTCGGAGTGCTCCTCGGGGTTGTCGCGGCGATCGGCGTCGCCGTCGACATCGCCACCGCCGGGGAGGTCATCGGCAACGGGCAGGTGGTCACCGTCAACGGCGGCGACGAGAACACCGTGTACGTTCCCGACAACCGCCCTTCCGGCGCGTGCTCCGTGGCGACTGCCGACGGGGGATTCGTCTCCTACTCCAGCAACCTCGGTATGCGCATGACCATCAACGGCGACCGCTACTACTCGGATGTGCGTTTCACGGCACCGCAGTCCGGGGAGTACCGGATCTCGTGCTCCGGTCTGAGGGACGGCGACTCCGTGCTCGTCGGCCCGACCATCACCCTGGACCTGTTCGTCTGGCCCTTCCTCATCGGCCTGGGCACGAGCGTGACCTGCTGCTGGGTCATCGCCGCCGCCCTGCTCATCCGACGCCGCCTTGCCCGGCGGCGCGCTCCTCGGCCGGGTCCGTGAGCATCTCGGGGCCGCTGGGCCGGGCCACTGGACGCCGGGCCGGGGCCGCTCGTTGTCCACACAGCGGACATGGGCCGGGCCGCCCGACGACGACGCCGCCCGCACCCGCGTCATCACGCGGTTTCCTTCCGGCCCGCCTCCCACCGTCCCGGTGATGTCCGCCGCGTGGACACTCCGAGCCCGCGCCCGTCGGGTCACCGAGGCCGACGTCGAACACCACCGCAGCCGGGCCGCGTTCGAGTTATCCACAGACCCCCTCGCGCTCTGGCGGTGGCACGGACGCCTTGCCCATGCTGAGCACATGGACAGCGTCAAAGGCGGTGAGGCCATCCTCGCCCGGGTTCGTGAGCATCTCGGAGCAGTGCGTCAGGCCGACCTGTGTCTGAGCCGCCAGGAGCGCCGCGTCGTGCAGCGGCTCGTTGGCTGCGGCCGGTTGCGTCGTCACCCCAGCGGTCTCATCGCGGAGCCCGGGGTGGATGAACGCGTCCTCGTCGCACGCCTCCATCGCGGGCTGGTGACATGCCTGCACGCCGCGGCCCACTACCGGCTTCCCGTTCCCTCCCCTCCGGGACCCGTTCATGTCCTGACGCCGAAGGGCAGCACGGCACCGCGCCTGCGCCACGAGCACCTCCATGAGACGCGCGGGCACTCGGCCGCCCCTCCCCAGTCCTTCCCCGTCGTCAGCGAGGCCCGGTGCGTCGCCGACGTGTTGTGCTGCGCCGAGGAGTGGACGGCGATGGTCGTCGTCGATGCCGCGCTGCGGCGCGGGCGGGTCAGTGCCGACCAGATCGCGTCCCACCTGCGCGGTTCACGCCGTCATCTCGGTCGTGTGCGCCTGTCGCGCGCCAGCGCCAGAGCCCGCAGTCCCCTGGAGACCCTGGCTCGCATCCAGCTTCGCGCCGAGGGCATGACGGTGGACGACGGCATCGTCATCGCAGGGGTGGGTGAGGTGGACCTGCTGGTCGGCGGTGGGCTCGTCGTCGAGCTGGACGGTTACGACTACCACTCGGACCGTTGGACCTTCGAGAAGGACAGACGGCGCGACCGTGAGCTGGTGCGTCAGGGGTACAGGGTGCTGCGCTTCACGTCCAACGAGGTGCGCTCGGGCAGGATCGTCGGCGAGGTCGCAGCCGTGCTCGCGGCACATCCGGGAGCAGGGTGCTGACGGCCGGGGCCCGGGGCCCGGATCCGCCGGGGCCCGGGGCCCGGATCCGCCGGGCCGGGCCGCCCGACGCCGGGCCGGGGCC
>CALEXZ010000068.1 GCA_937926195.1 uncultured Actinomyces sp.
CCCTGGAACGAGGAGACGAGGAAGCTGCGGCACTCCGTGTCTGCCCGGCCGTGATCTCGGCGCAGCCGCTTGGCGGCGTCCTTGGCTGCCGACCCGCTCAACCAGCTGCGCCCGGTGACGGTGTCGGCGGCCGCGACCCTCACCCTCGGTGGGATGGTCGCCGCCTCCAGCCACTCGCGTACCCCGGTCGACGGGATCGTCGGGGCGCCGCGCTTGGCAGCCTGGGCCCTGCTGGCGGCTGAGGGCAGGCGCCGCTCGTGAGTGGGGGCGGCCAGCACCAGCAGATCGAGGTCCTCGGGCAGCGCGCGGGGCGCGTCGGGGGCCTCAAGGACCTGGGTGCTCAGCCCGGCGCCGGTGAGCTCCTCGGCCAGTGCCTGCGCCACGGCCCGGGTGGAGCCGAAGCAGCTCTCGACGATGATGAGTGCGGTGGTCATAGATCCTCCTGTGTCCTTGTCTGTCCTGTCGCGGACGCTCATGTGGGGGTTACGGGGCGGCGGTGAACGGGCGCAGGTCGCGTCGGCGCACGCCTACCAGGCCTGCCGCGACCCCGAGGAGACCCAGGCCCAGCAGCCACAGGCTGCCGACCTGCCCGGCCTGGACGAAGGGCGCGGCGTCACGCACGCGGCGCGACAGGTCGAGGACGGCACCGAGCTGGGTGATGCCGAAACCGACGACGCCCGGTGCCCAGGCCAGACCCCGTGCCCGGGGCGCCAGGCCGCACAGGGCGCTGCTCAGCCCTCCGGCGGCCACCGTCGCCGGCCACTGGCCAAGCACCAGGCGGACAGCGTCCTCGGGCTGAGTGCCCAGGTACTCGGTGCCGACGCCTCCCGCCACCAGTGCCGCAAGACCGAGAGACACTGCGGCCGCGAGGACCGCGGTCAGCCACCAGGCCAGCATGGCCCGCCACGGCCTCACCCCGGTGGCGATGACCGCCTCCAGGCGCCCGCTCCGCTCGTCGGCGCCGTAGCGCCCTGCCAGGGCGATCGTCTGTCCTGCGGCCAGCGCACCGGCGAGCGCCCCCACATAGCGCAGGTAGTCGATCGCCGGGTCCGTTCCGTCCAGGAAAGCCCCCAGGCTCCCTTCACCGCTCAGGGCTCCTTGACGGACCATCTCGACCAGGTTCTCGCCCATCGCCGTCAGCATCCCGCTCACCGCGCAGATGATGAGCGCCCAGGTCGCGCACTGGCCCAGCACCAGCGTGGTGAAGACAGTGCCCGGCCCGAGCGCACGCAGACGCAGAGCCGACCACGGTGCCCGGATGCGCAGCGCCCCCAGTCCCAGGTCCCGGCGGGCGGCCAGCACCGCCGTCGCGCCAACGAGCACACCGAGCGCGGCCAGCGCCCACAGTGCCGGCGACCAGCTGTTGTCCCCACCCGGGTCGATCCGGCTGCGCAGGGCGAAGGGCGAGAACCACCCCAACCAGTCCCAGCCCTGGGAGGCTGACAGCCCCGATCCCGTGAAGGTCGCCGCGAGGACCACCAGGGCACAGGTGCGGGCTGCCGCGGCGTCGGTGGCGACCTGGGCGATGACGAGGGAGACGGCGGACAGCATCAGGAACGTGAGTGCCAGCGTCCCGGCATAGGCCGCGGCGGCCGTCCCGTCGGCCTCCTTCAGGCGCAGCATCCCCACCCCTGCCGCCGCGCTGACCAGCAGGCACTCACAGGCCAGGACGGTCCCCTGGGCGCACAGGCGGACGACGGCGCGGGCACCCGCCGCCTCAAGCAGCTCGCCGCGCCCGAGGTCCTCCTCGCCCCGGGAGCAGGCCACAGCGCGTAGCACGACGACGACACCCAGGACCAGGCAGGCGAGGGACCCCACCTCCCAGAACATGATCTGGGTGATCCCGGCCTGCGGGCTCAGTGAGCCGTAGAGGAACAGCTGAGCCTCCGAGCCCTGAGCGCCGGCCACCGCCCGGCGCAGGTCCGCCTCAGTTGCGTAGATGTCCGAGTAGGCCGGGGCGAGCAGGGCGGTCACCACCCCGGTGAGCACGGGCAGCCCCACCAGCCAGGCCCGTTGCTCACGTGCGGTCAGGCGCAGCACGCACCCGAGGATGGGCAGTGCACGTCGGCGCACCGACGGCGCGGCAGGACCCTCGGCGGTCAGCGCCCGGTTCACCGCGCCACCGCCGTGTAGTGCTCGAGGAACAACTCTCCCAGGTCCACGGGCGTGCACGTGAGCTCCGTGGCTCCTGCCTGCGTGAGCGTCTGCAGCGCCCGGGGCACCTGCTCGGAGGGAACCGAGACCACGAGGCGCCCGCGCTCGTCGGTCGTGCCCGGGAGCTCGACGCCGGTCGCGCCCGGCGGGAGCACACAGGTGATTCGGCTGGAGCGCAGGTGCCGCAGCTGCGAGAGCCGGCCGGACTCCACGCACCGGCTTGGACGGGTCGAGGCTGAAGGCCTCGATGAGCTCGGTCTCACGCCGTGGGTTGCGTGCCCCGCGCAGGGCCGCCAGCGCGTCCAGGGTCTGGGCGCCGGTGAGGGTGGGCCACAGCGCCACGTCTCCGGGCACGTAGGCGCAGCCGCGCGTGATCCGACGGGCGTCGTGGCGCGGGTCGAGGCCCAGCACCCGCACCGATCCGCTGTCACGACGGTACATGCCCAGCAGCACGCGGATGGTGGTGGACTTGCCCGCTCCGTTGGGACCGAGGAAGCCGTGGACGGTGCCGCGCTCGACGCGCAGGTCCAGCCCGTCCAGGGCGCGCAGGGAGCCGAAGGTCTTGACCAGGGCGCGCACGTCAATGGCGCACCTGGGAGGGTGAGTGGTCATGGCGCCAGGGAAAGGTGTGACGTCGCGTCACACGCAAACGACGGTGAGGCGTGTCAGCGCCGCCACCGCTCGATGGTCTCGACCAGGTGCTGCGCCACGGCCTGCGTCGCGCGCGCGTTGCCGCCGTCCGCCCGGGCCACGAGGCGGAACACGGACTCCACCATCGACACGTCGACCGAGCGCGCCATCTCACGCAGCTGCTCCGGCGTCAGGCTGCGCTCCAGGCGGCCGACGAGCCAGCGGGCGTGCGCGTCGACCTGCTGCGGGCCGTCCTCAGGGACGCTACGGCGGTAGGCCTGGATCGTCTCGGCGTCCATGTCCTCGTCCGGCTCGCAGAACAGCACGTCCGCCTCGGGCGGCACGAGCCCGCTGTAGCAGGCCAGCTCGGTGAGGTGACGGTCGTGGCGTACCGCGGCGCGAGTCCGCTCGTCGGGGGCCTGGGCCTCCATGCGCTCGAAGAAGGCCACCATGCGGTCCGTCATGGGCGTGACCGTGCAGCCGCGTCGCGCCCGCTCCAGGAGGTCGACGAGCATGTCACGCTGTCGCGTCACCTCGGCCAGCCGCTCCTGGGCGCAGGCCAGGGCCGTGCTCAGATCCTCGACGACGGCGTCCTGGCTGGCGTCCTCAGGGGAGAGGTGGGACGAGACGCCGGTGCTGGCTTCAGTGCCCGCCGCAGCGTCCCCTTCGGTGCCGGTGCCCTCAGCCGCGTCGTCGAGCACGCGGCCGACGGCCTCGAGCGGAACGCCGGCCTGCGCCAGCCAGCGGATCCGCGAGAGCCGGGCAACGTGGCTGAGGTCGTAGTCCCGCCAGCCCGCCCGCTCGTCCGGGACGTCAAGCAGTCCCAGATGGTGGTAGTAGCGCACGGTGCGCACGGTGGTGCCGGTCAGGGCGGCGAGCTCGGCGACGCGCATGGGCTGAGGGCGGTCCGTGGTCGGGCGGGGATCACAGGTCGGCGTCGGCCACCGCGAAGGTGTCGCAGGCCTGCACCGTACCCTGCTGCATGCCGACGGTGAACCAGCGCACGCGCTGCTCGGAGGAGCCGTGGGTCCAGGAGTCCGCGTTGACCCCGCTGCCGGAGCGCTGCTGGATGTGGTCGTCGCCCACGGCCTCGGCGGCGTCGATGGCGGTACGCACCTCCGCCTGGGTGGGCTCGACGAGGAAGGGCACCCCGGTGTCCGGGTCCACGGTGGAGGCCGCGTAGTGCACCCACAGCCCGGCGTAGCAGTCGGCCTGCAGCTCCAGGCGCACCGAGTCGCTCGTGGCGCCGGTCCCGGAGCGGTCGGCACTGCGCATCGTGCCCAGGAGGTTCTGGATGTGGTGGCCGAACTCGTGGGCCACGATGTACTCCTCCGCCAGCGGTGTGTCGGCGGCACCCAGCGTCGACTCCATCTGGCTGAAGAAGCTCATGTCGAGGTAGACGGTGGAGTCGCCCGGGCAGTAGAAGGGCCCGACGGCGGAGGAGGCCGTCCCGCAGGCCGAGCTGATCTGGGTGCCGTCCCACAGGTGGAAGGCCGGCTTGACGTACTCGGTGCCGGTCTGTGCGGCGAGCTGCTCGCCCCACACGGCGTCCAGCGACTCGGCGGTCGAGACCATCCGGCACTGGGTGTGGGTGTTGGCGGCCTCGCCCGAGGTACACATCGACACGTCAATGGGTGAGGAGGCCGAGGCTCCCGGGTCCGCCTGCCCACCGCCTGAGGAGGAGCCCAGCAGCCCGGTGAGGTCGATACCCGTGAGCTGGGACAGCAGCAGGACGGCGACCACGGTGATGACCGAGCCGCCGCCGACGAGCACACCCCGTCGGCCGGAGCCTGCGGAGGTCGTCACCCGGTTCGGGTCGGTCTTGATGTCGCGGTTGAAGGACATGAGGCCTCGAGTCGTCACTAAGGGATGGCGTCTCCATCGCCGGTCCTCTCAGCGTAGCCGCAGGTACCCTGTTGCTGTGCTCTACGACCTGCTGTACACGACCGTGCTCACCCGCATCGACCCCGAGCTCATCCATGACGTCGTGGTCCGTGGCCTGAGCGTCGTCCAGCGTGTTCCCCTCGCCCGTGACGTCATCCGTCAGGCTCTGGGACGCCGTCCGGCATTCCCCGTCCCCAGCGCCAACCAGGGCGGGCCCCTCGTGCGACCCGTGCCCGGGGTCCTGGGCCTGGCGGCCGGGATGGACAAGGAGGGCGAGATCATCGAGGCGATGGACATGCTCGGATTCGGTTTCGTCGAGGTCGGCACCTTCACCGCCCAGCCTCAGCCCGGTAACGACAAGCCCCGCATGTGGCGCTACCCGCAGATGCGTGCCCTGCGCAACCGCATGGGCTTCAACAACCACGGTGCCGACGAGGCGGCCCGCCGCCTGCGCCAGCTGCGCTCGACCGCGCGTGGACGCAGCATCGTCGTGGGCGCCAACATCGGCAAGACCAAGTCCGTCCCCCTCGCGGACGCGGTCGAGGACTACCGCTACTCGGCCTCGCGGGTGGCCCGCTGGGCGGACTACCTCGTGGTCAACGTCTCCAGCCCCAACACCCCGGGGCTGCGGAGCCTGCAGGAGGTGACGAGCCTGCGCCCCATCCTTGAGGCCGTGCGCGAGACCGCCGACGCGGCCGCCCACCGGCACGTGCCGCTGCTGGTCAAGATCGCGCCCGACCTCACTGACGAGGACGTCGACGCCGTCGCCGATCTTGTCCTCGACATCGGCCTGGACGGCGTCGTCGCCACCAACACGACCATCGACCACGATCTCGGTGAGGGAGGGCTCTCCGGCGCCCCGCTGCTGCCGCGCGCCCTGGCGGTCGTGCGCCGCCTGCGCGCCCGTCTGGGTGAGGGGCCCACCATCATCGGTGTCGGTGGCATCTCCTCCCTCATGGACGCCGAGCTCATGCTCGACGCCGGAGCCGACCTGTTGCAGGCCTACTCCGCCTTCATCTACAACGGTCCCGCCTGGCCAGGTCGTGTCAACCGGGCCCTGGCCACGACGCGACGCGGCCGCTGAGCGTTGGGGAGCCGTAGCGCAAGCAGCTCGCCGGGCATACTCCTGCGGGCCGCGGGAGCGTCCTTCGTCGTCGCCGGGTTCCTCGGCAGGCTGCCTGCGGCCATGAACCAGCTCGGTCTGCTGCTCATCGTCTCAGCCCAGGGCCGGGGACTCGCCCTCGCCGGGTCCGCCGTGGCGGCCGTCGGCGTCGGTGCCGCGGTGAGCGCCCCCGTCGTCGGGCGCCTCATCGACCGCTTCGGCCCCGTCCGGGTCCTGTGCGCCGCCATGCTCCTGCAGGTCACGGGGCTGGCGGGCGTGCTCGTGGCGCTCCGCCAGGGCTGGTCCGGTCCCGTGGTCCTCGCCTGCGCGGCCCTCGTCGGGCTCGCCAACCCGCAGACCGGTTCCGTCACCCGCGCCATCTGGTCCGCCCTGTCGAGGCGTGAGAAGGACCCGGGCCGGGGCCTGCAGATCGTCCGCGGCGGCCTGGGCCTGGAGTCCGCCGCCGACGAGGTGAGCTTCGTCGTCGGCCCTGTGAGCGTGGGCGCCCTCGTCACGCTCCTGGGCGGCATGGGCGCCACCGTGGCGCTGGCCGTCACCACGGTCGTGGGGGAGGGGATGCTCGTCGCCTGGCTCGCACGCCACCCCGGGATGCTGACCTCAGCCGGGCGTCCCGACCCCGCTGGCGCCCCGGCCGCAAAGGCCCCCGTCGAGAAGACCCCGGCCCCCGCCACCGCGTGGGGGAGCCTGGCCCCCATCTTGCTGGCGATCGTCGCGGTCGGTGCCGTCTTCGGCACCACCCAGACCGCGCTCACCGCCGTGCACACCGCCCACGGCACACCGGGGCTCACCGGACCCGTCTACGGCGCCATGGGCGTCACCAGCGCTCTCGCGGGCCTGGTGTCTCCGGCGCTGCGCGACAGCCCCGGGACGAAGGTGACCGTCGGCGGCCTCTTCGTCGTGCTCAGCTCCAGCGTCCTCATGACGGTCCCGAGCACGCCGGTCACCGTGGCGGTCATCCTCCTCATGGGTGCCGGCGTCGGCACCGCGCTCGTCACCGCCTACACCCTCCTGGAGGCGCAGGCGGTCGACGGGCGTCTCACCAGCCTCATGACCTACGGGGCGACCGCCACGGTCCTCGGGGTCTCCGTGGCGAGCGTCCTCACCGGCCTGGTGGGGGAGAACCTCCACATGGGCAACGCCCCGGGCGTCGCCGCCGGTCTCGTGCTCGTGGGCCTGGGCGGCCGCATGCTGCTGCTCAGGCGCGGTTGAGCGCCTCCTGCTCGGCCTTGCGCGACGGGGAGGCGGTGAGCGACGGGTCCCGCTCGACGACGTCGCCGAGCGCGGCGTCAATGGCGTCGAGCACGTCCTGTCCCAGCACGACGCCGGAGGCCTTGACGTTCTCCACGAGCTGCTCGGGACGTGAGGCTCCCACGAGCGCGGCCGAGACGTTCGGGTTCTGCAGCACCCAGGCGAGCGCCAGCTGAGCCATGGACAGCCCCGCCTCCTCGGCGATCGGGCGCAGGCGCTGAACGGCCGCGAGCACGCGCTCGTCCATCCAGCGCGCGATCATCTGCTTGCCGCCCTTGTCGTCGGTGGCGCGCGAGCCCTCAGGCGGCTGCGCCCCCGGCAGGTACTTGCCCGACAGCACGCCCTCGGCCATCGGGGACCACACGACCTGCCCCATGCCGAGCTCGGCCGCGGTCGGCACGACCTCGGCCTCGATGACGCGCCACAGCATGGAGTACTGCGGCTGGTTGGACACGAGACGGAAGCCCATCTGCGTCGCCAGCACCTGTCCCGCCCTCAGCTGCGGGGCCGTCCACTCCGAGACGCCCACGTACAGCGCCTTGCCTGAGCGCACGACGTCCGCGAAGGCGCTGATCGTCTCCTCCAGAGGGGTGGAGTCGTCGAAGCGGTGGGCCTGCAGCAGGTCTACGTAGTCCGTGCCCAGGCGGCGCAGTGAGCCCTCGACGCCCCGCAGGATGTGCTTGCGTGACAGGCCCGAGTCGTTGGCGCCCTTGGCACCGACGGGGAAGTAGACCTTGGTGAAGATCTCCAGGCCGTCGCGCCGCTCGCCCTTGAGCGCCCGGCCGAGGACCTCCTCGGCGCGGGTGTTGGCGTACACGTCGGCCGTGTCGAAGCTGGTGATGCCCAGGTCCAGGGCCGTGCGCACGCACTCGATGGCGGTGTCGGCCTCCACCTGGGAGCCGTGGGTGAGCCAGTTGCCGTAGGTGATCTCCGTGACC
>CALEXZ010000069.1 GCA_937926195.1 uncultured Actinomyces sp.
GCGAGAGCTCGGTGTACAAGCACTTCGCCTCCAAGCAGGCGATCTTCGACGCCCTGCTGGAGCGCGCCGACGAGCGCATCGCCGCCGTCGCCGCCGGACTGGGGGTCGCTGTCGACTCCGCCGAGGCCGCTCTGCCGGGCTACCGAGGCGTCAGCGAACAGCGTCTTGTCGACATCGCCCAGGGCTTTCTCGACGCCGTCCTGCACGACACCGAGCTGGTGGCGCTGCGCCGCCTGCTCGTCATCAACCAGTACCGGGACCCGCAGATCGGCCGCCGCCTGCTCGGCTACTGGATCGAGCGTCCGCTGGAGTTCCACACGGCACTGTTCGAGCGGCTGATCGCCGCCGGGGAGCTGCGCCCCGGCCTCGACCCCGAGGCCACCGCCCTCGCCTTCTTCGGCCCGGTCCTCACGCTCATCCAGCTCGCCGAGGGCGGCGGCGCCGACGCCGAGCAACGGGCCCGGGCTCTCATGACCGCCCACGTGCGCCACTTCCGCGCCACCCACCTGCGGCTGCCGCCCGACGGCGGCGCACGCGAGACAGGCAGCCTGCGATGAGGTGCGTGCGAGGAAGGCGGCGCGCCATGAGACGCGCGCTGGCCGCCGTCGGGCTCATCGGTGCGGCCGCCGCCGTCGGGGCCCGGGGCATCGGCCTGCGCCGCGCCCGCGCCAAGGCCCGCGCGCGGCTGGCCGCCCGTGCGGTACGCAGACTCACCCTCAGCGACGGCGACGTCGCCTACATCGACTGCGTCCCCGAGTGCGCCGGCCACCCCGCGGCAGGCGGCCCGGGCCCGGGCCCCCACCTCCGCACCGGCACCGGCACCGGCCCCGAGACGATCCTGTCGGTCCACGGGCTGTACGGGGGCTACGACCAGGCCCTCGACAACGTCGGCGGCCTTACCACCCGCTGCCGGATCGTCGCGCCGTCGCGCTTCGGCTACCCGGGCAGCGACGTGCAGGGCGACGGCTCGCCGGCCGCCCAGGCCACCGTGCTCGCCGCGCTGCTCGACCACCTGGGCATCGAGAAGGTGTTAGTCCTGGGCGCCTCCGCCGGAGGGACGCCCGCCATCCGTTTCGCCCTGGACCACCCCGAGCGCGTCACAGGGCTCATTCTCCTCAGCTCCGCCGCCCCCTGGCCCACCCGGCCCGAGGCGCTGCCCGGCCGGATGGGCCCGCCGCCGTTGCTCAACCACGACTGGGTCATGTGGATGCTCTCGCCGCTGTTCGGTCCCGTGTTCGGCATGGCCCCCGGCACCGTCACGAGCATGCTCCCGCTCGCCCTGCGCAGGACGGGCGCGGACATCGATGCCTCGGTGACCAACCGGGACATGGCGGTGCACTTCGAGGACTACCCGGTCGAGCAGCTCCAGGTGCCCGTCCTGCTCCTGCACGCCCTCGACGACCGGGTGGCGGTCTTCGCTCCCCCGGCGGGCAACGTGCAGTCCTCGATGCACCGCTACCCGGACCTGACGGCGGCGCTCTTCCGCACCGGCGGGCACCTCATCTCCGGCCACGGGCACGAGGTTGAGGACGAGATCCTCCGCTTCATCAACGCGCACGCCGAGGGCGCCGTACCCCCGGCACCCGCCCACCCGTTTCCTCCCCCACCCGACGAACGGCCACAATGAGCCCATGAGCGTGACCCAGCCCCCGACGCCCGGCGTCGGCTCCGCCTCCGCCAAGCTCGTCGACCGCAAGGCAGGGTCCCCCACGGGAGCGTGGCGCCCGGGTGACGAGCCCGGCAACCGCCGCTTCCTGGAGATCGGCGACTTCACGCTCGAGTCCGGGGAGGTCCTGCCCGGCACGGTGCTCGCCTTCGAGACCTGGGGCGCCCTGTCCCCCGCGGCGGACAACGCCGTCCTCATCCTCCACGCCCTCACGGGCGACTCCCACGTCACCGGCCCCACCGCCCCCGGCCACCCGACCCCCGGCTGGTGGGACACGCTCATCGGGCCCGGCCGCGCCATCGACACCGAGCGCTACTTCGTCGTCGCCGCGAACATCCTGGGCGGCTGCCAGGGCTCGACCGGCCCCTCCTCGACCGCGCCGGACGGGCGCCCCTGGGGCTCGCGCTTCCCCTGGCTGACCACCCGCGACCAGGTGGAGGCCGAGACACTGCTCGCCGACGCCCTGGGCATCGACACCTTCCACCTCGTCATCGGCGCCTCCCTGGGCGGGCACCGCGCCGTCGAGTGGGGCGCGAGCCACCCCGAGCGGGTGCGCAACCTCGCGCTCGTGGCCACCGGCGCCTCGACGACGGCGGACCAGCTCGCCTGGTGCCACCTGCAGGAGCTCGCCATCGTCGGCGACCCCTTCTTCTTCGACGGCGACTACTACTCGCACTCCGTCGGCCCCGTGCGCGGGCTCGGCCTGGCGCGCGCCATCGCCCACACGACCTACCGCTCGGCGGGCGAGCTGGACGAGCGCTTCGGGCGCCGCCACCAGGGCGAGGAGGACCCGGCGGTGGGCGGGCGCTACCAGATCGAGTCCTACCTCGACCACCACTCCGGCAAGCTCATCTCCCGCTTCGACGCCAACACGTACCTCATCGTCACCCACTCGATGATGGTTCACGACGTCGGCATCGGCCGCGGCGGCACCGAGGCCGGGCTGGGGCGGATCACGGCGCGCACCCTCGTGGTCGACGTCGACTCCGACCGCCTCTTCCTGCCCGCGCAGGCCGAGCAGCTCGTCTCCTGCATCCGAGACGCCCGACGGCAGACCATCCGCTCCATCCACGGGCATGACGGCTTCCTCATCGAGGCCGACCAGATGGAGGCCATCCTGCGCGAGTTCCTGGCGGAGGGCTGAGCCGTGGAGGCGCCCGACGACTCCGACCTCCACCACCCACCCCTGGGCTCCTGGGGCCAGGACCTGCTCGGTCCCGGCTTCCAGGCGCGCACCCTGCCGTTGGAGCCGGACGCGGAGAACGACGGCGCCGTGGCCACCCTCGTGCGCTACGTCCCCGAGCTCGACTCCTGCCCCCAGCAGGCGCCCGAGCCCTCCTTCGTGTGGCTGTACCTGCACGGGTGGAACGACTACTTCTTCAACCCCGAGCTCGCGCGCCGCATCGCCCGGATCGGTGGGGCCTTCTACGCCCTGGACCTGCGCCGCTACGGCCGGTCCCTGCGCGAGGGCCAGATGCTCGGCTGGGTCGACGACCTGCGCACCTACGACGAGGAGATCGGGCTGGCGCTGACGACCGCCTGGGGCGAGCACGGCCAGTGGCTGCCGACCGTCCTGTGCGGCCACTCCACGGGGGGCCTCACGGCCAGCCTGTGGGCCGACCACCACCCGGGGGTGCTGGCGGGACTCGTGCTCAACTCCGCGTGGCTGGAGATCCAGGGCGCCGAGCCGGTGCGGGTGCTCGGTGTGCCGCTCGTGCGGGCACTGGCCCGCCTCAACGCACGTGAGCCCGTGACGCTGCCGTCCTACGACCCGCAGACCCTGTTCTCCGTGGCTGACGGCTGGGCGCCCGACGACGGCGAGCTGCCGGACCCTGACTGGGCGGAGGACCCCTACGTCACCGGCTGGGACGTGGACCGCAGCTGGACGCACCTGCCGACGGCGCCGATCCGTCCCGGCTGGCTCACCGCCGTCCTCGACGCCCAGGCCGAGGTCGCTGCGGGGCTGTCGGTGACCTGCCCGGTCCTGTCCCTGGGATCCGCGCGCAGCCACCTGGGGGTCGTGCGCACACCCGAGTCACGTTCGACCGACACGGTGGTGGACGCGGACAGCACGGCCCGCCGAGCGGTGGGCCTCGGAGCGCTGGTGACCGTGGCGCGCCTGGAGGGGGCCGTGCACGACGTGTTCCTGTCGGCTCCGCCCGTGCGCGAGCACGCCTACGCGGTGCTGGAGCAGTGGCTGCGAGGCTACGTGCTCAGCTGAGCAGCTCGGCGAGCGTGGCGCCGCGCTCACCCAGGCGCCACACGCGCCAGCCGTCCACGTCCTGGGCGCGCTGGGCGGCTGCGGCGGCCATCGACGGGTCGGTGAAGGTCCGTCCGTCAGAGAGGACGATGACGCCGTCGTGGGTGAGCAGAGCGGTGTGGTCGATGCCGCGGCGCACGCTGAACCAGCGCAGGGTGGCGGGGGTGCTCAGGGTGCGGGCCAGGGCCGCCAGGGCGGCGGGGGCCTCGTCGGCGCTGACCGTGGGCTGCGCACCCAGGATGGGTGCCAGCGAGCGGTGGGAGCCCGTGTTGGGGGACAGCTCGGGGGCCGGGGCGGGCCGCCGGTACGTGCTCGTACGCTCCTGCTCCGACGGCGAGCGGAAGGAGCCCGTGCTCAGTCGCATCGTCGAGACCCGGGTGCTGTCCGCGACGGCGGTCGGCGGCGGGGCGACGGGCTCACGCTGGGCGGCGGAGGCACCTGCCCGGACCGCGGAGCGCGTCACGGGGGGCTCGGGTGCCGGCGACGGCGCAGCAGCCCTGTAGGGCGAGGGAGTGGCGGAAGGCGGGGGCGCCGCAGCGGGACGCGGCATGCTCATCGTCGGCGGCTCAGCCGCCGGGCCCCGTCCCTCGGCCCGGGACGCCGCCCGTGCAGCCGCCCGCATCTCGACCCGGCTCTCCGTCCGGCTCTCGGTGCGAGACGCCGCCCGGTTCTCCGTCCGGCTCTCGGTGCGCGACGCCGCCCGGTTCTCCGTCCGGTTCTCGGTGGGCGACGCTGCCCGGTTCTCCGTCCGGCTCTCCTCGCGCGCGGCCGTGCGGCTCTCGGACCGGGGCGTCGTCCGCTCCTGCTCCCACGCCGCGCGGGCGGGTGCGGGAGCGGGTGCCGCGGCATGGGAGGCCGCGTGGCTCGGGGCCGACGTCGTCGGGCGGGCCTCCATGGGCGCCGTGTGGGTCGCCGCGTGGCTCGGGGCGGAGGTCGTCGGGCGGGCCTCCATGGGCGCCGTGTGGGTCGCCGCGTGGCTCTGGGTGTGGGTGGAACGCGTGTCCGAGGACCGCCTGGGCGCCCGCCCGGAGGGCGCCGTCGGCGGGGAGGAGAAGGGGTCCGCCCGCACGAGATCGACACTCACGAGGATGGACTCACGTCCTGAGGCGTCCCGGATGACACGGGCGTCCACGACATGCACCTCGACGGAGCCGCCCAGGAAGGTGGCGGACAGGCGCACGTCGGCAGCCAGCTCCGTGGTGAGGACGATGAGCCGGGGCCCGGGCTCCACACGCGCCGGCGCCGCCTCACGGAACTCCTCCCAGTCGTTGCGGAAAGCCTGTGCGCCACCGGGGTAGACGTCCCCGAGCTCGCCGCGGCCCATGGCGGAGGCGTCGGCCTGGCGGCTGAAGGCGGACACGAGCGCGGTGGCGTCCAGGACCGCCAGGACCTCGACGGTGACGACCTGCCCGGCCGGGTCGAGCGCGGTCAGCGACTGACCGCCCTCCACGCCCGTCCACACCACCGGCAGCAGCGGACGTCGCAGGACCTCACCGAGCTGGGAGCGCACCGCCGTCAGCACCTGGAGACGGGCGTCACCCCCGACGGGACGGCCCCCTCTCGCCGCACTCAGCCGACCGTCC
This sequence comes from uncultured Actinomyces sp., assembly GCA_937926195.1. Classification (GTDB taxonomy): domain Bacteria; phylum Actinomycetota; class Actinomycetes; order Actinomycetales; family Actinomycetaceae; genus Actinomyces. The sequence continues at coordinate 5,510 of CALEXZ010000069.1, forward strand.
TGGAGCTCGAAGAGCGTCATCTCCACCTCGTCCTTCCGCGCACGGGTACCGTCGGCCGACAGGTCCCACGGACCATCGTCTCATGTTCACCCACTCCTTGAACAAGAGCATCAGCAGACACATCCGCCCCCGGAGCGCTCGCGCGCACCCGGGGGCGGATGAGTGAGCATCCGGCGGGCTCAGCTGCCGTCTGTCTCACGGGAGGCGATGGCCACGCGGCCCGCCTCCAGGCGCGCCACGGGGACGCGGAACGGGGAGCAGGAGACGTAGGTCAGGCCCACCCGGTGGAAGAAGTCGATGGAGTCGGGGTCACCACCGTGCTCGCCACAGACGCCGAGCTTGAGCTCCGGCTTGGTCATGCGGCCCCGCTCGGCCCCGAGCTCGACCATGCGGCCCACGCCCCGCTCGTCGATGGTCTCGAAGGGCGAGACTCCGAAGATGCCCTTGTCCAGGTACGTCTTGAAGAAGGTCGCCTCGACGTCGTCGCGCGAGAAGCCCCAGGTGGTCTGGGTCAGGTCGTTGGTGCCGAAGGAGAAGAAGTCCGCCTCCTCGGCGATGGTGTCCGCCGACACGGCCGCGCGCGGCAGCTCGATCATGCAGCCGATGGGGAAGTCGAGCCTGAAGCCGGACTGCTCGCTCACCTCACGCAGGACGGACTCGGCGCGCTCACGGGCGATCTGGAGCTCGCGCACGGAGCCCACCAGCGGGATCATGATCTCGGGCTGCGGGTTGCCTCCGACCTTGAGGCGCTCGACCGCCGCCTCGGCGATGGCGCGCACCTGGAGCTCGATGAGTCCCGGCAGGCTCAGCAGCAGGCGCACACCGCGCAGGCCGAGCATGGGGTTGGACTCGTGGTTGCGGCGCACGACCGCCAGGAGCTTCTCGTCCGCCGGGTCGACGCCACCGGTGGCGCGGTCGACGGCGACCTTGACGCTCAGCTCGGTGAGGTCCGGCAGGAACTCGTGCAGCGGCGGGTCGATGAGGCGCACCGTCATCGGCTTGCCGTTCATCGTCTCGAACATCTGCACGAAGTCGCCCTTCTGCAGGGGCAGCAGGGCCGCGAGCGCGGCCTCACGCTCGGCGTCGGTGTCGGCGAGGATGAGGTTCTGGACGAACTGCTTGCGCTCGCCGAGGAACATGTGCTCGGTGCGGCACAGGCCCACGCCCTCGGCCCCGCGGTGCAGGGCGTGACGGGCGTCCTCCGGGGTGTCGGCGTTGGCCCGCACCCGCAGGCGGCGGGACTTGTCGGCGTGGCGCATGAGGCGGTCGACGCTGGTGACGAGCTCGCGCGCGTCGACGTCGCCCGCGGTGTCCAGGGCCTCGGTGAGGCCCTGGCGCAGGTAGGTCATTACCGGGGAGTCGGTGACGGGGACGTCGCCGAGGAAGACCTCGCCGGTCTGGCCGTCGATGGCGATGACGTCGGCGGAGGTCAGGACGAGGTCCTCGCGGCCGCGCACGCGCAGGGTGCCGGCCTCGGCGTCGACCTCCAGCTGGTCGGCGCCGACGACACAGGTCTTGCCCATGCCGCGGGCGACGACGGCGGCGTGGGAGGTCTTGCCGCCGCGGGCGGTGAGGACGCCGACGGCGGCCACCATGCCGGGCAGGTCGTCGGGGTTGGTCTCGCGGCGCACGAGGACGACGGACTCGCCGGCGTCGGCGCGGGCGATGGCCTCGGCGTTGTTGAAGGCGATGTAGCCGACGGCGGCGCCGGGCGAGGCGGGCATGGCGCGGGTGAGCAGGTCGCGCGAGCCGGGGTCGGCGTCGGAGACGAACTGCGGGAACATGAGCTGGGTGAGCTGGGCACCGGTGACGCGGGCCAGGGCCTCGTCCATGGTGATGAGCCGCTCGTCGACGAGCTGGGTGGCGACGCGGAAGGCCGCAGCGGCCGTGCGCTTGCCCACGCGGGTCTGCAGGAGCCACAGCTTGCCGCGCTCGATGGTGAACTCGATGTCGCACAGGTCGCGGTAGTGGGTCTCGAGCTTGCGCATGGCGGCGCGCAGGTCGTCGTAGCTGGTCTTGTCGAGGCGCTCAAGGTCCGCCAGCGACAGGGTGTTGCGGATGCCCGCGACGACGTCCTCACCCTGGGCGTTGACGAGGTAGTCGCCGTAGACGCCACTGCGGCCGGAGGAGGGGTCGCGGGTGAAGCAGACGCCGGTGCCCGAGGTCTCGCCCATGTTGCCGAAGACCATGGTGCACACGTTGACGGCGGTGCCCAGGTCGTGGGGGATCTTCTCGCGGCGTCGGTAGATGTGGGCGCGCTCGGTGTTCCACGAGCGGAAGACGGCCTCGATGGCCATGTCGAGCTGGGCGCGGGGGTCCTGGGGGAACTCGACGCCCGCGCACTCGCGGACGATGGCCTTGTACTCGTCGACGAGCTGGGTGAGGGCCTCGACGTCGAGCTCGTAGTCGAGGCTCACGCCGCAGGCGGCCTTCTTGGCCTCCAGGGCGACGGAGAACTGGTCGCCGTCAATGTCCAGGACCGTCTTGCCAAACATCTGGATGAGCCGGCGGTAGGAGTCCCAGGCGAAGCGCGGGTCACCGGAGGCCTCGGCGAGGCCGACGACGGAGGCGTCGTTGAGGCCGATGTTGAGGACCGTCTCCATCATGCCGGGCATGGAGAACTTGGCGCCCGAGCGCACGGAGACGAGCAGGGGGTCGTGGGAGGCGCCGAGCTCACGTCCGAGCTCCTCCTCGACGCGACGCAGCGCGGTGGTGACCTCGACCGCCAGCTCCTCGGGAGCCCGGCCGTCCTTGAGGTAGGCCCGGCAGGCGTCCGTCGTGATGGTGAAACCGGGAGGCACGGGCAGACCGAGGCGGGTCATCTCGGCGAGGTTGGCACCCTTGCCCCCCAGAAGGTCCTTCTGGTCCTTGTCTCCCTCACTGAAGCGGTACACGTACGTGGGCATCGTTGCCTCTTCCGTTGTTCTTGCGTCATGCGTGCTGCAGGGCGGCTGCGGGCCCTGACGGGGAGCACCTTATGTGACTCAGGTCCTACCACGAAAACCGGGGAGCGTCGCGGCCGATTGGTACGAATGTACTATCTCAGCCAGAGGCAGGGAAGACCCCTGCTGAGACTGCCTTGCGCGACGACGGCGTCCCCCGTGCGGGCACGCCCGCCGCCACCCCTGACACCCGGACGATCGTCGACCGCACCCTGGCACCCTCGTCGAGACCCGCACCCACACATCACACTCCAAACCACCGCCTGGCCGCGACGGCACACGTACACTGGGTCCTGATAGATCCCCGGCCAGGCCTCTCGCTCCTCGTAGTGACGCCCACATGGCCGGGGCCTTTCATTGTCGAAGGACGAGGTCATGGACAAGCCTTGGCTGGACTACCACAAACAGGTCTCCTTGCTCGTCGAGCGTGGGTTGCATGTCGACGACGAGGACGCCGTGGCCACTTTCCTCTCCAAGGTCAGCTACTACCGGCTCTCTGGCTACTTCCGGTACTGGCAGATCGCCCCGGCTGACGGTGACGACCGCTTCCTCCCAGGCTCCAGCTTCACCACCATTGAACGCCTATACGCCGCCGAGCAGGCTCTCCTCATGGTCCTGGACGAGGTCCTGCACCCCATCGAGGTCCTCCTGCGCACCCGTTTCGCCTACTACTACGCCAAGAAGGTTGGCGCCACGAACACCTTCCCCAGAGGCGAAGGGTTGACCCAGCCTCCCGACACCCACGCGATGCGCGTCGAGGAGTACGCCCTGTCAGACCTTGACCGCAGCAAGGAGAGCTTCGTCTCCCGGTACCGGCAGGGCCCCAAGGTAGGCAGCCGCTACGGGGCAGACGCCTACGCCACCATGCCGATCTGGGTCGCTGTCGAGGCCTTCTCCTTCGGTAGCCTCTCCCGTCTCATCGAGGCCTCCGGCCAGTCGGGTGTCCTCGCAGCCCTGGCAAGGTCCCTTGAGGTGTCCCCCAGGACGCTGCCAAGCCAGGTGCGCTCCTTCGTCTACCTGCGTAACCGCGTCGCGCACTGCGCCCGGCTGTGGAACCACTCCGTCCTCGACGTCCCGGGCCTGCTGCCAAATGTCAGCAGGCGGGCGAAACGAGAGCACCGTCAGTTCAGTGACCACTCGGTCTACAAGATCCTCATCGCCCTCGACCTCATCGCAACGAGAAGCGGCCTCGCCGACACGTGGCTCAGCTCGCACGTCGATCCACTCCTCGAGAGCAACCCGCTCCTGTGCGCGGGCATCACCAGCCCCACACGCTACGGCAACGTCCCCCGGCACCTGCTGGTCTGACCGGTCGCCATCGCAGACCGCCGCTGCAGCACGCGCACGCCACCGATACGCCCCGCGACGACGGCGTCCCCCGTGCGCTCTGGCACGGGGGACGCCGGTGGAGGCTGTCAGGCGCGGCGGGGCGCCGTGCGGCGGTCGCGCCTCAGGCGCCGTCGCCGTCGGAGGGGGCGGCCTGCACGAAGGACTCGGTCACCGCCTGCTCGGCCTCCTCGCCCGCGCTGCCCGCGGACAGGGGGTCCGAGCCGACCTTCGGGTCCCAGGGCTCGCCGCGGAAGGCCGGGGTGTCCTCGATGCGGGTCCACAGGTACAGCGCGATCCCGCCCATGGGCAGGGCCACGAGGAAGGGGATGCGCCAGCCCCACTGGGACATGACGTCCTTGGGCAGGACGATCATGAGGACGGTGACCAGGCCGGCCCCCAGGGCGTTGCCCATGTAGGAGCCCCAGTCGAGCAGGGCGGCGTAGAAGCCGCGCTTCTTGTCCGGGGCGTACTCGGTGATGAAGGTGGTCGCCCCGGCGTACTCCCCGCCGGTGGAGAAGCCCTGGACGAGCTTGAGGCAGATGAGCAGGACGGGCGCCCAGACGCCGAGCACGGCGGCAGGACGCCGATGCCGAAGGTCGCCAGCGCCATCATCATGAGGGTGAAGGCGAGGACCTCCTTGCGCCCCAGGCGGTCCCCGAGCTGGCCCAGGACGACGCCCCCCAGGGGCCTGGCCACGAAGGTGCGGCGAAGACGGCCAGGGAGAAGAGGTTCTGGGCTGTGTCGGAGGCCCCGGGCAGGAAGGCCCGGCCGACGAGGACGGCGACGTAGGCGTAGACGCCCACGTCGTACCACTCCATAATGTTGCCCACCACGGAGCCGAGGATGGCCCGGCGAAGGGCCGCCTCCTCGACGACGACGACGTCGTCGTAGCGCAGACGCCGACGCCGGCGCAGGTAGGCCAGCCGCCTCTACTCGCGCCGGGCGCGCTCGACCCGGCGCTCGGCGCGGATGACGCGCTCGCTCGGCCGCGGCGGCGCGGGCCTCGCCGCGACCGCGGGGTTCCGGTATTGCCTGGTGACTGGTCTCGGTTCCATTCGCGTCCGCTCGTCGCGCACCCGGGCGGGGTGCTCGTCCCTCAGCGCCATCGAACCGGCTCGTCCGCGGCGAAGGTCACGATTCGGCATCGAACAATCCCACCTTAGCCCGAACCGGCCCCGCCCCGCCGAGTTCGCCCGAAGAAGATCGGTCGCGCCGCGCCGGGGCGGGGGCGCGCGCTCGGCGGCGCCCGCGCATCGGCCCGCGCAGCACGGCGGGGCGGTCCCATGCAGGACCGCCCCGCCGCCGGGTCGGGACCGGCTCAGTCGGTCGACTTCCCGGCGTCGGCGTCGGTCGACTTCCCGGCGATCTTGGCGACGCCCGACTTCCCGGCGTCGGTCGACTTCCCGGCGTCGGCGTCGGTCGACTTCCCGGCGTCGGCGTCGGCGTCGGCCGGCTCCCCGTCGGTCTTAGCGGCAGACGCAGCGGCGGCGTCGGTGGCCACGACATGCGCCACGGCGGTGTCGACGGCGGCGGCGGCCACGGAATTGGCGGCGGCCCTGAGGGCGGCGGCCCTGAGGGCGGCGGCAGCGGCGGAGTCCGTCGCGGCGTCGGGCTCGACGACGACGAGCACGTCGCACCGGGACTTGCGCAGCACCTGGATGCTCACCGCCCCGAAGAGCCTGCCCAGAAGGGAGTCCACGCCCCGCGATCCGACGACGACGAGATCGGCCTGGGTCTCAATGGCGACGAGGGTGAGGGCGGAGACGGCCTCCCCCTCGACGACGACGCCCTGGGCCAGGTCGACGCCGCGCTCGACGGCGATGTCGCGCGCCTTCTCCACGACCCCGTAGGCCTCGTCCTCGGTCAGGCGCGCCTCGGCGGGGCGGACGCTCGGCGGGGCGTCGTTCAGGCGCGCCCGGTCCCGGGGGGCGACCGGGTCGAAGCCCGCGACGAGGAGCAGGACGGCGTCGTTCAGGCGCGCCATCTCGCAGGCGCGGTCGATGACGTGGGCGTTGTCCGTCAGGTCGCCGACTCCGGCGACAATGGTCGTGTAGGTCACAGTTGTCATCCTCTCTGGGACTGGTCAGGCGACGGCGGTCTCGGTGGTGGCGGCGACGGCGCCGCGCACCAGCGGGTCCGCGTCCTTCTTCGTATCGATCCACTCGCTGAGCAGCCCGGCGATCACGAGGAGCGCCGCGACGAAGAGCAGGGCGTTGGCGGGGTCGTTGCCCAGCAGGCGCTTGAAGATGGGACCGAAGGTGAGGGTCTCGACGAGCATGGGGATGACGATCATCATGTTGATAACGCCCATGTAGACGCCTCGGCGCTCCTTG
>CALEXZ010000070.1 GCA_937926195.1 uncultured Actinomyces sp.
CGCCGCAGTCCCGGCCGACGTGCCCGCCCCGGCCCCCGCCGCCCCGACGGCCGCTGCTGTCGCCTCCGCCGCCTACGTCACCCCGATCGTGCGCAAGCTGGCCCGCGACACGGGCGTCGACCTCACGACCGTCACCGGCACCGGCGTCGGCGGCCGCATCCGCAAGCAGGACGTGGAGAAGGCCGCGCAGGCCCTGGCGGCCGCCAAGGCCGCCCAGGAGGCGCAGGCGGCACAGTCCGTCCCGGCCCCGGCCGTGTCCGGTGGCCCCGCCGCCCCGGCCCCGGCCACAGCCTCCGGCGCGGCCAAGCCCGCCGTCGACACGACCCTGCGCGGCACGACCCAGAAGATGAGCCGCCTGCGTCAGGTCATCTCCGAGCGCATGGTCGACTCGCTGCAGACCTCCGCCCAGCTCACCACGGTCGTCGAGGTGGACGTCACCCGCGTCGCCGCCCTGCGCGCTCGCGCCAAGAACGACTTCCTCGCGAACAACGGCACGAAGCTCACCTTCCTGCCCTTCTTCGTCCAGGCGGCCACGGAGGCCCTCAAGGCCCACCCGAAGCTCAACGCCTCGATCAACGGCAAGGAGGTCACCTACCACGACGTCGAGCACATCGGCATCGCGGTGGACACCCCCCGCGGCCTGCTCGTGCCCGTGGTCAAGAACGCCGGGGACCTCAACATCCCCGGCCTGGCCAAGCGCATCAACGACCTGGCCGGACGCACCCGCGACAACAAGGTCAACCCGGACGAGCTGTCCGGCTCGACCTTCACGATCACGAACACCGGCTCGGGCGGTGCGCTCTTCGACACGCCCATCATCAACCAGCCGGAGGTCGCGATCCTCGGCCTGGGCGCCATCCAGCGTCAGCCGCGCGTCGTCAAGGACGCCGACGGCAACGAGGTCATCGCCATCCGCTCCGTGTGCTACCTGGCGATCTCCTACGACCACCGCCTGGTGGACGGTGCCGACGCCTCCCGCTACCTCATGACGGTCAAGAAGCGTCTCGAGGACGGCGACTTCGCCGGAGAGCTCGGCCTGTGAGACGGCTGACCGCCCACCCCTGACCTGTTCAGGCGCGTGCGCCCCGCACCAGACGGTGCGGGGCGCACGCGTACCGGCGCGGGGCCGAGGGGGCGGCGCGGCTACCCCGCCGCGTCGCGGACCTCGAGCACCCGCCACGGGTCCGGCACGAGGATGAGCACGACCCGCTGCGGCGCCTGGGCCGGGACCGTGCGGCGCGTGCCGTCGGCCCGCACCCGCTCGCTGGCCCCCTGGGAGCGGGTGAGCGCCACCGCCACCCCGCCGTCGGGGACGCCCTCGGCGTCCACGACGCTCACCTCGCTCACCCGCGTGTCCAGGCCCTCGACCCGCTCGCCCGAGGCCACCAGGGCACTGAGGACGGCGGCGTCCGCCTGCGCGGCGCTGGAGCCCTCGACACTCGTGGCGGCCAGCGCCTGGGCGTCCCCTTCCTCGATCGCCCGGTCACGCGCCTGGACCAGGGAGATGACGATCCTCGTGACCTCCTCCGTACCCGGCTTCGTCTCCGGCTCCGCCTCCGCTGCGGCGGGGGCGGCCTGCGCCGAGGACTCCGGGGAGGCGGCGGCCGGCGACGTCGTCGGCTTCCCCAGGCCCACGGCACCGGCCAGGCTCTCAGCCAGGTCGGAGCCGCGCAGCCCCCAAGCGCCTGCGGCCCCCAGGGCCAGGACCACCGCGAGCCCCAGCGCCCTGCGCGCTGCGCCCCGGCGGCCGGCTCCGCTCCTGCGCTGGCGCCTCAGGGCGCGGCGGCTGGCGACGGTCCGGGTCGGGGTGGCGGCCGCCGCCCTCAGCGCCCCGGCGGCGAGCCTGGCGCCGTCGGGCAGGTCGACGCTGCCGGGACGGGCGATCTCCGGTGCCCTGGCGGCCAGCGTGCGCGCGCTGGGGCGCTCACGCGGGTCCGTCACAAGGACGTCGGCGAGCACCGGCTCAAGCCTCTGGCCCAGCAGCGCCCCGCCCTCGGCGCAGGTACGCAGCAGCATGCCCAGGGAGTAGACGTCGGAGGCCGGGGTCGCCGGCCCTCCCTGCTCACGCTCCGGGGCGGCCCAGGGAGGCGTGCCGGTCTGGGCGAGGTCACCGACGAGGTCGATAAGCACGGCACCGCCCGCGGTGGTCACCATGACGTTGGAGGTGGACAGGTCGCCGTGGGCCAGGCCCGCCCCGTGCAGGCAGGCGAGGGCGGAGCCCAGGTCCGTGAGCACCCGGGCGCCCTCGGAACGGGTGAGGCTGCCGCGCGCCCCGAGCACGACGGCCAGGTCCGCGCCGTCGACGAGCTCGCTGGTGACCGCCGCGCGCCCGCCCGGCAGGTCGGCCACCTCCAGAACGCGCGCGAGGGCGGGGTGACGCAGCTCGCGCAGCAGCTGCAGGCGTTCGCGCAGGCGCGCACCCGCCCGCCCCGGCGGCAGGTCGACCAGCCTGAGCACGACCTGGCGCCCGCGTCGGTCGACGGCCCGCAGCGCCCCCTGACCGGGGCGCCCCGGCCCCAGCGGGGCGCCGACGTCGATGCCCGCCCCCGCCAGGTCCTCACGCGTGTGCGCGCCGAGCCCCGAGGGGTGCTCGTCCTCGGGCTCGCCGTCCCGGTCCCGGGCTCGGCGACGGGGCCACCCACGCGTGGCAGGAGGCCGCTCCCGGTCCCGCCCGTCGGACCACCCGTGGGACCGTGCCCGGCCACGTCCCCGGGTGCCGGCCCGGGCACGGCCACCGGGGCGGGAGACTGCTCGCTCGTCGGTGCTCATACCTCATGCTCACCGCGCGCACCCCCGTCTGGCCAGCGTCGGGCCACGGCCTGTGGACAACTGCCGTCGTCGGTGGCCGCAGCGGCCCGCCACCACGGCCGGGGCCTATCGTGGGCGCGTGCAGCGCATCGACGTCGACCTCGGCCGCCGCCTGGTCCCCTACGAGGAGGGGTGGGCGCTCCAGCGTCAGACCCACGCCGACGTCGTCGCCCGGCGGCGCTCCTCGACGATCATCGTCCTGGAGCACGAGCCCGTCTACACAGTGGGCCGCCGGACGCACTCCTGGGAGCGTCCGGCGGGCGCCTTCGTCGAGCCCGGTCACGTGCCCGTCGTCGACGTCGACCGTGGGGGCAAGACGACCTGGCACGGGCCCGGACAGCTGACCGTCTACCCGGTGGTGCGCCTGGCCTCGCCCATCGACGTCATCCGCTACGTGCGCGCCCTCGAGCAGGCCGTCATCGAGGTCTGCGCCGCCCACGGGGTGGACACCACCCGGGTCGAGGGGCGCTCGGGCGTGTGGGTGCCCGGCGACGCCCCGGGCCCGGGCGCACGCACCGAGCGCAAGGTCTGTGCCCTGGGGGTGCGGGTGGCGCGAGGGGTGACGATGCACGGCATCGGCCTCAACGTCTGCCCGGACCTGGCGGTCTTCGGGCTCGACCGGATCGTTCCCTGCGGGATCGACGACGCCGGGGTCACCTCCTTGGCGGCCGAGACCGGGCGGGCGCTGCGCCCCCCGCAGCTCGCCGACGACGTCGTCGGGGCGCTGGAGCGCAACCTGGCCCCGCTGGTGGCGGACACCACGCGAACCCAGGCCCCAGACATAGGTCTTGAGTCCTAGATGGGGGCGGGTGAGGCATAGGATCGAGGCAGTTACCGAGACGAGGAGAGCACCGTGACGAGCACGATCGCCCCCGAGGGCCGCCGGCTCCTGCGCGTGGAGGCACGCAACGCTCAGACCCCCATCGAGCGCAAGCCGAAGTGGCTGCGCACCAAGGCGGTCGTCTCCGAGACCTACCAGGAGGTCCGGAGCATGGTGAAGGAGAAGCAGCTCCACACCGTGTGCGCCGAGGCCAACTGCCCCAACGTCTACGAGTGCTGGAACGACCGCGAGGCCTCCTTCCTCATCGGCGGTGAGATCTGCACCCGCCGCTGCGACTTCTGCGACATCGCCACGGGGCGTCCCACCGCCTACGACGAGGACGAGCCGCGGCGCGTGGCCGCCTCCGTCGCCCAGATGCGCCTGCGCTACGCCACGGTGACGGGTGTGGCCCGCGACGACCGGCCCGACGGCGGCGCCTGGCTCTACGCCGAGGTGGCCCGGCAGATCCACGCCCAGCTGCCCGGCTGCGGCGTCGAGCTGCTCGTCCCGGACTTCAGGGGCAACCGCGACGCCCTGGAGGAGGTCTTCTCCTCCCAGCCGGAGGTCTTCGCCCACAACCTGGAGACCGTGCCCAGGATCTTCCACCGCATCCGTCCGGCCTTCTCCTACGAGCGCTCCCTGTCCGTGCTCAGGCAGGCCTCCGAGGCGGGGCTGCTCACCAAGTCCAACCTCATCCTGGGCATGGGCGAGACCCGCCAGGAGACCGAGGAGGCCATCCACGCCCTCGTCGAGCACAAGGTCGACATCCTCACCATCACGCAGTACATGCGCCCCTCCAAGCTCCACCACCCCATCGACCGCTGGGTCAAGCCCCAGGAGTTCCTCGAGCTCGCGGACCTCGCCCAGCGGGCCGGGATCCCGGCCGTCATGAGCGGCCCGATGGTGCGCTCCTCCTACCGCTCGGGCATGCTCTTCAGCCGGGCGATGAAGGCCAAGGGACGCCCCCTCCCGCCTCAGATGGCCGACCTCGCGCAGGAGGGCACGGCACGCCAGGAGGCGGCCTCCCTCATCGCGCAGGGCCTGGCCGACGACGAGGCCGCCGCCTCCCCGGCCGTGACGGCCGAGGCCTGAGCACCGCCCTGCGCAGGCGGGTCGACGCCTCCGGTCGGCTATGGTGGTCCACCGTGAGCAGTACCCGCACCAACGAGCCCAAGAAGAAGCGCCGCTTCGGGCAGTACCTCGAGAACCTCAAGGCCGCCTACACCGTCTCGCACCGGACCTTCCCCTGGATCGGCTGGGCGCTGGGCGGTGTCCTCGTCGGCGTCATCGCCCTGGCGGTCCTCGTCTCCCTCGCCACCGGCCAGTCCCTCGGCTACTGGATCGCCATGAGCGTGCCCCTGAGCCTCATGGCGGCCCTTGTCCTGCTCACCCTGGTCACCCGGCGCGCGAGCTACGCGCAGATCGAGGGCACACCGGGTGCCGCCAAGTACGTCCTCGACCAGGCGGGCAAGGGCTGGTACGTCCACAGCTCGCCCCTGGCCGTCAACCCGAGCACGCAGGACATCCTGTGGTTCCTCGTGGGCCGTCCCGGCATCGTCCTCGTCGCCGAGGGCCCTAAGGGCCGCACCCAGAGGATGGTGACGGACGAGAGCAAGCGGATCCAGCGCTTCCTGTCCACGGTGCCGCTGCACGTCATCAGCGTCGGCACGCAGGAGGGGCAGACCCGCCTCACCGAGCTCAGGGGGGCGCTGCGCCGTCTGCCCACGAAGCCCATCAAGCTCACCGACGCCGAGATCACCCAGGTCGCCAAGCGGCTGACCTCGCTCAGCTCGAAGGCGCTGCCCATCCCCAAGGGCATCGACCCCGCGCGCTACCGCCCCGACCGCCGCGCCCTGCGCGGGCGCTGAGCGGGCGCTGAGCGGGCGCTGAGCGGGCGCTGCGCACACGTGCCAAGGGCCGTCACCCCACGGTGACGGCCCTTCGCGCACCCGGCCGGGGCCCGCCAGGCCCCGGTCCTCCCGACGCCGCGCGGCGGCGCACCGGACGAAACACCGACGACACACGGGTGGCACGCTGACGACACCGCCCCGCCCTACGGTTGCGCCATACGGAGCCGAGCCCTCAGGGGCTTGTCCCCCGGCACACCACCACCCCACACGGAGGATCCATGTTCCAGGACGCAGCACAGGCCCGGGCCTTCATCGAGAAGGAGGACGTGAGGGTCATTGACGTCCGCTTCTGCGACCTGCCGGGAGTCATGCAGCACTTCACGATCCCCGCTGACGCCTTCGACGCCGAGGCCCTGACCGAGGGGCTCATGTTCGACGGCTCCTCCATCCGGGGCTTCACTCAGATCCACGAGTCCGACATGAAGCTCATCCCGGACGTGACGACCGCCTTCGTCGACCCCTTCCGCAGCCACAAGACCCTCGTCGTCACGGCCTCCATCGTCGACCCCTTCACCGACGAGGTCTTCTCACGCGACCCTCGCTCGGTCGCCTCCAAGGCAGAGGACTACCTGCGCTCGACCGGTATCGCCGACACCTGCTACATCGGGGCCGAGGCGGAGTTCTACCTCATGGACTCGGTGCGCTTCGCCTCCACCCCGCGCGGCTCCTTCTACGAGATCGACTCCGACGAGGCCTCCTGGAACACCGACCGCGTCGAGGAGGGCGGCAACAAGGGGTACAAGACCGCCTTCCAGGGCGGCTACTTCCCCGTGGGACCCACGGACCAGAACGCGGACCTGCGCGACGAGATGGTGCGCGTGTGCCAGCAGGTCGGGCTCCAGGTCGAGCGCGCCCACCACGAGGTCGGTGCCGCAGGCCAGCAGGAGATCAACTACCGCTTCGGCTCCCTGCTCGCCGCGGGCGACGACATGATGAAGTTCAAGTACGTCGTCAAGAACGTCGCCTACCGTGCCGGCAAGACCGCCACCTTCATGCCCAAGCCCGTCCTGGGCGAGGCCGGCTCGGGCATGCACACCCACCACTCCCTGTGGAAGGACGGGGCGCCGCTGTTCTTCGACGAGCGCGGCTACGGCCAGCTCTCCGACCTCGCCCGCTGGTACATCGGCGGCATCCTCCGGCACGCACCGAGCCTGCTGGCTTTCACCAACCCGTCGGTCAACTCCTACCGGCGTCTGGTGCCGGGCTTCGAGGCACCGGTCAACCTCGTGTACTCGGCGCGCAACCGCTCGGCCTGCGTGCGCATCCCGGTGACGGGCTCCTCCGCCCGCGCCAAGCGCGTGGAGTACCGGGTGCCCGACCCCTCAAGCAACCCGTACCTCGCCTTCGCAGCCGTGCTCATGGCCGGCATCGACGGCGTGCGCAACCGCATCGAGCCCCGCGAGCCCATCGACAAGGACCTCTACGAGCTCGCCCCCGAGGAGTACCACGACATCGAGAAGCTGCCCTACAGCCTCGACCTGGCGCTGGAGGCGCTGGAGGCGGACAACGACTACCTCACCGAGGGCGACGTCTTCACCCCGGACCTCCTCGAGACGTGGACGAGCTACAAGCGTGACAACGAGCTCGCGCCCATCCGCCAGCGCCCCCACCCCTACGAGTTCGAGCTCTACTACGACCTGTGAGCCCGGGCCCCACCGACAGTGATAGCGCTCACACCGGGCGAGGTGTCCCCCAGGTCACTGCATAGATATCCCCTATTGCCGATACCGTCTCGTCGTACCCAACCCAAGGAGCCCCCATGCGGACCTCCCACCTCAGGCGCGCCGCCGTCGTCGGCCTGTGTCTGACACTGCCTGCCGCCCTCACCGCGTGCACCCACGCCGAGGACTGGAACGTGCAGTCCGGTTCCGGTTCATCGACCCCGCAGGGTTACGACGTCTCCGGCATCGAGCCCCAGGCCGATATCATCGCCATGCTCCCTGAGGGAGCCCTGTCCGACGGCGTCTTCGACGTCGGTGCCTCCACCGACTACGCGCCCGCGGAGTTCCTCAGCCCCTCCGGCGTCGCCATGGGATACGAGGTCGACCTCGACCACGCCATTGCCGCGGTGCTCGGCGTCACCGCCCAGGTCCACACCGCCGAGTTCGACTCCATCATCGCCTCGATCGGATCGCGCTACGACGTGGGCATCTCCGCCTTCACCATCACCAACGAGCGCATGGCCACGATGGACATGATCTCGATCTCCAACGTCGGCTCACGCTTCTACGTCGCCGCCGGCAACCCCGAGGGCGTGGACCCCAGCGACCACCTCAACCTGTGCGGGCTGGCCGTCGGGGTCCAGACGGGCACCTACCAGGAGAAGGCGCTCAAGGAGGACTCCACCGCCTGCTCCGAGGCCGGACGCTCCCCGATCAGCGTCCGCTCCTACTCCACGAACTCCGACGCCACGACGGCCCTCATCGGTCACACCATCCAGGCGGTCTACTCCGACTCCACCGTCGCCGGTTACGCCGTCGAGAGCACCGGAGAGCAGGTCGAGACCGTCGGGGAGATCGAGGACGCCCTGCCGCAGGGCATCGTCCTGCCCAAGGACGACCCCCAGCTCACCGCCGCGGTGCGCGCCGCCGTCCAGTACCTCATGGATGAGGGCATCTGGGCCGAGATCCTCGCCACCTGGGGTGTGGAGGACGCAGCCCTGAGCACCGCCGTCCTCAACCCGACCGTGAAGGACTGAGATGAGCAGCGCCACCGAAGCAGAGCAGCAGGACGCCCCCGTCCAGCTCAACCGTGTCAAGCCCGTGCCCCGGCCGGGCACCTGGATCAGCGCCGCCGTCGCCCTCGTCCTGGGCGCCATGCTCGCCCACGCGCTGCTGACCAACGAGAAGTTCCACTGGGACACCGTCTGGTTCTTCTTCCGCGAGGTCCGTGTCGTCCAGGCCGTCGGCATCACCCTGCTGCTGACCTTCCTCGCCATGGTCATCGGCATCACCCTGGCCGTGACGACGGCCATCATGCGCCAGTCCTCCAACCCCGTGCTGCGCTGGGCCTCCCTGTCCTACCTGTGGCTCTTCCGCGGCACCCCGATCTACACCCAGCTCGTGTTCTGGGGGGCGCTGTCCGCCCTCTACCAGTACCTGAGCCTCGGCATCCCCTTCGGCCCCGAGATGCTCACCTTCAAGACGACGTCGGTCTTCACCCCCTTCGTCGCCGCGGTCCTGGGCCTGGGCATCAACGAGGGCGCGTACCTGTCCGAGATCGTGCGCTCAGGCCTGGCCAGCGTCGACCCCGGGCAGAGCGAGGCCGCCGGCGCACTGGGCATGAGCAAGGGCCAGATCCTCAGGCGCATCGTCCTGCCGCAGGCCATGCGCGTCATCGTGCCTCCCACGGGCAACGAGACGATCTCCATGCTCAAGACGACGTCCCTGGTCCTGGCTGTGCCCTACACGCTGGACCTCACCTTCGTCACCAACTCCTACGCCTCGACGACGTACCAGACCATCCCGCTGCTCATCGTCGCCGCCCTGTGGTATATCATCATCACCTCGATCCTCATGGTCGGCCAGCACTACATCGAGCGCTACTACGGCAAGGGCTTCGACGGCCCCAGGCGGATCGGCCGCAAGAAGTCCCGCGGCCTGTCCGCCCGCCAGCAGGCGATCCTCGACACCGGAACCACGTCCGCCGGTCCTGCCCAGGAGGTCACCCCGTGAGCACGTCTTCCTCCGACTCCGTGACCCCCAAGGTGGAGATCTCGGGGCTGCACAAGTTCTTCGGAGAGCTCCATGTCCTCAAGGGCATCGACCTCACCGTCATGCCCGGCTCCGTCACCGTCCTCGTCGGCCCCTCGGGCTCAGGCAAGTCGACGCTGCTGCGCTGCATCAACGAGCTGGAGTCCATCGACGCCGGGCGGGTGCGTGTCGACGGCGAGCTCATCGGCATGCGCGAGGAGGTCAAGGCTGACGGCTCGGTCGTCCTGCACGCCCTGACCGACCGTCAGCGCGCCGCGCAGCGGGCGAGGATCGGCATGGTCTTCCAGAAGTTCAACCTCTTCCCGCACATGACCGCGTTGGAGAACGTCATCGAGGCGCCGGTCCAGGTCAAGGGCATGAGCAAGCCGTCGGCCAAGCGCCTGGCCCTGAGGCTGCTCGACCGGGTGGGTCTGGCCGACCGTATCGACCACTACCCGTCCCAGCTCTCCGGCGGCCAGCAGCAGCGCGTGGCCATCGCCCGCGCGCTGGCCATGGACCCCGAGCTCATGCTCTTCGACGAGCCCACCAGCGCCCTGGACCCCGAGCTCGTCGGCGAGGTGCTCCAGGTCATGAAGGACCTGGCCTCCGACGGTATGACGATGGTGGTCGTCACCCACGAGATGGGCTTCGCACGGGAGGTCGGCGACCAGCTCATCTTCATGTGCTCGGGCAGCGTCTGCGAGGCCGGAGACCCCGTGAGCGTGCTCGACAGCCCGCAGCAGGAGCGCACCCAGGCCTTCCTCGCCTCCGTCCTGTAGGTCGGGCGGCGAGGCCGCCGGTCCCTCCCCGGACCGTCCCTCCCCACCTGCCCCGGCAGGGCCTCACGGCCCGGCCGGGGCGGTCTGTGTCCCGCGTCCGCGGTCCCGCCGGCCGACGGCCGCCGTCCGGGCGCTCAGGGCGCGTGGGTTCTCAGGCGCTCCACGCGCCGTCGGCCCACGAGCGCAGGACCCAGCCGGTCTCGGGGTCCCCCTCGACGACGGTGACGCCCGTGTTGGTCATCGGATGGTTGGCGATCCAGGCGGGCTCCACCCCGGCACCGGGCGCGGCCGCCAGGGAGGTCCACAGCCTGAGCACGGTGCCGTGAGCGACGATGAGCGCCGAGGACGTCGGCTCGCCCCCACCGGTGCCGGCTGCCTCGCGCACGACGGCGTCGAAACGCTCGAAGGTGTCCTGGCCGTTCTCCGGCGAGCCCGGCAGGCGGGCGTGCAGGCGCCCCACCATCCAGGCGCGTGTCGTGTCCGTGTAGCACAGGACGGACTCGCGGTCCGTGCGCATCTCCGCGTCCCCGGCCAGGACCTCGCGCAGACCGGAGCGGATGGTGGCCGCGAGCCCGGTGGCGCGCTCCACCGGCGCAATGGTCTGGCGGGCACGCTCAATGGGCGAGACCCACAGCGAGCCCACCGTCTCCAGCAGGCCGGCCTCGTCGAGACGTGCGGGCAGCGACTGGGCCTGCGCCAGGCCGACGGCGTCGAGCGGGTTTCCGGGGAAGGCGGTGTCGAGCGCCCCCATGACGTTGGCGATCGTGCGTCCGTGGCGCACGAGGATGAGCTTCACGGCCCTCATCCTGCCAGGTGGCGGCCCGCCCCAGGGCCCGCCACGTGACGGCCCGACTCAGGGCCCGCCCCAGGTTCCCTGGTCCCACGGGCCTGCGCCCTCGTGCGCTCAGGAGCTGAGCCGCACCCGCGTGTCAGGACCAGGGGTAGGGGCCCCGCCTCCGGGGCGCAGCACGTCCTCGCCCCGGGGGCACGGCGCGGCCCGTGCCCGGCGCCGGGGCGCGGGTCGTGCCCCCGTCCATGATGTCGCGGTCCCGGGCCCCGCCACGCGCCGCGCTGGTCGGCAGCCCGACCGCGCGCCCCGCCCCACCGACCAGCGCGGAGGTCGCCAGGGGTGGTGCCGCGGGGTCGTCCGGTGGTGCCTGGCGCTCCCCGAAGACGATGCGCTCGGCCACCCGGCGGGCGTGGCGGGCGCAGCGCCGGTAGCGGTCCTCCAGCTCACGCTCGTGCCCGGGCTCAAGTCCGAGCAGGCGTCCGACGACGCGCACGTCCCTGGGCTCGGAGGGCAGGACGTCCACCCGGGCCGACTGTGTGCGCCCCGTCCCGATGACGTTCGCGGCTCTCACGCGCGAGGCCAGCAGCCAGGAGCTGGTGAGCAGGGAGAGCTCGTGGCGGCTGAGGAGCCCGGCCTCCTGGGCGGCCTCGAGGGCCGCCAGGGTGGAGGTCGTGCGCAGGGCGGCGACGCGGCCCGCGTGGGTGAGCTGAAGCACCTGCGCGGCCCACTCGACGTCGGTCAGTCCGCCCGGCCCGAGCTTGAGGTGGCGGTGGGGGTCGGTGCCGCGGGGCATGCGCTCGGCCTCCATGCGGGCCTTGAGGCGGCGTACCTCGCGCAGGCAGGAGCCGTCGGTGTCCTCCTCCGGCCAGCGCACCGGCGCCACGAGCGCCAGGAAGGCCTGGGCGAGCTGCTCGTCGCCCGCGCAGGGGCGCGCGCGCAGCAGCGCCTGCCGCTCCCAGGTGCTCACCCAGCGCTCGTAGTAGCTCGCGTAGGAGGCGAGCGAGCGGCTCATCGGCCCCTGCCTTCCCTCGGGCCGCAGGTCCGCGTCCGCCTCAAGCGGGTAGGGGCGGCAGGTGGACAGCAGCCTGAGGACCGTGCGCGCCACCGCCTCCGCCTCCTGGGCGGCGGCGTGCTCGTCGCCCTCGGCCAGGGCCTCGTGCACGAAGAGCAGGTCGGCGTCCGAGGCGTAGGTCGTCTCCCGGCCTCCCAGCCGTCCCATGGCGATGACGGCGTGCCGGGCGCGGGCCGTCGGCCAGTGCCCCGCCTCGTCGGGGCCGTCGACGGCGCCCCCGCGCTCGGCGAGCACGAGGCCCAGGGCGACGTGCAGGGCGCCCCCGATGAGCGCGTCGGTGGCGTCGGTGAGCATGAGCGCGGTGCGCCGCGGGTCGACGCCGTCGAGGGTGTCCGCCAGCGCCGCGCGCAGGAGCTCACGTGAGCGCACCGCGGCGACGGCCTGGACGGCCTCCTGGGCCTGACGCTCCCGGTCCTGGGCGTCCTCGGCGTCGAGCGCCCGGCGGCGCAGCAGCCGCGAGACCTCCTCCTCCAGGGCCCCGGGAGCACGGGGGGCCAGCTCGGTCTCGTCGTCGAGCCAGGTGATGGCCTCGGGTCGCTCGGCGAGCAGGTCGGTGGTCCAGCGGGCACCGGCCAGCACGTGGCACAGCCGGTGCGCCGCCGACGGCGAGTCGCGCAGGGTCGCCAGGTACCAGTGGGAGCCGCCGATGGCCTCGGACAGGCGGCGGAAGGACAGGAGCCCGGAGTCGGGGTCGGCTCCGTCGGCCAGCCAGCCGATGACGACGGGCAGGAGCTGGCGCTGGATGGCGGCGCGGCGGCTGACGCCCTCGGTGAGGGCGTGGATGTGGTGCAGGGCGCCGTCGGGGTCGAGGTACCCGCCGGCGGTGAGCCGCTCACGCGCCGCCTGGGCGGTCAGCGTCATCTCGTCGGCGGTCAGGCGCGCGGCGGCGCCCAGCAGCGGCCGGTAGTAGATCTGCTCGTGGATGGTGCGCACGCGTCTGCGGGTGGCGTCGAACAGGGTGCGCAGCGCGGCGGGCTCGGCGAGGCTGGAGCGTTCCAGCGCCCGCTGGACGGCCGGGTCGCTGCCGGCGACGGTGTCCTCGCCGACACCGGCCAGGGCGCGGCCGATGCGCCGCAGGTCCTCGTCCTTGGCGGGCAGCTCGTGGGTGCGGCGCAGCCTCAGCAGCTGGCTGCGGTGCTCCAGCAGGCGCAGGACCCGGTAGTCAGCGCCCAGGGCGGCGGCGTCCTGGCGCGAGACGTAGCCGCCGGCCGTCAGGGCGTCCAGGGCGCCCAGGGTGCTGGGCTCACGCAGGGAGGCGTCGCCGCGCCCGTGGACGAGCTGGAGGAGCTGGACGGTGAACTCGACGTCGCGCAGCCCCCCGGGCCCCAGCTTGATGCGCCGGTCGGCGGTGCCGGGGCGGCAGGACTCGTGCTCGACCCGTCGGCGCATCGCCCGGGCGTCGTCGACGAAGTTCTCGCGCAGGCTGGCGTTCCACACGAAGGGGGCCACGGCCTGCTCGTAGGCGCGTCCGAGCACGGGGTCGCCGGCGCAGGCGCGGGCCTTGAGCAGTGCCTGGAACTCCCAGGAGGAGGCCCAGCGCTCGTAGTAGGCCACGTGCGAGGCGAGGGTGCGCACGAGGGCGCCGTCCTTGCCCTCGGGGCGCAGCCCCGTGTCCAGGGGCCAGAGCGCGGGCTCCTCGCCGGAGCCTGACACGACGCGCGCCAGCTCAAGGGCGAGGGCCGTGCCGACCTCCAGCAGGTGCGCCTCCTGGCCCGCCTCGGGACCCGCGGGAGCGACGACGTAGACGACGTCGACGTCGGAGACGTAGTTGAGCTCGCGAGCCCCCGTCTTGCCCAGGGCGATGACGGCCAGGGCGACGTCCTCGGCCGCGGTCCCGACACTGGTGCGCGCGACCGCGAGGGCGGCGTCGAGGGCGGCGTCGGCCAGCGCGCTCATGCGCTCGGCGACGACGCTCACGTGCGCGACGGGCTCGGCCGAGGTGAGGTCGTCGGCCACGACGCCCAGCAGCTCGCTGTAGTAGGCCACGCGCAGGGCTCGCGTGGCCGCTCGCACGGGCTGGGGCGCGGCCAGGGCGCGGGCGACGGCCTCGGCCAGGCGCGTGCGCACGCCGGCTCCGAAGGCGGCCGTGTCCTCCTCGGGCGCGTGCGCCGGGCTAAGCCGGGCGAGCAGTGCCGGGTGGGTGACGAGGACGTCGCCCAGGGCACGTGAGGCCCCCAGGACGGCAAGCAGGCGCCTGAGGTGCTCATGGGCGTCGTCGGGTGCCTGCGTCGCCGGGAGGAGCGCGAGGCGCAGCAGGTCCTCCAGCTGGTGGCGCCGGTCGGCGTCGCAGGTCGTCAGCAGCCTCAGGAGGGTCAGGAGAGCCAGGTCCGGGTCCGCGGTTGCCGCCAGGGCCGTGATGAGCGCGTCGGAGTCGAAGGCGCCCAGCGCAGGCTCCTCCAGGAGCCTGAGGGCGCGGTCCGTGTCGGTCAGTCCCGCGGCGAGCAGCCGCGAGCGCAGGCTCCGTGCGCGCGGGCCCCCGACAGGTCCGGTCATCCCCGCTGCGGGGACGTGCGTGCCTGCGGCCTCCACGGCGTCTCCCGGATCAGATCCGGGGGAAGAACTGGGACAGCTCGAAGTCGGTGACCTGCGCGTCGTAGGCGCGGTACTCGCGGCGCTTGTTGCGCATGAAGAACTCGAAGGCGTCCTCCCCGAGGGTGTCGGCCACGAGGTCGGAGTCGCTCATGGCGCCGACGGCGCGCTTGAGGGAGGTCGGCAGGGCGCCGATGCCCAGGGCGGCGCGCTCGGACTCCGACAGCTGCCACACGTCGTCCTCGGCCTCCGGGGGCAGCTCATAGCCCTCCTCGATGCCCTTGAGCCCGGCGGCGAGGATGACGGCGAAAGCCAGGTAGGGGTTGGCCGCCGAGTCGATGCCGCGGTACTCGATGCGGGCGGACTGGGCCTTGCCGGGCTTGTGGTTGGGCACGCGCACGAGGGCCGAGCGGTTGGCGTGCCCCCAGCAGACGTAGCTGGGCGCCTCGTCGCCGCCCCACATGCGCTTGTAGGAGTTGACGTGCTGGTTGGTCACCGCGCAGATCTCGCTGGCGTGGCGCAGCAGCCCGGCGACGAAGGCGCGGCCGGTGGCGGAGAGCTGGTACTCGGCGGCAGCGTCGTAAAAGGCGTTGCGGTCGCCCTCGAAGAGGGAGAAGTGGGTGTGCATGCCGGAGCCGGGCTGACCGACGAAGGGCTTGGGCATGAAGGTGGCGACGCAGCCCTCCTGGATGGCGACCTCCTCGACAACGGCCCGGAAGGTCATGATGTTGTCCGCGGTGGACAGGGCGTCGGCGAAGCGCAGGTCGATCTCGTTCTGGCCAGGTCCGGCCTCGTGGTGGGAGAACTCCACGCTGATGCCCATCTGCTCGAGCATGAGGATGGCGTGGCGGCGGAAGTCGTGGGCGGTGCCGCCCGACACGTGGTCGAAGTAGCCGGCGTGGTCGGTGGGGGTGACACGTCCCTGGGCGTCCCTGTTGACGAGGTAGAACTCGATCTCCGGGTGGACGTAGCAGGTGAATCCGGCCTCGGCGACGCGTGCGATCTGCCGCTCGAGGACGGCGCGGGGGTCGGTGCGCACGGGCTCGCCGTCGGGGGTGAGCACGTCGCAGAACATGCGGGCGACGCCGTTCTCTCCCTCGCGCCAGGGAAGCATCTGGAAGGTGGAGGGGTCGGGGGCGAGCAGCATGTCGGACTCGTAGACGCGGGTGAGTCCCTCGATGGCGGAGCCGTCGAAGCCGATGCCCTCCTCGAAGGCGCTCTCCACCTCGGCGGGGGCGATGGCCACGGACTTGAGCCGGCCGAGGACGTCGGTGAACCACAGGCGGATGAAGCGGATGTCGCGCTCCTCGATGGCGCGGAGGACGTACTCCTGCTGCTTGTCCATGGCTGGGCCCTTCCTCACGGGGACGCTGGTACCGGCTCCTATCATGCCGTGCGCGCGTGTCCGTCGGGTTGCGCGGCATAGGGTGGTGCCATGACCCACCAGGTGCGTTCTGCCTCCTCTGCGTCCTCCTCCGTCTCCGGTGCCACAGGTGCCGAGGAGTCTGCCCCCTACGGATCGTCCGTTCCGGGCGGCCCGACGGCGCCGTCGGCTGCCGGACCGACGCCCTCCGCGGTGGCCGCCACGCCCCGGCGGGTGCGCGTGCACCACCTGGCCCAGTGGCGTTCTGAGGGACGCAAGCAGGTGTGGCTCACCGCCTACGACGCGCTCACGGCCCGCATCCTCGACGAGGCGGGCACGGACGTGCTGCTCGTGGGCGACTCGGTGGGCAACGTGGCGCTCGGCTACGACTCGACCCTGCCGGTCGAGATGGACGAGATGGTGGTGGCCACGCGCTCGGTCGCGCGGGCGGTCAGCCGCGCGCTGGTCGTGGCGGACCTGCCCTTCGGCTCCTACGAGGCCGGGCCGAAGCAGGCGCTGGCCTCCGCGGTGCGCCTGGTCAAGGTCGGGGCCAACGCTGTCAAGCTCGAGGGCGGGCGCCAGCGGGCCAAGGCCGTGCGGGCGCTCACGCAGGCCGGGATCCCCGTGGTCGCGCACGTGGGCTTCACTCCCCAGTCGGTCAACAAGCTCGGCGGCTTCCGCGTCCAGGGACGGGGCGAGGCGGCGGCGCAGGAGATGGTCGAGGACGTGTGCGCTCTCGCTGAGGCGGGTGCCGTGGCCGTCGTCCTGGAGATGGTGCCCGAGCCGGTCGCTGCGCGCGTGACCGAGGCCTCGCCGGTTCCCACCATCGGCATCGGGGCGGGTGCGCGCTGCGACGGCCAGGTCCTCGTGTGGTCGGACATGGCGGGGATGACACAGTGGACGCCCCGTTTCGCCCGCTGCTTCGGCGAGGTGGGTCAGGCGCTGCGGGAGGCGGCCGGCTCCTACGGGCAGGCGGTGCGCTCCTGCGAGTTCCCGGCCGCGGAGCACTGGTTCGAGTCCTGAAGGCGCGCCTGTCCGGGTCCCGGGCCGTCACCTGCCGCTACTGCGGGACCGTCTCGGGACGGCTGAGGTCGACGGGCACGAGCGTCACGTCCTGCACGGCCCCGCTGAGGTCCAGGGCGGGGAAGGTGACGCCCTGTCCTGCGGGGTCGATGGCCCAGGCCAGCAGGAGCGGGTCGCCGTCGGGTGCCGTGGGGTCGACCTCGATCGTCGTCACCGAGCAGTTGGCCATGGGCGCCATGCTCAGCACCTGCGGTCCGAGCCAGCGTACCGCCAGCGACATGATCGTCATGCCGTGGGAGACGACGAGGACGTCCTCGTCCACACGGCCCGAGGCGCGCATGTCAGCCAGGACGCGTGCGAGGCCCGCGTCGATGTGGGCGAGGTAGTCGGCGGCGGCGATGCCCTGCGGGGCTCCGGGGTGCGTGCCGCTGAGGACACCCGGCACGTGGGTGGCGGGGTCCAGGGCCTGGCGCATCTGCTCGTCGGGGCCGCCGTCGTAGACGCCGTAGTCGTACTCACGCAGGCCCGCCACCCGGATGAGCGGGGTGGCGCGGTGGCGCTCGAGGAGGATCTCGGCGGTCTCGACGGCGCGTCCCTGAGGGCTGGTGTAGGCGCGTCTGAAGGGCACCTCCGCGAGGTAGTCGCGCACGGTGGCGGCGCCCTGGCGCCCCTGCGGCGTCAGCGGGGAGTCGCAGCGGCCCTGGGTCCGGCGGGCCTCGTTGAGGACGGTGCGCCCGTGACGCACGAGGTAGATGACGCTCACACACCCATGCTAGGCGCGCCCCGGGGCAGTGCGGGGCGGTGGCGGAGCGTCGGCGCTCTCCGGCGCTCCTATGCTGGGGCCATGACTTCCTCGTCCCTGCCGTCCTCTGCGCTCGCGGACCGCGCCCCCCGGGGCACCCTCACCAAGGGCCGGCTCACCCCGGAGCGTCACGTGCCTCGCTCGATCCTCCGCCCGGAGTACATGTTCCACGACGGGCCCGAGCGCGTGAGCGCCCCGGACGTCAAGGACGCCGAGACCATTGAGCGCATCCGGGTGGCGGGCCGTCTGGCGGCGCGCGCCCTCGCCCAGGCCGCAGAGGCCGTCGCGCCCGGGGTGAGCACCGACGAGCTCGACCGCATCGCCCACGAGTACCTGTGCGACCACGGCGCCTACCCCTCCTGCCTGGGCTACATGGGCTTCCCGAAGTCGATCTGCACCTCCGTCAACGAGGTCATCTGCCACGGCATCCCGGACTCGACGGTCCTGGAGGAGGGCGATCTCATCAACCTCGACGTCACCGCCTACATCGGCGGCGTCCACGGCGACACGAACGCCACCTTCGCAGTGGGCGAGGCCGACCCCGAGACCCTGCTGCTCATCGAGCGCACCCGAGAGGCGATGGAGCGCGGGATCAAGGCCGTGCGCCCGGGCCGTGAGGTCAACGTCATCGGCCGGGTCATCGAGCGCTACGCCAGGCGCTTCGACTACGGCGTCGTGCGGGACTACACGGGGCACGGCGTCGGCGAGGCCTTCCACTCCGGCCTCATCATCCCGCACTACGACGCGGCTCCCCTGTACGACGAGGTCATGGAGGTTGGCATGGTCTTCACGATCGAGCCGATGCTCACCCTCGGCTCCCAGGACTGGGAGCAGTGGGACGACGGGTGGACCGTGGTGACCAAGGACCGCTCACGCACCGCCCAGTTCGAGCACACCCTGGTGGTCACGGAGACGGGTGCCGAGGTCCTGACCCTCCCCTGATGCTCGTCCCGCGACTGCCCGGTCGGCAGCGCCCCGTGTCGCACCGCACCGACGGGTAGCGCTCCCCGGGTACTGCAGCACCGCTGTCGGTCCCACCGGGGGCCTGCTACCCATGTAGATTTCGTTCCAGCACGACTTGTCGTCGCCCCTTCCACTGACCTCGGAGGATTCCCTCATGGCTCTGCGTTTCAACCCCCCGCCGAACTGGCCGGCTCCCCCGGACGGTTTTGTTCCCCCGGCCGGGTGGCAGCCCGACCCCGCCTGGGGGCCTGCCCCCGAGGGGTGGCAGCTGTGGGTCGACGACGCCTCTGCATCGTCGGCTCCGGCGGTCGCCTCCGCCCCGGCGGTCTCCTCGGCCGCTGACCCCGCGTGGGCTCCGACCCAGGCTGTCTCCACCTCCTCGACGCCGGTCGCTGACCCGACCGGTCAGCAGGTCTCCGCCCCCTCGGCGGACTACTCCGCCGCGTCGGGATTCTCCGCCCCGGCAGTCGCCTCAGCCCCTGAGATGTCGGCCTTCCAGGCTCCGATCCAGCCGATGGGCTTCGGCGAGCAGCAGGGGATGCAGCCCCCGGCCCAGAGCGGTCCGGCCCCCATGACGGGTGCCTCGGCCCCGATGGCGGGCTCGGCCCCCATGACGGGTGCCTCGGCCCCGATGGCGGGCTCGGCCCCGATGGCGGCCTCGGCCCCGTCGTCGAGCCCGTACAGCGCGAGCCTGGACTACGCGCAGTCCCCCACCCCGTACCAGGGGGGTGCGGCTCAGCCGGGCTTCGGTGCTCAGCCGCAGGCGGCGTCCTGGCAGCCTCTGGACGTCAACGGGGCGCAGTCCTCGGGCTCCAAGCCGGTGACGAAGCAGTGGTGGTTCTGGACCATCATCGTCGTGGTCGTCCTCGCCCTCGTCGGCGTCCTCGCGTGGGCGCTCATCGGTGGTGGCGACGACCCCAAGCCCAACGGGCAGCACAACGGGCAGGCCACCCAGCAGGCCACCCAGCAGGCCTCCAACGGGCCTGCCCCGACCGCCAAGCCCTCAGGCGGCTGCCAGCAGGGCACCTCGCAGAACTGCCCCGGTGACCTGCGCACGCAGTCGCTGACCCTCACCGCCTCCTCTGTCGCCAGCGACCCGGACGCCACCGTGGACGTCTCCTTCGGCGATGTCGTGTGGGACGCCACCGACCAGCTGCGCTCCAGCTGGAAGTACGGTTTCGTGGAGCCCAGCAACGGCTACGTCTACATGCGCCTGCCTGTGACCGTCACGTACCACGGCAAGGGCGACGCCGACCTCATCTCGCTCACCATCAAGTACGTGCGCGACGGCAACACCTTCACGAAGGAGTACACCTTCGTCTCCGACGAGCTGGACTCTCAGACGGATCCCTATGACGGCGGGTCGGTGACCGGTTACGTCACCTTCCTCATCCCCGCTGAGTACGCCCACTCCGGTGCCTTCGTCATCTCGTACAACTACCACGACGAGTACTGGATGGCCGAGCTCTGACACGCTCAGACGATCTCAGACGCCGCGATGACGGGGGCGGGGCCAGGGACTCCTTGGCCTCGCGGCACTGGTCGAGCAG
>CALEXZ010000071.1 GCA_937926195.1 uncultured Actinomyces sp.
AGCAACTGGCCCGGCCCCGGACCACCCAGGACCACCAACAAGGTAACGGGCACTGCCCCGGCCGGCCCCTGCGGCGAGGCGTCAGTGACGCAGCACCTCCTCGCGTGCCCGGGTGAAGGCGGCGACGCACTGGCGCACGTCCTGCTCGGTGTGCGCGGCGCTCAGCTGCACCCGGATGCGCGCCCTGCCCTTGGGCACCACCGGGTAGGAGAATGCGATGACGTAGACGCCCAGCTCCAGCATCCGGTCCGCGATACGGCCCGCCAGCACGGCGCCCTCCGGCCCGGGGAACATGACGGGCACGATGGCGTGCGAGCCGGGCAGCAGGGCGAAGCCCGCCTGCTCCATGAGGGAGCGGAAGAGCTCGGCGTTGCGCGCCAGGACCCGACGCGACTCGTCGGCGTGCCGGGCGATGCGCACCGCCCGCAGCGACCCGCCGACGACGGCCGGGGCCACCGTGTTGGAGAACAGGTAGGGCCTGGCCCGCTGACGCAACAGGTCGATGATCTCCTGGGGGCCCGCGATGTAGCCGCCGCTCGCCCCGCCCAGCGCCTTGCCGAGCGTGCCCGACAGGACGTCGACCCTGACCCCGAAGAGCTCGGGCGTGCCCGCGCCGCTCGCCCCGACGAAGCCGGTGGCGTGCGAGTCGTCGACCATGACGAGCGCCCCGAGCTCCTCGGCCAGGGCGACGATCTCCGGCAGCGGCGCGTAGGAGCCGTCCATGGAGAAGACGCCGTCGGTGACGATCATGGTGCGCGGGGCCCCGGCCGCCCTGGCCGCCTCCAGCTGGGTGCGCAGGTCCGCCGTGTCCCCGTTGCGGTAGCGGTAGCGGGTCGCCTTGCACAGGCGCACCCCGTCGATGATGGAGGCGTGGTTGAGCTCGTCGGAGATGATCGCGTCCCCGGCGTGCAGCAGCACGTCGAAGATGGCCCCGTTGGCGTCGAAGCAGCTGGAGAAGAGGATCGCGTCCTCGGTGCCGAGCCAGTCGGCGAGCTCGCGCTCGAGCTCGCGGTGCGGGGTCTGGGTGCCGCAGATGAAGCGCACCGAGCTCATGCCGAAGCCCCACTGGTCGAGGGCCTCGTGGGCGGCGTCGCGCACGCGCGAGTCGTCGGCCAGCCCCAGGTAGTTGTTGGCGCAGAAGTTGAGGGCGGCCCCCTCGGTGGTCTCGATCTCGGAGCCCTGCGCGCTCGTGATCTCCCGCTCGTGCTTGTACAGGCCGGCGTCCTCGATGGCGGCCAGCTCCGCGGTGATCTCCTGCTTGAAGGCGAACATCCCTCACTCCTCCCAGTTGATGATGACCTTGCCGCACTCGCCGGAGCGTGCGGCCTCGAAGGCGTCCTGCCACTGATCGGGGGCGAAGCGGTGCGTGATGAGAGCGCGGACCTCGTCGCGCAGACGTGCGGAGGACCCCAGCAGGAAGGATCCCTTGTACCAGGTGTCGTACATCTCGCGGCCGTAGACGCCCTTGATGGTGAGCATGTGGGTGATGACCTTGTTCCAGTCGATCTCGTAGCCCGCCTTGGGCAGGCCGAGCATGGCGATGCGGGCGCCGTGGTTGCACACGTCGATCATCTGACGGGTGGCGGCGGGGGCCCCGCTGACCTCCAGACCGACGTCGAAGCCCTCGGTCATCCCCAGCTCCCGCATGACCTCGCGCAGGTCCTGGCGCCCGGTGTTGACGGTGGTGACGCCCACCTTCTGGGCCAGGCAGAGCCGGTAGTCGGACAGGTCGGTGATGACGACGTTGCGTGCCCCGCAGTGGCGGGCGATGGCGGCGCACATGACGCCGATGGGGCCGGCGCCGGTGATGAGCACGTCCTCGCTGGCGAGGGGGAACTGCATGGCCGTGTGGATGGCGTTGCCGAAGGGGTCGAAGAGGGCCCCGAGGTCCGGGTCGATCTGCTCGGACTGGGGCCAGACGTTGCGGGCGGGGACGACGACGTAGTCGGCGAAGGCACCGTCGCGGTTGACCCCGATGGAGCTGGCGCGGATGCACATGTGGCGCCGTCCGGCACGGCAGTTGCGGCAGCGCCCGCAGGTCACGTGCCCCTCGACGCTCACGCGCTGGCCGACGGACAGGTAGTCGGTGTCGTCGTCGGCGGTGGACTCGTCGGTGGCCGTGCCGGTGCCGATCTCAACGATCTCGCCGTAGAACTCGTGCCCGAGCGTCATCGGCGGGTGGAGCTGGGCGGCGGCGAACTCGTCCCATCCGGCCAGGTGCAGGTCGGTGCCGCACAGTCCCGTGCGCAGCACCCGGATCTTCACCTCCCGGAATCCGGTGGTCGGCTCGGGGACGTCCTGCAGCTCAAGCCCCGGGCCGGGGGCCGGCTTGCGCAGTGCACGCATGGGATCTCCTAGTGCATGGGCCGCGACGGTGCGGCCAGGGTCCCCACCGGGTGGGTGGGGCGCGCCGCCCAGCCTAGACCAGGAGGTCGGATGACACCGAACCTGGTTGCTGCGGCGACGCGCCCCGGGCCCGCCCGTCCTTCGTCAGTCCTTGTGCCACCTGTTCGTGGGTGACGGCGTGGGCGACGCCGTCGGGTTCTTCTTCCAGGGGTTGCGGGGGGTCTCGCTCGGCCGGGGCTCCGCGGGCTCGCTGCCGGAGAGCTGCGCGACGGCGGCCGCCGCGTTGATGATGCCGCTGCCGCAGGCGTCACGGTCGCAGCTGCTCAGCGGCGTGGAGGTCTGCTGCAGGATCGTCAGCGCCTCCTCGTGGGTGAGCTCGGGCCTCATGGCCTTGAGCATGGCGACGGTCGCGGCCACGTGCGGGGACGCCTGGCTCGTGCCCTCCATGAAGGCGTAGGAGTTCTCCGTCGCGGTGGTCTCGCCCTTGTTGAACAGGGACAGGATGCCCGCCTCGGCGTCGATGTCGCCGCCGGGGGCGGAGACCTCCACGGTGGAGCCGTAGTTCGAGTAGTAGGTCCGGGCGCCGTCGGGACCGCTGGCACCGACGGTGATGACGTTGTTGCAGGAGGCGGGCGAGACCTTCGCGGCGTCCTGGTCCTCGTTGCCGGCGGCGACGACGATGATCGTGCCGCGGGCCACCGCCGCGTCGATGGCCTCCTGGTAGTAGGCCGGGCAGGTGCCGGGGCCACCGAGGCTCATGTTGACGACCTGTGCGGGGTTGGGGTTGTCCGGAATGCCGTTGACGTGACCGCCCGAGGCCCAGGTGAGGGCGTCGATGGCGTCCGTCGCGTAGCCGCCGCACCGGCCCAGCACACGCACCGGCAGGATCTTGGCGCCGGGGGCGACCCCGGCGATACCGATGCCGTCGTTGGCGTTGGCCGCGATGATGCCCGCCACGTGGGAACCGTGCCAGGAGGAGGGCGAGCCCTCGTCACCGGTGCCGCACTCGTCCGGGGCGGCGCCGTCGCCGGCGTCCGTCGGGTCGGCGTCGCGTCCGTCGCCGTCACCGCCGGCGCTCGCGTCGGAGATGAAGTCGTAGCCCGCCAGGACCTGGCCCTGGAGGTCCGGGTGGTCGGGCAGGATGCCCGAGTCGACGACGGCGACCGTCACGCCCTCGCCGGTGGAGGTGGACCAGGCGTCCGTCGCGGAGATGCCGTACTTCTGGCTCGTGAGGTTCCACTGGTAGGAGAAGTAGGCGTCGTCAGGGGTGCTGGCGGTGGTGCTGCTGCCGTCCAGCGGGGTGAAGGTCAGCTCCGGCTCGACGGAGGTGATGTACCCCAGCTGCTCCAGGAGGGCCGTGAACTGCTCGATCTGCTCGGGGGTCAGGCTTCCGGACAGGTCGATGGCGGCGACGGAGCCTGAGTGGGCGGTGATGGACTCGATCGCGACGGAGAATTGCTCCGCCACGGCGAGGAGCGCCGCCTGCTGCTCGGGCGGCAGGTCCTGGAGGACGTTCTCGCCGTAGGTCTCGACGTTGGCGAGGATCTGTCCGACCGGCGAGTTCTCGTCGTAGGTGATGACGAAGCGGTCCGGGTTCGTCCCCTCCGTGGGCGGCGTGGTCTGCGCAGCACCGGGAGCCTCGACGATCTCGGGGCTGTCGGCGTCGGCCGTGGGGGTGCCGGAGCCTCCGGCCTCGGTATCGGAGGAGAAGGGCAGCACGCCGGAGACGACGAGTGCGAGGGTGACGGTGGCAGCGATGACGGCGACGGCCAGGACGACGATCATCGGTCGACGGGCAAGGCTCATAAGAGCGCCTCCGAGAGATGGGACGATTGGGTTCCCCAGAAGTCTGGCACGTAGGCGGGCCCGAACCGAGGGGGAGAGATCCCCGAGCGGCTACAGGTCGCCCTTGCGCTGCAGACGCTGGAGGCTGAGCCAGCCCACGGGGATGGGGATCCAGAAGGTGACCAGACGGTAGACGATGGCCGTCGACAGGGCGACGCCCGAGGGGATGCCCGCCGCGACGAGACCGGCTGTCAGCGCGATCTCCACCGGGCCGATACCGCCCGGGGACGGCACGACGCTACCCACCGTGTTGGAGGCGAGGTACGTGATCGCCAGGACCGAGAAGGGCAGGGTGTAGCCGAAGGCCCACAGGCTCGCCCCGAAGGCCAGGACATAGGACAGGCTCAGCAGCAGGGTGCCGCCCACACCCAGGGCCAGGCGACCCGGGTTGGACAGGATCCACACGACACGAGGCCACACCTGCCGGTAGGTCGGCTCGACCTTCGCCCACAGGAAGGAACGCACCCGTGGGATGAGCAGGGCCGCGGCGACGGCGGCGACCAGCACGACCGCGGCCAGCATGATCCAGCCCGAGGGCAGCGTCAGTCCCGTCGAGCGGCCGGTGAGCGCCGCCAGCAGGATGAGCAGCACCACCGTCACCGCGAACTGGACCACCTGGACCAGGGCGACGGTGGCGATACCGACCGCCGTCGGAACCCCCTTGCGGGCCAGGAAACGCAGGTTGACGGCCGCGCCGCCCACACCGGCCGGCGCGACGAGCGCCACCACCGACGACGCCAGGTGCACCTCGGTGGAGCGCACCACCCCCAGGCGTATCGGGGAGAAGGCCACGAGCGCCAGGCCCGCACCCACGTAGGTCGCCAGGGAGAAGACGAGGGCCGCGAGGATCCACCACACGTTGGCCTGGCGGACCGCCTCGGTGATCTGCTCGAGGTTCATGCGGGCCAGCAGCGTCCACAGGGCCACGAGGCCGACGACCGCCATGACGACGGTGCGCGAGGAGAAGCGTGTGAGCTTGGCGGGCTCGGCGTGCGCCGTCGGGGTCAGGGCCACCAGGGCGTCGCGCAGCTCTTGCAGCACCTTGCCGCGACGGCCCATGGCCTGGCGGGTCGAGTCCGGCAGGACGACCCTTTGCAGCATCGGGGCGATGGAGGCGAGCTGCGGGGTGCTCAGGGCGCGAGAGGCGGAGGCGATGGCGCGCTCGACGCCGACGGCGGAGGCGATGAGGGCCAGGGCCTGGGCGAGGTCCACCCGCCGTGACAGCTCGTTGGAGGCGGTCTCCCCGGAGTCCCAGTCGAGCAGCCACACCCGCTCGCGCTCGTCGACGACGACGTGCGTGCCGTCGAGCTCGCGGTGCGCCAGCCCGCAGGCGTGTGCCGCCGCGATCTGCTCCCACAGCTGGTCGAGGACCGTCTCGGGGACCTCGGCGCCCAGCGCCTCGAAGGACCGGGCGCCGGGGACGTGCTCGGTGACGAGGATGACGGACTCCTGCGCCTCAGCCAGGCCGAGCAGCGCGGGTGTGCGCACGCCCACCCGCCGGGCCTCCAGGGTCATGAGGACGGCGTGCTCGGCTGCCGGACGCACCGACAGGTCGCGGGTGGGGGACAGGCCGCGCACGCGGATGCGGTCCCACAGGCCCGCGAGGAAGCCTGCGACCTGGCGGTCGGCGTCGAGGACGGTGACGTCGCGGCGCACGCCCTCGGCGTCCCAGACGGCGTAGACCCGGTGGACGGAGGTGCGTCCCTCCGTGAGGGCGGAGGAGCGCGCCTCCGCCAGCGCGTCCTGGGTCGCGACGTCGTCCGCCGGGGTGATTGTGTTGGTCGCCTCCTCGGTCGTCGGTGTCGGCGCGGCCTCGGTGGGCGGCTCGAGGTCGGCGACGACGGGCGGGGTGGCCAGGGGCGTCTCGCGCACCCGCTCCGTGTAGCCCAGGGGCGCGTCCGTCGTCACGGTCCACGCGCGCGGGGCCGGTGCGGGGTCCATGCGCACGACGCGCACGGCGTCGACACCGGCACGTCGCAGGGCGCGGACGAAGGCGACGCCGTGCGCCCGGCGGTCCTCGACGCCCAGCGCCCAGCGCACGATGAGGCCGAGGGCGCGTCCGATGAGCACGGACAGCAGCGCTCCGGGCAGCGTGAGCGCCGAGCGCAGCACCGTCAGCCCGACGATGACCCACACGACGCCCCACGAGATGCGGATCGACGTCGCCGTGCGCCGGTCTCCCGCTCCGGTGAGCAGGCCGGCGAGAGCGGCGAAGGTGGCGGAGACGCCGATCTGCGCGGTGCCGGAGGCGGCGACCGTCAGGCCTGCCGCCAAGGCCTCGGGGGCCCAGGTGAGCATGGTCCGGTAGATGAGCATGCCGACCAGCCAGCCGCCCAGGGCCCCGAGCAGGCCCTGCAGGGCGCTGCGCCAGGAGCTCTGGAGCAGGCGGGTGAGCAGGACGGCCACCGGGATGAGGAAGGTCGCCAGGCCCTCGACCGCCTGGAGCGGCAGGACGAGGATCTGACCGAGCACGACCGTCAGGGCGTTCTGAACGTCCTGGGTCACGCCCGTCGTGGTCTCGTGCGCGTAGATCGCCAGCACCACCATGGACAGCAGGCCGACGACGCTCAGGGCGAGGTCGAGCAGGTCCTCGGTGCGACGCAGGCGCTGGGGCGAGGAGTCCACGAGGAGCGTGTGCGAGCGCACCGGCGGCAACGGTCGGGGTGCGGGGACGGCGGCTGGGGCGAGGCCGATGCGCGGGATGCCGACGGGGGAGGTGTGCGGGGCGGGCTCCCGGTCGGGGGCGGCGGCGTCGGGCAGGGATGGCTCCCGGGGGTCCGGGGCCGAGGAGACAGTGCTGCCCGGGAGGGCAGTAGGCGCGTCGGGCGCGGGTCCTGCCGAGGCGTCCCCGGGTGCGGCGTCAGTCATGTCAGGGAGTCTACGGGCGGGCTGCGGGGAGGGGCTCAGCCCACGGGAGGAGGGTGTCACGGGCGGCCTCCTCCCGCCGGTGCCCGGGCAGCGGCACCGGCCGACACCGGGGCGGCCGCCCGGGCCGGCGCGTCAGCGGCCCCGGCCGCCCGCCCGGCGCAGCCGCAGCGAGTTCGTCACCACGATGACGCTGGAGGCCGCCATCGCCGCCCCGGCGATCATCGGGTTGAGCAGACCGGCTGCGGCCAGCGGGATCGCCGCGACGTTGTAGGCGAAGGCCCAGAACAGGTTCTGCTTGATGACCCGCAGCGTGTCGCGGCTGACCGTGATCGCGTCCACCACGGCACCCAGGTCCGCGCGCACGAGCGTGATGTCGGCGGCCTCAATGGCCACGTCCGCGCCCGAGCCCATGGCCATGCCGAGCCCCTGCGTGCCCGCCTGCGCGAGCGCGGCCGCGTCGTTGACGCCGTCGCCCACCATCCCCACGACGTGCCCCTGCTGCTGTAGCCGCGCGACGACGTCACGCTTGTCCGCCGGCAGCACCTCGGCCATGACGTCCTGGGCCGCGATCCCGACCTGCTCGGCCACGTGCGCGGCCGTGCGCGCGTTGTCACCCGTGAGCAGGACCGGGCGCACCCCCAGCGCCCGCAGCCGGGCGATCGCCGCGCGCGAGGAGGGCCGCACCGTGTCCCTCACGGCCAGGACCGCGGTGGCTGCGCCGTCGACCCCGAGGACGACGGCGGTGGCGCCGTCGGACTGGAGCCGCCCGACGGCGCAGCCCGCCTCCTCGGGCACGCTCACCCCCTGCTCGGCGAGCCAGGCCGGTCGCCCGACGGCGACACGGTGCTCGGTGCCGTCGAGCACGACGGTGCCGGACACGCCGCGCCCTTCGTGGTTGGAGAAGCCGCGCACGGCGGGCACGTCCCCCAGGTGCTCGCGGGCCGCGGAGGTGATCGCCTGGGCGACCGGGTGCTCCGAGGCGGCCTCGACGGCGCCGGCGAGCGCAAGCACCGGCCCGGCTCCCTGGGACTCCGCGCCCAGCACGAGGACGTCGCGCCCGACGTCGAGGCTCATGCGCCCCTGGGTGACGGTGCCGGTCTTGTCCAGCACGACCGTGTCGAGCGTGCGGGTGGACTCCAGCACCTGGGGGCCCGTGATGACGACGCCGAGCTGTGCGGCCCGTCCCGAGCCGACGAGCAGCGCCGTCGGCGTCGCCAGACCCAGTGCGCAGGGGCAGGCGATGACGAGCACCGCCACGCCCGCCATGAGGGCCTGCTGCGCCGGGTGCCCGAGCGCCAGCCAGCCGAGCGAGGTTCCCACCGCCAGGATGATGACCGCGGGGACGAAGACGCCCGAGACCCGGTCCGCCAGGCGCTGCACCGGGGCCTTGGCGGCCTGCGCCGCCGTCACCATCCGGCCGATCTGCGCCAGGGTCGTCCCCTCGCCCACGCGGGTGGCGCGCACGAGCAGCGAGCCCCAGGTGTTGAGGCTCGCCCCTGTCACCTCGTCCCCTACGACGACGTCCACCGGGACGGACTCGCCGGTGACCATGGACTCGTCCACCGCCGAGGAGCCCTCGACGACGATGCCGTCGGTCGCCACCTTCTCGCCGGGGCGCACCGCGAACAGGTCGCCGACCCCCAGCGCCTCCACCGGCACGGTCTGCTCACGGCGCAGGGCGTCGGGGCGCGGGGCGCCGTCCTCGTCCAGGACGTCGATGGCGTCCTGGGAGCCCGAGGGGGACGTCAGCCTCACCCGGCGGACCTCCTTGGCCCCCAGCTCCAGCAGGGCCCGCAGCGCGTCCCCCGAGCGGTAGCGGGCGCGGGCCTCCGCCCAGCGGCCCAGCAGCAGGAAGGTGGTGACCCAGGCGGCCGACTCGAAGTACAGGTGCGCGCTGTGCCCGCTGTGGCGCGGCAGGAAGGTCATCTCCATCGTCGTCCCGAGCTCGCCGGCACCACCCCAGACGAGTGCCCACAGGCTCCAGCCCGTGGCGGCGACGACGCCGAGGGACACGAGCGTGTCCATCGTGGAGGCGCCGTGGCGGAGCGCCTGGAGGGCGGCCTTGTGGAAGGGCCAGGCGCCCCAGGTCGCCACGGGCAGCGCCATGGCGGCGACCGCCCACTGCCACCCGTAGAGCTGAAGCGCAGGAACCATGGACACGGCCATGACCGGGACCGACAGGGCCAGGCTGACGAGCGCGCGGGTGCGCAGCCGTTCGGCGCGGGCCAGGTGGGTGGTTCCGAGGGGGCTGCCCTGGGGGACAGGCGCGCCCTCGTCCGCGGTGGTGCCCTCGGTGGTGTCCTCGGTGGTGCCCTCGCCCGGACCGAGCGCCTCGCGGCGGGTGACGGTGGCGGTGTAGCCCGCCCGAAGGACTGTTTCCACGAGCGTGGCGTCGTCGACCTCGCACCTGAGGATGAGGTGGGCGGTCTCGGTGGCGAGGTTGACGCTGGCCTCCACGCCGTCGAGCCTGCTCAGCTTCTTCTCCACGCGCGCCACGCAGGACGCGCAGGTCATGCCTCCGACGGCGAGGTCGACGGTGGCGATCGGGGCGCTGGGTGCGCTCATGGTGAGCTCCTGCGGGACGGGGAGGGGGTGTCGGTGTCACGATCCCTGCCCCTGTCGCGGGGCAGCGGCAGGGATCGTGACCGAGGGGGCGGGTTTACGGCCGGTCGCGCTCGATGGCGTCGACGGTGTAGTCGCCCGCCTCGTCGATGGCCTCGCGCAGCCGGGCATCGTCGAGCACGACGTCGGAGACGACCGTGGCGACGGACTGGCCGCCCTTGTGGAGGATGACGGAGACGTTCTTGACGCCCTCCAGGGCCTCGAGCTCTTCGGTGACGTGAGTGACACAGTGGGCGCAGGTGAGACCGGACAGGCGCAGGGTGGTGGTGCGGTCGACGCCGTCGAGGGTGAATGCGGACATGGTGTGCTCCTTGGTGGGGTGAGGGCGTCAGGACCGGACGAGTCGGGCGATGGCGTCCGAGGCCTCGCGGATCTTGGCCCTGCCCTCCTCGTCGGAGGACTGGGCGGCGTGCAGGACGCAGTGGCTCATGTGGTCCTCGAGCAGGCCGAGACTGACGGCTTCGAGGGCCTTGGTCGCGGCGGCGATCTGGGTGAGGACGTCGATGCAGTAGGTGTCCTGCTCGACCATGCGGGAGATGCCGCGGACCTGTCCCTCGATGCGCTTGAGGCGGGCGAGGTACTGCTCCTTGGTGCCGGTGTATCCAGGCATGGCGGCTCCTGGTGGTCCGTGTCGCTGACGGCTGTGACGCTACTCCTCAGGGAGCCGCCACTCAACCCCTACCCCCTAGGGGTATCCAGGGGTAGGTGCGCCTCCGGGGCGCCTCCACCGGGCAGAGCAGTCCACCACGGGGAGAAGGGCCCACGATCTCGCCACCGCAGGTCGTGTCGTGGAATGCTGGCCCCATGACTGAGCAGCGGGCCGCGTCCGTCGACGACACCTCCTGGGCTCCGGCCACCGTCGGCTTCTTCGCAGACGACACCCCCTTCGGGTCCGTCCTCGGCGACCCCCTCATGGGCTCTCCCCTCTTCGACGTCTCGGTCCTCGACGCCACCCCCGGCTCCCAGCCGGAGGACGACGCCCTCTTCCAGGACCGCAGCACCCTGTCCGACGAGGAGCGCGCCCAGGTCGCCCGCGCCGACCGCATCAAGGCCGGTGCCGCCCGACGCGACGCCGCCCACCGCCAGACCAAGGGATCCTCCCGGCGCCAGCCGCCGCAGCAGCCCGCTCCTGCCGCACCCGGTTACGGCTACGTCCCGACGGCGCAGCCGGGCCTGCGCCCGGGAGTACCGCAGCCGGGCGTTCCCTCGCCCGCTGAGATGGAGCGCATGGTCCGCCAGGTGATGAGCCCCGCTCGGCCGCGACCCACCCCCTCCACCCCGGGCCCTGTCGGCTACGGCCACCCGCGGCCCCAGGGGCGGCCGGTGGTCCCTCCGTCGGCTCGCCAGGGCCAGCCCGGGCCGACCAGGTCGACCGGGACGCAGCCTGCGCCGAACAAGAAGGGCAGTCTGCTCCCCGGCATCTTGTTCGCCATCTTCTGCTTGGTCGTAGGGCGCGCCTGCGCCGGCTGAGCGGGGCGGCGCAGGCCGCGCTGCGTCTCAGCCCAGGTGAGCGACGAGCTGCTCGGCCAGGCCCGTGTAGGTGGCGGGGGTCAGGGCCAGCAGACGCGCCTCGACCTCAGCGGGCATGCCCAGGTCCGCGATGAAGGCGCGCATCGCCTCGGGCGTGACCTTCTTGCCGCGCGTGAGCTCCTTGAGCCGCTCGTAGGGGTCGGCCATGCCGGTCGCCCCGGCGAGGGAGGCGGCCCGCATCGCCTGCTGCACGGGCTCGCCGAGCACCTCCCAGGTCGCGTCCAGGTCCTCCAGCAGGCGGGCGCGGTCGACGTCGAGGCCTGCCAGACCGCGGCGGATGTTGTCCAGCGCCAGCAGGGAGTGGCCGAGGGCGACGCCGATGTTGCGCTGGGTGGTGGAGTCCGTGAGGTCGCGCTGGAGCCGGGAGGTCACCAGGGTGGTCGCGAGCGTGTCCAGCAGCGCGCAGGAGATCTCAAGGTTCGCCTCACCGTTCTCGAAGCGGATGGGGTTGACCTTGTGCGGCATCGTCGAGGAGCCGGTCGATCCCTGCGCACTCAGCCGCTGGTGGAAGTAGCCCAGCGAGATGTACGTCCACACGTCGGTGGCGAGGTTGTGGGCGATCCGGTTGAAGCGGGCGACGTCGGAGTACAGCTCGGCCTGCCAGTCGTGCGACTCGATCTGGGTGGTGAGCGGGTTCCAGGTCAGGCCCAGGCCCTCGACGAAGCTGTGGGCCACCTGCTGCCAGTCGGCTCCCGGCACGGACACGACGTGCGCCCCGTAGGTGCCGGTGGCGCCGTTGATCTTGCCCAGGTACTCGGTGCGCTCGATGCGCGTCACCTGACGCGACAGGCGCCAGGCGAGGACCGCCAGCTCCTTGCCCAGGGTGGAGGGCGTGGCCGCCTGCCCGTGGGTGCGGCTGAGCATGGCGGCGTCGGCGTTGTCGCGGGCGAGGGCGGTGAGGTCCTCGACGAGTCCGCGCGCGGCGGGCAGCCACACCTGCTCGACGGCGTCGCGCACCGTCATCGCGTAGGACAGGTTGTTGATGTCCTCGCTCGTGCAGAAGATGTGGACGATCTCGTGCACCTGCGCCAGCACCGTGTCGCCCAGGTGGGCGGGCGCGGCCTCCAGGCGGCGCTTGAGCAGGTACTCCACGGCCTTGACGTCGTGGCGGGTGACCGCCTCGATCTCGGCGAGCTCGGCGATGTCCTCGGCACCGAAGCCCTCGACGACGCCGTGCAGGTAGGCCTTGTCCGCGTCGGTGAGCACCGGGGCGCCGGGCAGGACCCGGGTGTCGGTGAGGTGAATGAGCCACTCGACCTCCACGCGCAGCCGGGCCCGGTTGAGGGCCGCCTCCGACAGGTGGTCGACCAGCGGTGCCGCAACGGCGCGGTAGCGGCCGTCCAGCGGGCCGAGGGCGAGGGCGGGGGAGACGGTGGAGAGGTCGACCATGGCGCCGATTCTGCCAGGCGTGGTGGCTCAGGTTCCCATCGGGCGCCCGGCGATCCAGTAGGC
The DNA here is from genome assembly GCA_937926195.1 of uncultured Actinomyces sp. GTDB lineage: Bacteria > Actinomycetota > Actinomycetes > Actinomycetales > Actinomycetaceae > Actinomyces. The sequence goes on from CALEXZ010000071.1 coordinate 12,664, forward strand.
CTGGGACTGGATCGCCCGGCGGCCCACGCCCGCGGCGCGCAGCAGCGTGACTGCCCGGCGGGTGCGGCCGCTCTCCAAGGCCACCCAGACCCAGTCCGGCAGACCGTGATCCAGGGCCTCCTCGATGGCCGAGCGGATCGTGTCCTCGTCGTCGTCCTCACGGCGAATGAGCCGGTGCTCCCTGGTGGGCAGCGGGACGTCGTCGTCGCGCAACAGCACGACGGTGGTGGGGCAGGAGGTGGCGTTCTCAACGGCGTCCACCATGGCGGGTGCCGAGGCCGGGTCGGCCAGCAGCAGGAGCCGTTGACCGGCCTCGGGGGCACGGTATCTCGTGCCGCCCATGACCTGGATGGCGATCTCGTCGCCCGGGACGGTCGAGAGCGCCCACCGTGAGGCCGGGCCGGAGGGTTCGTGGTGCAGGACCAGCACGTGGGCGGTGCCCTCGGCGGGGTCCATCCGGGTCAGTGTGTAGGCGCGCTGGCGCTCGCGGTCGCCGTCGGGAATCCACATCCGGACCCAGGCGGTGGGCGGCAGCCCGGGGCCGGAGGGGCCGAGCAGCGGCGGGCAGGAGACGGTGATGTCGGTGTAGGGGGCGCGTTCGGCCACCGCGGTGACCCTCAGCCGGTACTCGGGGGCGCGCAGCGCCTTGAGCACGGCCCCCTGGACTCCTCTGCCCACGTTCCCTCCTTCGATAGTAAGGCTGACCTTACAAGATGGCGCCGGGGTGGTGGCCGCTACCCTCGGCCCGTGAGCAGTGACTGGGAAGAGCGGTACGCCGCTGTGGAGCGCCTGTGGTCCGGTGAGCCGAACGAGCACCTCACCCGCCTGGCCGCGGCCTGGCGGCCCGGGCGCAGCCTCGACATCGGCTGCGGTGAGGGTGACGACGTCCTGTGGCTCGCCTCCCGAGGGTGGCAGGCCACCGGTGTCGACATGTCCCCGACGGCGGTCTCGCGCCTGCGTGCCGGCGCGGCCGAGCGGGGCCTGGGCGGGGTGCAGGGGGCGGTCGTTGACCTGACCACTCAGGCGCTGCCCGCGGGCCCCTTCGACCTCGTCACCTCCTTCTTCGTGCACGGGGGCCCGCACGAGGGCTCGCTCGTCCTGGAGGACGTGCTCGCACGGGCGGCGGGGCGCGCGGCGCTCGGCGGGCGCCTGCTGACGGCGGTGCACTGCGTCAACCCGCCCTGGCACCGCCACCACGTGCGCGTGTTCCGGCCCGAGGCGCTCGCGGCCGAGGTCCTTGCCCGGCTGCCCGAGGGCGCGTGGAAGGTTGAGACCTGTGAGGAGCGCTGGCGGGACGCCACCGGGCCCGACGGCGAGGTCGGGCGCCGGTCCGACGGGGTCGTCTGCTGGCGCCGCGTGCGGTGAGCGGGTCCGCGAGGGGCCGGGGCTCAGTCCTCGCGCTGCGGGCCGAAGACGCCGACGACGACGGCGGAGATGAGGGACACGATGAGGGAGCCGATGATCGCCGTGCCGAAGGAGGACAGGACGAGGCCGTGCCCTGTCGCCTGGCTGATCCTGGAGGCGAGCACGAGCATGGCGCCGTTGACGACGAGGGCGAAGAGCCCGAAGGTCAGCACGTACAGCGGGAAGGCGAGGAAGGTCGCGACGGGCTTGATGATGGAGTTCACGAGCGCGAGCACGAACCCGACGACCAGGTAGGTCAGGACGGTGTCCGTGGTGGTGGAGCCGCTGACGAGCGTCATACCGCTGAGGAGCGTGACGGCGAGCCACAGGCCGGCGGCGTTGCCGATGGTGCGTGCGATGAGGTCCATGGGCTGATCCTCCCACGGGCTCCTGAGACAACGCCCTGAGCGCGCTGTGCGTCGGACGGCCGGTGCCCGCGCCCGGGTGGGCGTCGGGGTGCGCGACAATGCGGTCATGAGACCCTCGCCCACCGGCTCTCAGCCGCAGGAGTATGAGGTCCCCGCCTGGGTCACCGACCTCGTGCCCGTCGCCGACCTCGCGCGCAACCACCTCGTCGCCGCGCTGCCGACGGCGGGCGCCGTCCTCCTTGCCTGCGCCGTCGTGACGTCCACGGTCACCGGTGCCGCGGGGCTCGCCGCCGTGCTCCTGCCGCTCTTCGGGGCGGCCGGCCTCCTGCTCGCGGGTGTGTTCACCGGCCGCCTGGGGCGGCGCGCGGCGCCCAGCGGGACGCCGAGCGCCCCCACGGCCTCAGCCGCGGAGCCGACGGCGTCCCTGCGCCCGGGGGCGCGGACCCTGGCGGCGCTGCTCGTCCTGGACATCGTCGGCACCGCGCTGGGGCTCGTCGTGCTGGGGCTGGCGGTGCTGCGCCAGACCGACGGCGCCCTCACGGTCGCGGCGCTCGTGACGGGGGCCCTCCTGTGCGTCGGGGCCCTGGGGGTGCTGGCCGACGAGCGGTGCCCGCGGCGCGGCCGGTGGCTCGGGTGCTCCGGCGCGGGGGCGCTGCTCGTGCTCCTCGGCTGCGGGGCCGTGCTCAGCGGTGGGCGGGGACTGTGGTGGCTGGTGGGCGTCCTCGTCGTCGGGGCCGACGCCGTGGGGGTGCTCGCCCTGCGCGCGGGGCGCCGTCGAGACGCCCACGGGCCGACGGCGTAGCCCGGGCCGGGCTCCACACGGTCCGCTCGTAACACCCCCGGGGGCGTGTTGTTCACAGCCTCGGGGCAGGGGCTCGTGTGAGCGACGGGTCTCGACCTACCGTCGCAGACATGTTCTCGATCAACCTGGCGCTGGCCCGCACCAGCATCGAGCAGGCCGCCTCCCTCGTCCCCGCTCTCGTCCCCGGGACCTGGACCGGTGGCGCCGCCGAGGCCTGCCAGCACGACCTCGACGACGCCCTCGCCTCCTTCATCGCCCTGAACGACCTCCTCGACCAGGCGGACAGCGCCGTCGACGCCGTCCCGGACTCCGGCTCGCTGACGTGCGGGAGGGTCCCGTGATCGACGACGACTCTCGGCACGGAGGCGGTCCCACGCCTGAGCAGCCCTACGAGACGGGGTGGGGCAGCGACCACGGTCCGGTGACCGCACTCGTCATGGGCGGCGTCTGCACTGTCAGCACCGCAGACCTCGACCAGCTGGCGGTCACGCTCACCTCAGCAGGTGACCTACTTGACGACGCACGGCTAGACGTGCTTGCGGCTGTCACCGAGGTCGAGAACGCCGAGCCTCCACGCACCGAGGAGGAGCCAGCGCAGGGACTTCGCCCCGGCCCTTCGTCGGGGTACCCGGCCGCCAGCAGCGGGCCCACCCACCCGGACAGTGACGTGTCCTCCTACCCGGCCGTGACATCGCCCGGCAGCGGGCTCTTCCCTTTTCGGGCTTGCCAGCTCGACGCCGTGGACGCCCTGAAGGCCCTGGCCGACGGTCCGGGCTCCCTCGCAGTCGTCGCCTCCGCCCTGCACGACCTCGCCACGCGCGTCGCACAGGCCTCAGAGGCGTACGCCGGAGCGGAGTCCGCCGCCCTGAGCCGGTGGATGACGAGCCGCTCGCTGACCAGGAGCATGACTGTGCTGGACCACCTGAACAACGCGGCATTCGCCTCCGTTGCTGACAGGTTCCGCGAGATCATCAACGCGCTCACCGCCGATGGAGCCTACCTCGATGACGCCGAGGCCGACATGCTCCAGATCGCGAACCTCCTGGAGGACGAGAACCTGGCACCCTGGGTCATCCGGGACCTCATGCAGCTGGTTGCTGCCGTCTTCTGGATCCAGGACGCCGAAACCGGTACCGAGTCCGCCGCGGTCCAAGCCTATCTCGCCCAGACTGCTGCGCGTCTGGACCCCGTGGTGACCGAGCACCTGCCCGCCACCGTCCAGGTCGGCTCGCGCACGGTAGCGACTTCCAGCCTCACGCCGATGCAGCGGGTGACCGCCTACCTCGCCTCCGTCGGAGCCGCCTCCGCCGTGCGCAGGCACGGTGAGAGGACCGGCGTCGTCGTCAGCGCGCGCGGTGGGGGCAGCGTCACCGTACCCCCCGGGGCGGAGGACCCCTTCGGGCTGGCCACCACCGTCCCCGTCCTCGTCGGAGCCGGTGCCGCCGGTAGCGCCGCAGCCGCCGGTACGAGGGTGACGGCGCCCGCGAGCACGGCCGACGTCATCCGCTACAGCGACGGCCTCAAGCACACGGACACCGACCGGTCCACCGGCGTCATCTCCGTGCTGCGCACCGACCACGCCGACGGGACCACCTCCTGGCTCGTCGCCGTGCCCGGCACCACCGACTGGGGCATGGGTGACTCCAACCCCCAGGACCTGCTGACCAACCTTGAGGCCGTGGCCGGCAAGCCCACCGACATGGAGACCGCCGTCGTCACCGCGATGAGGACGGCGGGCGTCCAGGAGGGGGACGCGGTCGCCCTCTACGGCCACAGCCAGGGCGGTGCCGTCGCAGCCAATATCGCCGCCGACCCCGCTGTGGGCGAGCAGTTCAACATCAGGTACGTCCTCACCGCCGGCAGCCCCGTCGCCGGCGCCGACCTGCCCGCGGACGTCACCTCCCTCCACCTGGAGAACACAGCCGACGTCGTGCCCGCGCTGGACGGCGCTCCCACCCAGACGAGTGCGACGCACACTGCCGTACTCCTCAACACCACCCAGACAGGAATCGCTGGCTACCCCCACGGCTCCGAGCACTACGCGCAGGCGGTGGAGCACATGACAGAGCCCGCCGTCGAGAGCTTCAGTGCCGGGCTCGCTGGAATCACCGGTGCCGGGGAGGACGGGGCGGTGACCACCGAGTACATCTTCGACATCGAGAGGAGCACGACCGAGTCCCAGTGGGAGCAGCAGGCGCAGGCCGCACCGATGGACCTGAGCAGGCTGGGCTACCCCGTGAGCCCGGCAGGCGTCGTGGGGCCGTCAGGCACCGCCATGGTCCCGGGACAGCCCACGACGGTGGTCACGGGGCCGTCGGGTATCGCCGGGCCGTCGGGCACCGAGGCCCCGACGCACGGGCTCGGAGCGTCGTCCGAGGTCATGAGCAACGGGGGCGGCTCGGCCAGCCGGTGATGACGGACGGTGCGAGGATGCCCGCATGAGCGCACACATCCGCCAGGCCGTCGCCACCCTGCCCGCCTACGTCCCCGGAGCCCGCCCCACCCGCGCCGACGTCGCCAAGCTCTCCTCCAACGAGATGCCCTTCCCCGTCCAGGACAGCGTCCTGGAGGCGCTCACCGGCGTCGCCCGCGGCGCCAACCGCTACCCGGAGATGACCGGTGAGACCCTGCGTGCCGCCCTCGCCGCCAGGCACGGCCTGAGCACCGACCGCGTCGCCGTCGGCAACGGCTCCACCGCGCTCATCCAGCACCTGCTCGACACCGTGTGCGACGAGGGCGACGAGGTCGTCATGCCCTGGCGCTCCTTCGAGGCCTACCCGATCTGCGTCGCCGTCGCCGGCGCCCGCCCCGTACAGGTCGCCCTGAGCGCCGACGCGCGCCAGGACGTCGACGCCCTCGTGCGTGCCGTCACCGCCCGCACCCGCCTGCTCATCGTGTGCACCCCCAACAACCCGACGTCGACGATCCTCACCGCGGAGGAGCTCACCGACCTGCTCGGGCGCGTGCCCGAGGACGTCGTCGTCATGGTCGACGAGGCCTACCTCGACTTCGTCACGGACCCCCGTGCGGGCACCGCCACGGCCCTGCTGGCTGAGCACCCCAACCTCGTGGTGTCACGCACCTTCTCCAAGGCGCACGCGCTCGCAGGCCTGCGCGTGGGCTACCTCCTGGGCGATGGCGCCCTCATGGGGGCCGTGCGCTCCGTGGCAACCCCCTTCGGCGTCAACCTGCCGGCCCAGGCGGCCGCGCTCGCCGCCCTGGAGCCCCAGGCCCTGGCGGAGACCGCCCGCCGCGCCTGCTTTGTTGCCAAGGAGCGCGACAGGGTCGTCGCCTGCCTGCGCGAGGGCGGTTGGGACGTGCCCGAGGCGCAGGGCAACTTCTACTGGCTGGCCGTGGGCGAGCGGACGATGGCACTGGTCGAGCACTGTGAGCGGGCCGGGATTCTCGTGCGCCCCTTCACCGGGGAGGGGGTGCGCATCAGCGTCGGCACCAGCCAGGACAACGACCGCGTCCTGGACGCCCTCGCCGCCTGGAAGCGGGACCACGCCTGAGTGGGCCCTCCCAGAGAGCGGCCCGGGGGCAGCTCAGCGTGGCGCGGGGGCGGCTCAGCGTGGCTCGGGGGCGGCTCAGCGCGGCTCGGGGGCGGCTCAGCGCGGCCCAGAGCGGCCCGGGGTGGCCCAGGGTGGCCACCCCCCCACCTACCGGGTGGCGACGGTGAGCAGGAACAGGACGCAGAACACGACTTCGACGACCCCCATTGTTCCCGGGCGCAGGCCGCGGTGGCGCTGGCGCACAAGACGCCACTGCATGCGCGGCAGGACGAGGGAGCGGACGGCGAGCGCCACCCACAGCAGCGCGTGCGCCCAGGGCAGCAGACCCCCCGCGGCCGCCCACAGCGTCGCCGCGGCGACCGCCGCGTGCCAGGCGACCGTCCCCGCCAGCAGGCGGTTGTTGAAGCGCTCGCGGATCATCGACTTGATGTAGGGCACCGTGCCGCAGAAGTAGGCGGCCGTCAGCCCCGTCACCAGCCACATCCACGACCAGCCGGTGAGCTCGCCGTTAGGGCTCGACCCCGGCAGCCCCGCGACCGGATCCAGCCCCAGGAGCCCACCCGCGCCCCCCACCGCCAGCTGGTAGGTCACTGCCGCCATAAGGGAGGCGGCCGCCGTTGTCGACAGCCCGGACAGCAGGGAGCGCTCACGCCCCTGCCACACCTCCCACAGGGCGACGGCGAACAGCGGCACCAGGGGCACCGCCCAGCCGATGAGGTAGGGCGCCGCCACCAGGGTGATGAGGCCGAGCAGCCCCGTGAAAAAGGTGTACACCTGCAGCGGCAGCAGGATGAGCCTGCGTCGACGTGGGGAGCGTGTGCGCAGCCACTGCGACCACGCCCAGTAGGTGAGGTAGGCCCCCCACCAGGCGGGCACGAGCAGCAGGTTGACCCAGGAGAAGCCCCCCACCACCCAGCCGACGACCGGCGGCAGGGCCAGCATCGACCACGCGCCGTGCTGGTTGGGCACCCAGGCCTTGCGGCCCGGCTGGCGGCGGATGCGCTCCTGCTTGGCCTTGGCGGCCTCGACGTGCTCGGCGGCGGTGCGCGGGCGAGGCTCCTGCCGGGGGCGGCCGGTGGCGAGCATGACATCGTCCTCAGGCCCGGGACGGGACTGGTGCGAGGGGATGGGGCTGGGCTCACGGCCCTCGAAGCGCTCGGTCACCGCCGCAGGCTATCCACCGGCGCTAAGAACACGTAACCACTGTCATCATCCTGGCCGGGGTCGACGCTGAAGGTGCGGCGTCGGGCCCTGACGCAGGAGAGCGTGGCGCCTGCGCGGGTGGGCCCGTCGCCCCGCCACTGGTGGCCCCGGCCCCCGCCACGGGCGGCCCCGGCGTCGTGAGCCCCAGACGCGGGCGGCCCCGGCACCCGGGGCGATATCCGGGTGCCGGGGCCGAGGACCGTGGCAGCTGGCAGCCTCAGGCTCCCAGCGCCGCGGAGACCACCTTCTTGGCCTCCTCCTGCACCAGCGCGAGGTGCTCGGCGCCCTTGAAGGACTCCGCGTAGATCTTGTAGACGTCCTCCGTGCCCGAGGGACGGGCGGCGAACCAGGCGTTCTCGGTGGTCACCTTGAGCCCGCCGATGGCGGCGTCGTTGCCCGGGGCGCGCACCAGGCGGGCGGTGATGGCCTCGCCGGCGAGCTCGGTGGCGGTGACGTCCTCGGGGGACAGGGCCGCCAGCTTGGCCTTCTCGGCCTTCGAGGCGGCGGCGTCGATACGGGCGTAGGCGGAAGCACCGAAGCGCTCGACCTGCTCCTCGTGCAGCTGGGAGGGCGTCTTGCCGGTGACCGCGATGATCTCGCTCGCCAGCAGCGCCAGGATGATGCCGTCCTTGTCCGTGGACCACACGGTGCCGTCCTTGCGCAGGAAGGAGGCGCCCGCGGACTCCTCGCCGCCGAAGCCGACCGAGCCGTCGATGAGCCCGGGCACGAAGTGCTTGAAGCCCACCGGCACCTCGATGAGCGTGCGCCCCATGGAGGCGACGACGCGGTCGATGAGCGAGGAGGACACGAGCGTCTTGCCCACGGCCGCCGTGGCGGGCCAGTCGGGACGGTGCGTGAACAGGTACTCGATGGCCACGGCCAGGTAGTGGTTGGGGTTCATGAGGCCGTCGGGCGTGACGATGCCGTGGCGGTCGGAGTCGGCGTCGTTGCCGGTGGCGACGTCGTAGGGGGTCTTGCCCTCGGCGTCGGGCGTCATCTTGGCGCGCAGCGAGGCCATGGCGTTGGGGGAGGAGCAGTCCATGCGGATCTTGCCGTCCCAGTCCAGCGTCATGAAGGACCAGGCCGGGTCCACGGAGGGGTTGACGACCGTGAGGTCGAGCCCGTAGCGCTCGCCGATCGCGCCCCAGTAGTCGACGGAGGCGCCGCCCAGCGGGTCGGCGCCGATGCGCACACCGGCCTCACGGATGGCGTCGACGTCGATGACGTTGACCAGGTCCGCGACGTAGGTCTCGAGGTAGTCGTGCTTGACCACCCACCGCGAGTCGAGGGCCTCGGTGATGGGCAGGCGCTTGACGTCGCGCCAGCCGTCGGCGAGCAGCTCGTTGGCGCGGGCGGCGATGACGCTGGTGGCGTCCGAGTCCGCGGGGCCGCCGTGCGGGGGGTTGTACTTGAAGCCGCCGTCGCGCGGCGGGTTGTGGGACGGGGTGACGACGATGCCGTCGGCGAGCCCCGGACCGGTGGTGCGCACACCGGCCTCCGTGCCGGCGCCGTTGGCCAGGAGGATCGAGTGGGACACAGCCGGGGTCGGCGTGTAGGCACCGCGCGCGTCGATGGCGACGGTGACTCCCGCTCCGGCGAGCACCTCGACGGCGGTGCGCCAGGCCGGCTCGGACAGGGCGTGCGTGTCCCGTCCGAGGTAGAGGGTGCCGTCGGTCCCCTGGGCGCGGCGGTACTCGACGATGGCGGCGGTCGTGGCGATGATGTGGGCCTCGTTGAAGGCCGTGTCCAAGGACGAGCCGCGGTGGCCAGAGGTGCCGAAGACGACCCTCTGCTCAGGGACTGCGGGGTCCGGGACAAGGTCGTAGTAGGCGTTGATGACCTCGTCGACGTCGATGAGGTCCTCGGGAAGGGCGGTCTGTCCAGCGCGTGCGTGCATGGGGCTTAGTGTGGCACGGGCCACTGACACTCAGGGAGGGCTCCCGGCTGACGGACCGGCGTGTCTCGTGCCTCTCGGCCTGGATCGGCGCGGATATCCGACGGCGGCGCCCGCGTGTCGCGACTAGGGTGGCGTGGGAGCCGAGGAGCGTGAGCCTCGGACTATCGAAGAAGGACTGTCATGACTGCAACACGTATCGCGACCGAGCACGCCCCTGCCGCCATCGGCCCCTACTCCCAGGCCGTCGAGGCGGGCGGCACCGTCTACGTCTCGGGCCAGGTGCCGCTCGTGCCCGCCACCGGTCAGCTCGTCGACGGCGGTATCCAGGCCCAGGCCGAGCAGGCGCTGAGGAACGTCGGGGCGATCCTCGAGGCCGCGGGACTGGGCTACGCCGACGTCGTCAAGACCACCGTCCTGCTCGCCGACATCGCAGACTTCGCAGCAGTCAACGAGGTCTACGCGCGCTTCTTCACCGGCCCCGTCCTGCCTGCCCGGGCCGCTTTCCAGGTCGCGGCCCTGCCGCTGGGCGCCGGCGTCGAGATCGAGGCCGTCGCCGTACGGCCCTGAGAGTACGACTCTGACAGAGAGGACCCTCCCCATGCGCTCACTCGGCGGTTCCCGCTCCGTCCTCGCGCTCGCCGGCAAGACCGTCCTCGGCGTGCTGCTCGTCGCGCTCGCACCCGTGATGCTCCTGTGGCCCTTCGGACGCACCCACGCTCCGCACGTGGAGGTCCACGACGAGGTCGGGATCCTGCAGGCGCCCGCCGTCGAGGAGCGGCTGTCGACGCTGCGTTTCCGTGACGACGTCGACCTCGTGGTCCTCACCCTCGACGCCGACTACAACGCCAACTTCAACCTCGAGGTCCTCACCTACGCACGTGAGCACCAGCCGCAGTGGATCAGCGCCGAGGACCCCAACTACTGGGCGGACGGGCTGGTCATCCTCGCTGTCTCGCCGTCGGGACGCTGGGTGGGCACCTACTTCGGCGAGGACGTCAAGGTCGGCACCTCCGTCCAGGAGAGGATCCAGGAGGCGGGCAAGGACGCCTTCCGTGAGAGCAACTGGGCGGGAGGCATCGCGAACATGGGGCAGGAGGCGGCCTCCGTCATCGGTAAGCCGGGCATCGCCGGGGCGAGCTGGCTGTGGGTGAGCGGGGCCCTCGTCGGGCTGGGCGGGACCGTGAGCCTGTGGTGGGCGGGACTGACGAGCCGCCGCCGCTTCCGCCAGGCCACGCGACACTACGCCAACGTCACCCGCGACTGGGACGAGACCGAGGTGCTGGCCCGTACGATCCCCGAGGACGAGCCCCACGGCGCGCAGGTCCTCATGCGCTACTCCTGGTTCCGTGGCCGCTACTTCGGGCTTACCAAGAAGATGCAGGAGGCCGGTGCCAGGAAGTGGGCCGACTGGTTCCGCTTCCGCAACGTCGAGTACTCCCGGTCGCTCGTCAAGGAGGCCAGGACCCTCGACTCCCTGGACGACACGATCGCCAACGCCTCGGCCCTACTCACCATGTCCTCACGGTGGCGCGAGGCCTGGGACAACGAGCTCGGCCCCGTCTACGAGGACGCTGCCGCCCTTGAGTCCCTGTGCGCCAAGGTGGATGCGACCACCATGTGCTCCTCGGCCGCCGATCACCGCGAGTGGCTGCGCAGTACCGTCGCCGGCCTGGGACAGCTGACGGCGGACCTGGACGCTCGCGTGTCACGCCGTCGGCGGCCATGGACCGCCTCGACTCGGTGAGCGGACAGATCCGCGAGCGTGCGCTGGCGCTGGCCCGGGCGGCGATCCGCGAGGACTCCTCCTCGCACGCCTCCGGCCGCGTGCAGCAGTACTCGAGGGCGAGCAAGGAGTGGCGCCGGAGCTCCAACCCCTACTCGGGGTCCTGGACCATGGGTGGCATGAGAGGGAGCTACCACCCGGCCTCGACCGTGCGACTCAACTCCTCCTCGGCGGGCCTGGCGGGCGCGGGATCGTCCGCACGAAGCGCGGCGACGGGCTATGCCCCCCTGTCCGGCCTGGTGACGGGATACTCCCGCGCGGCCCACTGGTCGCCGCCGTCGTCCTCCTCAGGGGGCAGCAGCAGCGGCTACGGCGGCGGTGGCTTCTCCGGAGCGGGCTCGTCCTCGCACTTCTGAGCCCGGGGCGGCCGCTACGCTGAGCCCATGTCGAAGAAGAAGCGCAAGCAGCGCGTGGGAGCCCCTGCCTCCCCGAAGAAGCAGCGGATCGAGTTCGTCGCGCGTCCCTTCGCGGGGATCGCCAACGAGGAGGACCTGGTCGCGATGGCTCAGATCCTCCCGGCGGCCACCGCCTCGGTGCGCCTGCGTGAGGAGTTCGGCGGGCAGGAGGTCCAGCTCGTCACCCTGCTTCCTGAGCTGACGCAGGGGCTCAAGCGGGCCGACGGCGAGGTGCTCGTCGCCCTGCAGACCACCATGCACTCGGGCGACGACAGCCGTGACGTGGCAGCCGCCGTCCTGGCCGCCCTCGAGCTCGAGAAGGGCTCGGGCCTGCTCATGAACGGCCTGCCCGAGCCGGGCCCGCGCCTGCAGGACATCCTCGACCCGGCGGTCGAGCCCGTGGTGAGCGTGCGCGAGACCTTCGACTTCTGGCTCGATGCCGAGGCCGCCAAGGACCCGGAGGCCCAGCACCAGCTGGAGCACGCCAAGGAGGAGATCGCCCAGATGGCGGCCGTGCCGGGCGTGCCTCACGCCTACTGGTGCCGTATCAACGGCAAGGAGTTCGTCCGCTGGGTGCGCGGCGAGGACGAGGACGTGTTCTTCAACGCCTTCGCGCGCGTGCACGCGGCCCGCGAGTCCGACCTGGAGGAGG
>CALEXZ010000072.1 GCA_937926195.1 uncultured Actinomyces sp.
GGCCTCCACCTGGGAGCCGTGGGTGAGCCAGTTGCCGTAGGTGATCTCCGTGACCCGCAGGCCGGAGCTGCCGAGATTGCGGTAAGCGACCATGACGCCACCCTATCCGCGCTCCGGCGCGAGGACGAGGGTGGTCGAGGGTGGAGGGGGCCCGACGGCGTCCGGGCCCGGCCCGTCGGCGCCCCGGATCAGGAGGGGTACTGGCCGCGCTTCACCTGCGGCCTGGGCAGGCGCTTGCGCCGAATCATGAAGCACCGGCTGAAGACGTAGAAGGCGATGACCCCCTGGGAGCGCACCTGATCGCGCCCGAACTTCTTGTACAGCAGCCCCCGCACGCGGTACCAGCACCACATGGCGTCGAGGAGCGCCAGGCCCAGCAGGCCGTAGACGGCCATGAGCACCCACAGGGAGACCATCGCCATCGTCGGTGTCGAGTAGACCGATATGCCCGCGACGGCCAGCAGCATGAGCAGCATGGACGGGAGGAACAGCTCGCCCAGCGACCAGCGCGCGTCGACGTAGTCGCGGATGTAGCGACGCACGGGCCCCTTGTCCCGCGCGGGAAGGTAGCGCTCATCTCCTTCGAGCATGGCCTGCTGCTGGCGCTGCCAGGCGGCGTCCTCCAGGGCGCGCTGCTCACGCTTGGCGGCCTTGCGGTCGGCGGGCACCACCGGGTGCAGTCCACGGGCCTGGGCGTCCCTGCGCTTGGGCGTCGGGCGGCCCTTGCCGCCGCTCTTCGTGCTCGCAGCGGGCGTGGTGGGCGCAGCGGGCTCCGCGCCCGTGTCCTTCTTGAACAGGTTCACCCGCACAGGCTACCGGGTCGGGAGCGCTACCCTGCACACCATGCTGACCGTCGACGCCGTGCGCTCCCTCGTCCGTTCCCGCTTCGAGACCATCGTCCACGACCTCACCGACCTCGTCGCCATCCCCTCGGTCTCGGCCGGGACCCACGACCAGGTCCAGGTGGCGCGCTCGGCCGAGCACGTCGCCGAGCTGCTGCGCGCCGCGGGCCTTGAGGCCGAGGTCCTCAGCGTCGACGCCCCCGACGGCGTCGTCGGCCGTCCGGCCGTCCTCGCCCACCGTGCGGGCCCCGCGGGCTCCCCGCGCGTGCTGCTATACGCCCACCACGACGTCCAGCCCGTGGGCGACCCCGCCGCCTGGAAGCAGGAGGACCCCTTCGTCGCCGAGCGTCGCGGGGAGCGCCTCTTCGGACGCGGCAGCGCCGACGACGGCGCCGGCGTCGTCACCCACGTGCACGCCCTGCGTCTGCTGCGCGAGCTCGGCGACGGCGAGCTGCCCTGCTCGGTCACCGTCTTCATCGAGGGCGAGGAGGAGATCGGCTCGCCGTCCTTCGAGGCCTTCCTGCGTACCCACCGTGAGCGCCTGGAGTCCGACGTCATCGTCGTGGCCGACTCCTCCAACTGGAAGGTCGGGGTGCCTGCGCTGACGACCTCGCTGCGCGGGGCGGTGAGCGTCAACGTGCGTCTGGACGTCCTCGACCACGCCGTGCACTCGGGCCAGTACGGCGGTCCTGTCATCGACGCCGTCACCGCCATGTGCCGTCTGGTCGCCACCCTCCACGACGAGGCGGGGGACGTGGCCGTGGCGGGACTCGTCTGCCAGCCGGAGGCGGACGCCGCCTTCCCCGCCTACGCCGAGGAGGAGTTCCGGGCGGACGCCGGCGTGCTCGACGGCGTCGAGCTCATCGGCACCGGCGACATCACCGCCCGTCTGTGGACCAAGCCGACCCTGACGGTCATCGGCATGGACGTCACCCCGCTGAGCCTGGCCGGCAACGTCATGGCCCCCTCCTGCACGGCGCGCCTGTCGATGCGCGTCGCCCCCGGCCAGGACCTGGAGGCGGCCGTTGACGCCCTCACGGCGCACCTGGTGGCCCGGGCCCCCTTCGGGGCCCGGGTGACGGTCGGCGTCCACGAGACCGGGCCCGGCTTCGACTGCTGCCGCGACATGCCCGCCGTGCGTGCGGCCCGGTGGGCGCTGGGCGCCGCCTTCGACCACGAGTGCGTGAGCATCGGGCAGGGCGGGTCCATCCCCTTCGTCGCCACCCTCCAGGAGACCTTCCCCCAGGCGCAGGTGCTCGTCACCGGTATCGAGGACCCCGACGCGCGTGCCCACAGCGAGGACGAGTCCATGCACCTGGGTGACCTGGAGCGGATCGTGGCCGCCGAGATGCTCCTGCTCGCGCAGCTGGGCGGCGCCGTCGAGAGCCCGGGCGGCCGGGCTCACTGAGCCATGAGGGTCCTGCTCGCCTGCGGGCCCATGCAGCCCGAGCCCGGCGGTGTGCCCCTGCCCGGGCTCGGGCTCGGGGCTGCCGACGTCTCCGAGGCCCTGGCCTCGGGCTGGTCCGCTCAGCGCCCACAGGACGTGCTCACGCTCCTGCCGCTGCCCGACGGCGGGGCCGGCAGCGCCCAGGCGGTCACGCCCGCACGGGTGCGCTCACACGAGGCCCTGGCCGCGCCGGGCCCGCTCGGCGACGTCCGCGAGGTCGACCTGCTCGGGCTCGAGGTGGCCCCTGCGGCCCCGGGCGGCTCCCGCAACGGGAGGATGTCGGCCTCACGCAGCTGGCTGCTGGACGCTGCGAGGCTCACGAGCCTGCCCGCGCAGGCGGGCCTGGCAGCCCAGGAGGCCCGTGAGGGCACCACCGCGGGCCTGGGGCTTGTCATCGCTGAGGCTCTGAGGCGCACGCGGCCGGGAGACACCATCGTCGTCGGGATGGCGCGCGCAGCGGTGCACGACGGAGGAGCCGGACTCGTCGAGGCCCTGGGCGGCGTCGTGGCCGCCCGCCGCCTCACGCAGGGGCGTGACATCGTCCTCGCCCTGGCCGACGGCGTCAGCCTGGGCGGGCTGTCTGGCGCCGGACAGGGGCTGAGCGCGCTCACCGACCTCACAGCGCGCCAGTGCCAGGACCTCGACCGCGGCGCCTGCGCCACGGCCTCGCGCCTGGCGGCCGAGCTCGCACGCGCCCGTCCGGCGGAGCTGGAGGTGCGGGCGGCGGCCGACGGCGAGCAGAGCCGTGAGCGCGGGCTCACGGTCTCCTCCTGGGGCACCGGGGCCGCAGGAGGCGCGGCCCTCGTGCTGCGGGCTCTGGGCGCTCGCGCTCTGCCCGGCCCCAGGGTCATGGCCGCCCTCCTGGGGCTGGAGGCCGAGGCGTGGTCGCAGGACCTGCTGGTGACCGCCCAGGGTGAGGCCTACGACGTGCTGGCTGACAGTGTGCCGGCCGTCGTCGGAGAGACCGCCGTGCGCGAGGCCCTGCCCGCGGTGCTCGTCACCGGACGCTCGCTCGTGCCCAGGGGCGAGCTGGCCCAGGCGGGCATCGTCTCCCTGTCGTCCTTGCAGCAGGGCTCGGCCGACACTCCCTGGGACGAGGGCGGCGTACCGGGGATCGTGCGACGCCTGGAGGCCATGGGGCGGCGTCTGGCCCGCACCTGGTCGCGCTCAGCCCCGCCGACCGGGTGACTCGCCCTCGCCCGGGAGCCCTCAGCGGTGGGCCGGGGCGGGGGCGGTGGAGGCGCGCACGATGAGGTCGGGCAGGAAGAGCATCTCCGTGTCGGGCACGGGGTCTCCCGCGACGGTGTTGAGCAGGCTGGTGACCGCGGCCCGGCTGATGGCCGTCACCGGCTGGCGCACGGTGGTCAGCGGCGGGTCCGTCATGGGCATGAGCGGGGAGTCGTCGTAGCCGATGACTGACAGGTCCCCAGGGACCTCCAGGCCCTCCGCCCGCGCCCCCTGGATGGCTCCCAGCGCCATGATGTCCGAGCCGCAGACGAGGGCGGTGCAGCCCTGCTCGATGAGGGCACGGGCCGCGCTGGCCCCGCCCTCGTAGGTGTAGAGGCTCTCGACCACCCGCAGCTGCTGGCCGGGCACGAGAGCTCGCATGGCCTCCTCGTAGCCGACCCGCTTGCGCTGGGCGGGGACCATGCGGGTCGGTCCCGTGGCCAGGCCGATGCGCCGGTGGCCCAGGCTCACCAGGTGCTCAACGGCGACGCGTGCGGCCACACGGTCGTCGGTGGTGAAGCCGGGGGCCGCGATGTTGGGGGCGTTGCCGTTGATGGCCACCACGGGCACCCCCCTCTCGCGCAGCCGCTGGTAGCGGGTGACGTCGCCGGTGAGGTCGGAGTGCCGGCCGGAGACGAAGACGATCCCGGCCACGCCCCTGTCCAGGAGCATCTCGATGTACGCGTCCTCGCTCGTGCCGCCCGGGGTCTGTGTGCACAGCAGGGGGATGCACCCGTCGGCGGCGAGGAGCTGCTCGATCTCCTGGGCGTACATGGGGAAGATGGGGTTACTCAGCTCGGGCACGATGAGCCCCACGAGGCCGTGGACCGCCTGGTGGAGGGTGTCGGGACGCTCGTAGCCGAGCAGGTCGAGAGCCACGAGGACCTGCCGACGGGTGACGTCGGCGACGTTGGTCTTGCCGTTGAGGACCCGGGAGACGGTTGCCGTGGAGACACCGGCCTGGTCGGCGATGTCCGTCAACGTGATGCGATCAGCCACGTCAGTCTCCGTTCTTGGTCGGTGTGGTCGTGTGGGGCCCCTCGTGCAGGGCCCCACACGACCCGTAGGCGGGGAGTCAGCCCTTGACGGCGCCGGCGGTGGCGCCTCCGACGATGTACTTCTGCAGGTACTGGAACAGGGCGATGACCGGGATCATCGTCATGACCGCGCCCGCGGCGAACAGACCCAGGTTGTTCGAGCGGTTGCCCGAGAGCATGCCGTACAGGCCCACGGCCAGGGTCTTCTTGGAGTCGTCGGTGAGGAAGATCGAGCCCAGGAGGAACTCGGAGATGATGCCGACGAAGGCCAGCAGGAAGGTCGTGGCCAGGATCGGCTTGAGGGAGGGCAGGAGGATCTTGGTGAAGACCTGCCAGTGGCTGCAGCCGTCGAGGATGGCCGCCTCGTCCAGGGACTTCGGGATGGTGTCAAAGGTGCCCTTGATGAGCCACACCTGACCCAGCGCACCGCCCATGAGAGCCAGGCAGTAGCCGGTGAGGGTGTTGAGACCGATGGCCGGGATGATCGTGCCGATGTCAGAGATCATGTTGTAGATCGCGATCATCGACAGGGTGGCCGGGAACATCATGATGAGCAGCAGGGCCAGCAGGCCGCCGCGACGCCCCTTGAAGCGGAAGCGGCTGAAGGCGTAGGCGGCCAGGACCGACAGGAAGATCTGCACGGCGGCCACGACGGCGCACACGACGAGCGTGTTGGCGTACCAGAGGATGAAGGGGCCCTTGGCGCCCGACAGCAGGGTCTCGTAGTGCACGAAGGAGACGTCCGTGGGGATGAGCCTCGTCGAGGCGACGGTGCCCACGGGGTTGAGCGAGGCGCTGATGACGTACAGCACCGGGAAGGCGGCGAAGGCGAGGGCAGCGACGCCCACGAGGTGGCGCCAGCCGATCTCGGCGAACCACCGTCCGAAGGACATGTGGTTCTCCTGCGGGGAGGCGTCGGAGCGCTCGGGGGCTGCGGACGCGCTGTCCGCGGTCGTGTTCGCAGTGGTCATGGTCGTTCTTCCTTCCCTCAGTTGACGTCCTCGAGCGCGCGGGTCGCCCGGAACTGGATGGCGGCGAGGACGCCGGTGATGACGAACAGGACGACGGAGACCGCTGAGGCGAAGCCGTAGTCGGCACCGCTGCCGCCGAAGGCGATGCGGTAGACGACGGAGATGAGGATGTCGGTGCCACCGCGGATGTACTCGCCCTCACCGAAGGGGCCACCGCGCGTGAGCAGCTGGATGGCGTTGAAGTTGTTGAAGTTGAAGGCGAAGGTGCTCACCAGCAGCGGGGCGACCGACACCAGCAGCAGCGGGGTGGTGATCCGCGTCGTCGTCTGCAGGCCGCTGGCACCGTCGATCCTGGCGGCCTCCTTGAGGTCCCCGGAGATCGACTGCAGGGCGCCGGTGCACACGATGAACATGTAGGGGAAGCCCATCCAGGTGTTGGTCAGCAGGACAGCGATCTTCGCCCAGGTGGGGTCACCCAGCCAGTTGATGTCCAGGTGCAGGGCGTTGTTGATGAGGCCGAAGTCCTTGTTGTAGAAGTTCGACCAGATGAGCAGGGAGATGAAGCCGGGCACCGCGTAGGGCAGCAGCAGGAAGGAGCGGTAGAGCTTCTTTCCGCGCACGCGGTCGTCGTTGAGCGTCAGGGCCAGGAAGTAGCCGACGAGGAAGGTCAGGAGCATGGAGCCGCCGGCGAAGACCAGCGTCCACAGGAAGGCCCCGCCGAGCTGGCTGAGCAGGTTGGCGTTGGTGAACAGGTCCTTGAAGTTGGCGAAGCCGACGTTCTGCAGCCACGACTGGGCGAGCCGGTTGCCGTTGGCGTCCACGAAGTACTCGGACTTGCCGACCTTCTGCACGGTGTAGGTGTTGCCCGTGACCGTGTCGGTGATGGTGTCGGTGGCCTCGTCGTAGACCATCGTCTTGGTGCCCTCGAAGGCGTTGCGCACGCCCTGGACCTTGATGGCCGAGTTCTCGGAGACGGACAGGGTGAGGGCGCTGATGGCCTCGTAGTTGTCGTTGATCTCCTTGGCCGTGAGGATCGTGTAGCCCTCGGCGGCGGTGACGAAGCCGTCCTTGACGGTGACGTCAGCGGGGTCTGCCTTGCGCACCGTCTCACCGTCGGCCCCGAAGAGGACCTCGTTGGTGTCCGGGTCGACGAGGAACAGGGAGTAGGGGCCCTCCTCGGCGGTGCCGGTGGTGGCCACGGTGAGGTTGTAGATGGGGGAGTCGGCGGTCTGCTGGACCGAGTTGTTGGTGATGGAGGTGATCGCCTCGTCCTTGGTGCCCCGGAAGCCGTCACCGAAGTTCGTGAAGGCTGTCTGGATGGTGAGCACGATGGGGATGATGAGGAAGACGGCCAGGAAGAAAGTGCCCGGGAAGACGTACTTGGCCGGGACGAAGCGCTTGGTGGAGTAGAGGGCGAAGATCGCCAGGGTGGCCAGGACGACCACCGCGAGCCACATCCACATCTTGAACTGGATGAGCAGGGGGACGAGGTAGATCGCCACGGAGAGCGTGGCCCCGAGGACGAGGACACGGCCCAGAAGCGAGCGGATCGTCGAGGTCCTCTCCTTCGGGCCGCTCGCGTGGGCGGAGGCGGACGACATTGTCTGTTCCTTTCCGTGCCGGCGGTGTGGGCGCGGCGGCATCGATGGTCAGGGAGGGGCGGCCCGTCGGTGGGCACGTGGGGAGGACCGGACCGCTGCTGCGGCTCGGTCACCGAGGGGGAGGGGCGTCGGGGCCGACGGCGCGGGCGCGTCGGCCCCGACGCACTGGGGATCAGCCCTTGATGGCCGAGCGGATCTCGTCGCCTGCGCTGGTCATCGTGGTGGCCGGGTCGGCGCCGGCCACGATGTTGGCCTCGGCCTTGCCCAGCGGGGACCAGACCTCCGCCATCTCGGGGATGGAGGGCATCGGGTCGGCGTGCTCGCTGGCGAGGGTGGTGAAGGTGACCATGTCCGGGTTCGTGGACTTGAGCTGCTCGGTGAGGTCCTTCTGGACCGGCGGCAGCTGGTTGAGCTCGAACATGGCGGCCGTGATGGTCGTGTCCTTGACGACGTCGGTGACGAAGGTCTGCGCGAAGGCGGCGTTCTTGCCCTTCGAGGCGACGTAGAAGGCGTTGACGCCGGCGAAGGGACGGGCCTCGCTCATGCCCTCGAAGCCGGGGATCTGCACGACCTCGTAGTCGATGCCGGCCTTGACGACGTCGGCCAGGGCCCAGGGGCCGGACACGAGGTAGGGGGCCTTGCCGTCGGTGAACAGCGAGATCGCGTTGGCGCCGGTGATGGAGGTCTTGAGGACGCCCTGGGAGCCGAGCTCGCCGATCTTGGCCGCGGCCGCCAGGGAGCCCTCGGCGCCGACGCCGAGGTCCTTGGGGTTGAGGGAGCCGTCGGCGTTCTTGCCGAAGAGGTAGCCACCGCCGGAGGTGTACAGCGGCTGCATGTGGTAGGCGTCGCCGGACTCGTCCACGGGCAGGGACAGGACGGCCTCGGTGCCCGCGGCCTGGCCGGCGGCCACGAGCTCCTCGATGGTGGTGGGCGCGGTGACCGAGGTCAGGCCCTTGTTGACGAAGAGGGCGAGGGTCTCCACGGCGTAGGGCACGGCGTAGGTCTGGCCGTCGTAGGTGACGGCGTTGAGCGCGACCTCGGCGATGTTGGACTTCGCGGCCTCGGTCAGCTGGACCGGGGAGATGGAGCTGTTCTGGACGAGGTTGCCGATCCAGTCGTGGGCGCCCAGCACGACGTCGGGGCCGTTACCGGCCTGGTTGGCAGTGACGAAGGTCGACTGGGTCTCGTTGGCCACGACCTGGACGGCCACGGTGATGCCCTGCGCCTCGCCCCACTTGGTGGCGGCCTCCCTCAGGGAGTTGGCCTTCTTCTCGTCGGCCCAGAT
Source organism: uncultured Actinomyces sp. (assembly GCA_937926195.1). Lineage (GTDB taxonomy): Bacteria > Actinomycetota > Actinomycetes > Actinomycetales > Actinomycetaceae > Actinomyces. Next base: position 8,411 of record CALEXZ010000072.1, read on the forward strand.
GACGAGGTCGGCGTCGGGGTCACGCACGAGGGCGTCGCCGGAGCCGGCCGCCGAGGCCGAGTCCGAGCCGGTGGAGTCGCTGGAACCGCCGGAGCAGGCGGCCGCGGCGGAGAGGCTGACGGCGACGGCGGTAAGGGACAGGAAGGACCTGCGGTTGAGAGACACTGCGATTCTCCTTCGAATCAGAGTAGGGGACGGCTCTGCAGTGAAAACAATGTAACGCCCTTGTGCAAGGCCTGCAAGCGTGTGAACAGCCTACCGGAACGCGTGGCGGCTGTCACAGCCTATCTCAGGCGACGGTCGCCGCGTCGAGCCACACCGTCGTCGTCGGCGGCACGAGGATCGCGCCGTCTCCCTGGGCCAGGACGTGGGAGGAGAGCAGCACCTCGGCGTGCTCGGGCAGGCGCACGGGCTCGCTCGTCACGTTGACGAGCACGAGCACGTCGCGCACGAGCATGGTGAAGACCCCTGGGGCGCACCAGTCGATGCCGGTGACGAAGGCCAGGGGGGCGGAGGCCAGGCGGCGCTCCTGTCGCAGCCGGGCGGCGTGGCGCACCGTCGCCAGGGGGGAGCCGAAGAGCGCGCCCTGGGCTGCCGCGTGCTCGTTGACGAGCTCGTGGGTCTCCAGGGAGGAGAAGGGCTTGAGGGCGTCCGGCAGCGCGACCTCGTCGCCCTGACGCAGGTAGACCGAGCCCGGCAGCGCCAGCAGGAGGGCCTGCAGGGCCTGGGCCCGCTGCTCGCGCACCTCCGGCTGGGTGAACCAGCGCCGCCCGTCGCCGGGGTCGGTGCTGCTGCCGAGAGCGTGGCTGGGCAGGAAGCGCCACACGGGCGGGGCGCCGAAGCGGTCGTGCTGGTCGAGTGAGCGCGTGAGGTGGCGGGTCATCGAGTCCGCGTTCCAGCGCACGAGCATGATCGTGTCGTCGCGCAGGTGGTGCAGCCAGTCCTCCTGGAAGTGGTGGCGCCAGGTCTCGGGGTAGTCGGCGGACACGTCCGCGCCGATGACGCCCTCGTCGGTGTAGGTCGCCACGAGGCCGTGCAGACGGTGGAAGTACTCGGTGAGCCGGTCGAGGTCCGTGGCCTCGTCGACCTCCGGGGGGATGATGGTGCCCAGGTCCACGCCGTCCGCACCCGCCGACAGGAAGGCCTCCGCCCGGGCGAGCAGGCCCTCGTCGGCGCGCTCACGGCCGACGACGATGCGGTGGTCCTCGCCCGCGTGGGGGCCTGTCACAGGCCCCAGGGCGCCGGAGATGCGCAGCAGCAGGTGGAGCCCGCGCTCGTGCGCCGCCGCGGCGAAGGCGGTGACCGCCGGGAGCTGGTCGGGGACGTCGACGAGGCTCGGGCGCAGCAGGACCGTGTTGAAGCCGATGGAGCGGACGTGGTCGAGCACGCCGTGCAGGCCGCTGAGGTCCTGGGCCCCCAGCTCGGGCGAGGCGATCTCGTACACGAGAGCCTTGCGCCACCACTCCAGCGACCCGTGGCGCGCACGGTGCACGAGAGTCGTCGTGGTCGTCACGCGAGCCGCTCCCTTCTGCCAGGACCCGGGCTCCAGCCCGCAGTCGGGCCCCTTGGCCGCCGGGTCCACTGACCGGCGGGACCGGGGACAGCCAGCGGCTTCCCGGGAGGCCCTGGGTCATAGTAGCGCGCCCGTGCGTAGGCTTGCCCGCATGTCAGTATCTGAGCCGGGAGACGTCCACGCCAGCAACGAGGACGCCGGCGACCTCATCGGCTACCGGGCTCACGACGTCGAGCGCTACGTCCCCGAGGCCGCCAAGAACCCTCAGCGCACCCCCTTCGAGCGCGACCGCGCCCGGGTGCTGCACTCCTCGGGGCTGCGGCGCCTGGGCGCCAAGACCCAGGTGCTGGGGCCCTCCAGCGACGACTTCGTACGCACCCGCCTCACCCACTCCCTCGAGGTCGCCCAGGTGGGGCGTGCCATCGGCCAGGCCCTGGGCTGCGACCCCGACGTCGTCGACACCGCCTGCCTGGCCCATGACCTGGGCCACCCGCCCTACGGGCACAACGGGGAGAAGGCCCTGGACGTCGTGGCCGCCTCCATCGGAGGCTTCGAGGGCAACGCCCAGACCATGCGCCTGGTCACCCGCCTGGAGCCCAAGAGCCTGGACGAGGAGGGACGCAGCGTCGGCCTCAACCTCACCCGGGCGAGCCTGGACGCCATCGCCAAGTACCCGTGGGCCAAGGGGCAGGGGCCCGGCGGCCCCGAGGGCAAGAGCGTCCGCAAGTACGGCTGCTACGACGACGACCTGCTGGTCTTCAGCTGGATGCGCCAGGGCGCGCCCGCCCACCGCCGCTGCCTGGAGGCACAGGTCATGGACCTGTCCGACGATGTCGGCTACTCCGTGCACGACGTCGAGGACGCCATCGCCCTGGGGCGCATGGACCCCGCCGCCGTCGTCGCCGACGCTGAGGCGCAGGCCATCGTCACCGCGACCCTCGACTGGTACGGCCCGGGCACGGGGCGCCAGGCGCTGGAGGAGGCCTGGCAGCGCCTGACCGGCGCCGGCTTCTGGATCGGCGGGTACACTGGCTCGCCGCGCGACGCCGCGGCCCTGAAGAACCTCACGAGCCAGCTCATCGGCCGCTTCGTCTCCGCCGTCGCCAGCGCCACCCGGGAGGTCTTCGGCGAGGGCCCGCTGTCGCGCTACGACGCCGACCTCGTGGTCCCCGAGGAGACGGCCGCCGAGATCCTCGTGCTCAAGGGCGCCGCGGTGCGCTACGTCATGGCGCCGCGCGAGCACGAGCCCGTCTACCTGCGTCAGCGCACCGAGCTCTTCGACCTCGCCGACGCGCTCATCGCCACCGGCGAGCGCCACCTCGAGCCGGTCTTCGCCCACGCGTGGCGCCAGGCCGAGGACGAGGCCGGGCGTCTGCGGGCCGTGGTCGACCAGCTCGCCTCCCTCACCGACACCTCCGCGCGCCAGTGGCACGCACGCCTGTGCGGCATGCTCTCCGAGGTCTGAGGGCCTGTCCACAGGGGTCCACAGGGGCGAGGGCTCGGGCCTGAGCGCCCCCTAGGATGAGCCCATGGCGGGACTCATCAAGCGCGAGGACATCGAGGCCGTGCGCGAGCGCGCCCGGATCGAGGACGTCGTCGGCGAGCACGTCACCCTCAAGAGCGGCGGCGTCGGGTCCATGAAGGGGCTGTGCCCCTTCCACGACGAGAGGACACCGTCCTTCAACGTCCGCCCCCAGCTCGGGCTGTGGCACTGCTTCGGCTGCGGCGAGGGCGGCGACGTCATCGCCTTCGTCCAGAAGATCCACCACCTCGGCTTCACCGAGGCCGTCGAGCACCTGGCCGCACGCGTGGGCGTGCAGCTGCGCTATGAGGACGGGGACGCCCCGGTGCGCCGCGGCATCGAGCCCGGCACCCGCCAGCGCCTGCTCGAGGCCAACCGGGTCGCCGAGGAGTGGTTCCGCGCCCAGCTCAGCCCCGCCAACCCGGCGGCGGCCACCGCGGGCCGCTTCCTGTTCGGTCGGGGCTTCGACGCCGACGCCCTGGTCCGTTTCGGGGTCGGCTACGCCCCGGCCGGCTGGGACAACCTGGCCCAGCACCTGCGCTCCAAGGGCTTCACCGAGAAGGAGCTCGTCGATTCCGGGCTGTGCGGTCAGGGCGGCCCCGGTGGCGGGCGCGTCTACGACCGCTTCCGGGACCGGGTCATGTGGCCCATCCGTGACGTCACCGGCACGACCGTCGGCTTCGGCGGGCGCCGCCTGTCGGAGCAGGACGCGAGCGTGCCCAAGTACCTCAACACCCCGGAGACCGCCGTCTACCACAAGAGCCAGGTCCTCTACGGCCTCGACCTGGCCAAGAGGAGCATCGCCCGCGAGCGGCGCGTCGTCGTCGTCGAGGGCTACACGGATGTCATGGCGGCACACCTGTCGGGGGTGGAGTGCGCCGTGGCCACCTGCGGCACCGCCTTCGGCCAGGACCATGTGCGCATCGTGCGCCGCCTGCTGGGCGACGCCGCGGACCCCTCGGCCGGGGTCGTCATGGGCAACCGGGTGCGCGGCGGGGAGGTCATCTTCACCTTCGACGGCGACGCAGCCGGGCAGAAGGCGGCCCTGCGCGCCTACGGCGAGGACCAGCACTTCGCCGCCCAGACCTTCGTGGCCGTCGAGCCCGGCGGCCTGGACCCCTGCGACCTGCGGCTCCAGGAGGGGGCCGAGGGCATCCCGCGCCTGCTGGAGCGGCGCAAGCCCCTCTTCGAGTTCGTCATCCGCACGACGCTGGCCTCCTTCGACCTCGACACCGCCGAGGGGCGGGTGCGCGGCCTGCGCTCGGCCGCGCCCGTCGTCGCCGGCATCCGCGACCGGGCGCTGCGGCGCGAGTACACCCGCAGGCTCGCCGGCTGGGTGGCGCTGCCCGAGCCCGAGGTCCGCGGCGCCGTCCAGGCGGCCGAGCGGCGCGGGGGCGGGCACGCACCCTCCCCGGACGGCGGGCTCCTGCCGGAGGCCGTGCACGCGGGTCCCGTGCTGCCGGACGCCAGGGACCGGGTCACCGCCCTGGAGCGCCAGGTCCTTGCCGTCATGGTCCAGATGCCGCTGGTCGCCTCGCGCGCGGGCGCGGACAGCATCGAAGCGGCCGCCTTCGTCGACCCCGTCCACCGGGCGGCCTTCGAGGCGCTGGAGGCCGCAGGCGGGGTGGACCGCGCCGAGCAGGAGGTCCAGGCGCTCAGCGCCGGGGGAGCGGGACGTGAGACCGTCGAGCGCAGGGCGATCGGCCGCTGGGTGGAGCAGGTGCGCCTGGGAGCCGCCCCCGAGGTCGACGGCGCCCTCACCGCCCTGGCGGTGGTCGAGCTGCCCCTCGTGCTGCGACGTGATGCGAACGGCGTCGTCGACGAGGCCTCGGTGGAGCGCTACGCGCGCGAGGCCGTCACCTCACTGGCACGCATGGGGGTCAACCGGCGCCTGACCGAGCTGCGGGCCCGCCAGCGGCGCATGACGCCCGAGGACGCGGGCTACCGGGAGGTCTTCGAGGAGATCGTCGGCCTGGAGAACCGGCGCATGCGCCTGAGCCAGGGCAGCTGAGGGAGGCGGCGCCTGCGAGCCGAGACGACGAGGGCCCGGTCCTGATGGACCGGGCCTCCACGCGCTCCCGCGGCTGGACTCGAACCAGCAACCGTTCGATTAACAGTCGAATGCTCTGCCATTGAGCTACGCGGGAATGGCGTCGTGCGCGGATAGAACTCTAGCAACCGCACTCAGGGGCGTCGAATCGGCAGCCCTCAGGTAAGTGGCGGAATGTCGGGGGAATCGGCGCGTGTGGGCAGGCCCACACCGTCGCGGACCCGGCGCAGGAGGGCCTCGACCTCCGCACTGTGCCCCGCCACGCCGTCGGCGTGCGCCGAGGGCTCCAGCGCGGTGTAGAGCCGACCGTCCTCCGACCTGCGCACCGAGGCCGTCAGCCTCACCCCGCTGGGCAGCGTCGTCGACACGTGGTGGACGATCGCCGCCTCCACCCGCTCGCGCAGTGAGCGCAGCAGCGGCGCCTCGTCGACCTCGCGCACCTGCTCCAGGGTGCCCTCGGCGTCACCCCCGACCTCGTAGCGCAGCACCGGCGGCACCCGCAGCTGCCGGTCGGCGGCCTCCCCGAGCAGCCGGAGGGTGAGCAGCTGCTCCTCGGCCTGCCAGGAGGCCCGGGAGAGACGGTCCCAGGGCAGGCGCCCGGGCAGCGGCAGCGCCTCGTCGACCGACGTGCTCACGGTGAGCAGCGCGGCCGGGGTGGACAGGAGCCAGCAGGTGCCGTTGGCGCCGACGGGGAGCGCGCCCAGCAGGCGCGTGCCGCGCGGCAGGGAGCTCAGGAGGGTCTGCGGGGGCGTGGCGCCGGCACGCCCCCGTCGCGAGGGGGACAGGCGCGGCAGGCGGGGACGTGGCACGGGCACCAGGCTAGCGGCGTGCGCCGCGGCCTCGTGCGCGTGGGAGGATGGGACCATGACGTACCGCGACATCCGCATCATCGGTGACCCCGTCCTGCGCACGGAGTGCGACTGGATCACCGACATCGACGACTCCGTCAAGCAGCTCGTGGAGGACCTGCTGGAGAACGTCGACGCCGAGGGCCGGGCCGGCCTGGCCGCCAACCAGATCGGTGTGAGCCTGCGGGCCTTCTCCTGGAACATCGACGGTGAGATCGGCTACATCCTCAACCCCCGCATCGAGGCGCTCGACTTCGACGAGTACCAGGACGGCGACGAGGGCTGCCTGTCCGTTCCCGACCTGTGGTTCCCCACCAAGCGCGCCTGGTACGCGCGCGCCGTCGGCATCGACCTGGACGGCAAGGAGGTCGTCGTCGAGGGCGAGGAGCTCATGGGACGCTGCATCCAGCACGAGTGCGACCACCTCGAGGGGCACCTGTACCTCGACCGCCTCGACCGCAGGACCCGTTCGGCCGCGATGAAGGAGCTGCGCGCCAAGGGTCTGTGACCGGACCGTCACCGTCTCGCCTCGTCGCGTCGGCTGGACCGGCGCGACGAGGCGGGCCATACTGGGCACGCACGCCGCGTGCGTCATGAGGACCGCTGGTTCGGGCTCGAGAACGTTGGGGAAGACGACTCTCGAACCCACAGGAGGCGATCCGTCGTGAATGGTGCCTACACCCGCGGTGTACTTTTCGTGCACTCTGCACCCCGAGCGCTGTGTCCCCACATCGAGTGGGCCGCCGCGGAGGCCCTCGGCGCCCGCGTGCACCTGGACTGGACCGAGCAGCCCGCCGCGCCCGGCATGATGCGGGCCGAGGTCAGCTGGGTCGGAAAGGTCGGCACCGGTGCCCGCCTCACCAGCGCCCTGCGCGGCTGGGCCAACCTGCGCTACGAGGTCACCGAGGAGGCATCGCCCGGAAACGACGGCGGGCGCTGGTCGCACACGCCTGACCTCGGCATCTTCCACGCCCAGACGGACGCGCACGGCAACGTCGTCGTCCCCGAGGACCGCGTGCGTGCCGCCCTGCTGCACGCTGACGAGCCCGCCGTCATGCGCCGCGAGCTCGACCTCGCCCTGGGCCAGGCCTGGGACGACGAGCTCGAGCCCTTCCGCTACGCGGGCGCGGGCGCACCGGTGCGCTGGCTCCACCGGGTGGGCTGAGCAGCCCGGTCGGCGAGCCCGCCCCCGGTGGGGGACAGCCGGTGCGCGGTGCTGTGCTCAGACGGTGAAGGCGAGGGCCACGTCGTGGCCGCCGAAGCCGAAGGAGGTGCTCACAGCCGCGCGCAGGCCCGGCGCCGCGCGTCCGTCGGGGCCGACGACGTCGATGCCCGTGGCGGCCACCTCGGCGTCGATCCCGCCCGGCAGGAGCGTCGGGGGCAGCCAGGCCTCGGCCAGTGCCATGACCGTCAGGACGGCCTCAAGGCCTCCCGCGCCCCCCAGCAGGTGGGCGGTCGCGGACTTCGTCGCCGAGACGGCGGCTGCCGGCAGGACGCGCGCGAGCACCTGGGCCTCGACGATGTCTCCGACGGGGGTCGAGGTGGCGTGCGCGTTGACGTGACCGACCTCGGAGGGCTCAAGGCCCCCGTGCTCCAGGGCCAGACGGATCGCCCGCTCCTGCTCGGTGCCGCTGGGCTCGGGACGCGCCACGTCGTAGGCGTCGGCGGTCACGCCCGCCCCCGCGAGCACCGCCAGGACCCGGGCACCGCGCTCGGCGGCGTGCTGGGCCGCCTCCAGGACGAGGACGCCGGCGCCCTCACCGAGGACGAAGCCGTCGCGGTCCGGTGCAAAGGGCCGCGAGGCCGTGGCCGGCTCCTCGTCCCGGGTGGACAGGGCCCTCATGGCCGCGAAGGCCGCCACGGTCATCGGGTGCAGGGCGGCGTCAGTGCCCCCGGCGACGACGACGTCCGCCCGGTCGAGGGCGATGAGGTCCGCCGCGTAGGCGATCGCCTCCGCGCCGGAGGCGCAGGCCGAGACCGGGGCGTGGATCCCGGCCCGGGCACCGAGCTCGATGCCGACCGTCGCCGCCGGGGCGTTGGGCATGAGGGCCGGCACGGCCGTCGGCAGGACCCGGCGCGCTCCCCGCTCGCGCAGCGTGTCCCAGGCCTGCATGACCGACAGCACCGGGCCCATGCCGGGGGAGAGGGACACCGCCAGGCGCTCAGCCTCGACCCGCTCGGCCAGGGCCTGGCCGCCGGCCTGCTGCCAGGCCTCACGCGCCGCCAGCAGCGCGCACTGGCTGGCGCGGTCGAGGCGGCGCGTCTCACGGGCGGTGAGGCGCTCGCCCGGCTCGACGGCCAGCGGCGCGGCCACGCGCACCGGCAGGGCGTGCTCCCGGGACCAGTCCTCGTCGAGGGCGCGCACAGCCGTGCGGTGCTCGTGCAGCGCCCGCCAGGTGCCCGGGAGGTCCCCCGCGAGCGGGTTCGTCGTCCCCAGTCCCGTGACGACGGCGGTGCGCGGCGGCAGCGAGGCGGTGTCGACCATGCCGGTCTCAGTCCCTGAGGGAGCTGACGAGCTCGACGAGCGAGCCGACGGTCGCCAGCGTGGGGATGAGGGAGTCGTCCAGCGCGACCCCGAAGCGCTCCTCCACCTGGGTGGCGATGGTGAGCAGGCCGAGCGAGTCGATGTCGAGGTCGTCGGCGAAGCGGGAGGTCTCGCTCACCTCGGCGAGGTCGACGCCGGCCTCCTCGGCGGTGATCTCACGCACGGCGGTGAGGATGTCGGTGCTGGTCTCGTCGGCCATCATGGCTCCTTCGTGTGGGCGGGCCTGGGACGGCCCGGAGGGGGTGTCATGCCGGATGGGGTCCGGGGTGAGGGGCGGTGCGCCCGATCCGGGACGATTGTCCCTCATCGGGGGACGCGTGCTGTCACGTGGTGCGTCCTGCGTCCAGGCGGGTGAGGACAGCCCCCGGCAGCCCTCGCCGGGCCAGGCCGGCCAGCGCCTGGGAGGGGGCAAGGACCGTCACCTCGTCGGTGCCCAGCTCGCGCAGGCGCTGCTCGACGAGGTCCCAGCGCACCGGCGCCGTGAGCTTGGCGGGCAGTGCCTGGAGCAGGGGGCGTGAGGAGGCTCCGGCCGGGTAGAGCTCGCCGGTGGCCTCGTCGACCACGCCGCGTACGAGCACACGCCCGGGCAGGTCCCCGACGGCCGCGGCCAGGGCCGGGGCCGCCCGGGCCATGCCGGGGCTGTGGAAGGGGCCGGCGACGTCGAGGGGCACGAGCCTGGCCCGCTCGGGCGCCCGCAGGCGCTCAAGGGCGGCGAAGGGGCCCGAGGCCACGACCTGGGAGGCGCCGTTGACGTTCGCCACGGTCAGGCCCGCCGCCTCGATCTGAGCCAGGACGTCCTCACGTCGTCCGCCGACGACGGCGACCATGCCGCCCACGCGGGTGCCGTCGGGAGCGGTGCAGCACGCCTCCATCGCCCGGCCGCGCACCGCCGCCAGACGCACGGCCTGCACGGGCGTGAGCGCACCGGCCAGCGCCAGGGCGGTGAGCGAGCCCAGAGAGTGGCCGGCGACGACGATGCCGGGCTCGGCGAGGGGCGGGGCCGTCTGCGTCGTCTCCTCGGCGTCCAGCAGCCCCGCCCCCAGGGCGCTGAGCAGCGAGACGAGGACGGTGAGCGGCTGGGCCACGTGCGTGCCCAGGGGGGCGTCGTCGGGCCGCTCCAGGACGGTGTCGACGATGCCGGGCAGGTCGAGGCCGCTGGCCGCGCAGGACTCGCACACCAGACGCTCCTGCGCGCGCGCCGTCGCACCCGACCCGTTGACGGGCAGCAGCGGCGCGGCGGGGCGAGAACCCTGCCCCGGGCACAGCAGGGCGCGCACCCTCAGTCCTCCCGGTCGGCCATGAGGCGGCCGACGATGATCGCCATGTGGAGCATGAGGCCGTCGCGGGCGTCGGTGGCGTCCCACCCGACCTGCTCGGCGACCCTGCCCAGGCGGTAGCGCACCGTGTTGGCGTGGACGAACAGGGACCGGGCCGTCGCCTCCAGGCTGCCGCCCAGCGCGAGGTAGGTGGCGACCGTCTCCTCGAAGGGCTCGCCCATGGCGTGCAGAGGGGCGCCCACGAGGGCCGAGATCTGCTCCACCGCCAGCTTGTCGCCGTCAAGGAGCCGCTCGGGCAGGAGGTCGTCGGCGTGGACCGGGTTGGGTGCCTGGACCCAGCCGGGCAGGGCGTGCTGGCCCGCGATGGCCGAGCGCAGGGAGCGGCCGGCCTGCGCCACGCCGGGCACCACCGGCCCGATGACCGTAGGGCCGTCGAGGCGCTCGGCCACCCGGGAGGCCACACGGTCCAGGGCCTGTTCCGGTGTCTGCCCGCCGGCCTGGGCGGTGACGCCCCCCAGGATGATGATGACGGACTCCCCGCGCACGGACACGAGGCAGTCGGGGGCCGCCTGGCGGCAGTCGTGGCGCAGGCGGGAGGTGGCCAGCGCGTCGAGCACGGCCCGGGCCGCGATGGCGACGACAGGGCCGGAGCCGGACCACCCGGCGGAGCCGGCGCGGGTGGCCGAGTCCTCGGGGGAGCCCTCGAGCATGGCGTCCACGGCCACGGACTCCAGGCGCGCGTCCCAGGCGCCGCGGGCCTCCGCCGCGCGGGCGTAGACCTCGGCGGCGGCGAAGCCGACATCGCGTCCGAAGGTGAGCACGAGGATCGTCACCCGGTCCTGCATGTCCTCGGGTACGGCCTGCGGCGCCTCCTCGACGACGACGTCGAGGACGGTGCGCACGAGCGCCAGCGTCTGCTCGAGCGTGATCGTGCCCGTGAGCGCGGCGGGGGCGACGGAGAAGATCTGGGAGGGCGCCACCGCCGCACCCGGGCTCTCGACCGAGTCGACGAACATCGTCACGCCCAGGCGGGCGACCTTCTCAATCTGGCGGCGCGGCGCCTCCGGCAGGGTCCGGTACCAGGGGTGCGCAGCACTGATCCGGTCGAGGGAGTGCTCGATAATCGTGTCCTGCGCGCGACGCAGGTCCGCCACCGCGGGCTGGCTCAGTTCAATCATACTCTTTATCTTAGAACGACCTTGTAGGAATACCACAATTCGTGATGGGTGGATCTGTACAGATAGACTGAGGGGTACTGCGCCGCGTACCGGCAGCGCCAGCCGACGACGACACGCGCCATGAGCGCGGACGGGAGGGACAATGAAGTCTCAGGCCACGCGTACCGAGGAGGACCTGCTCGGCCCTCGGGAGGTCCCGCTGGAGGCCTACTGGGGGATCCACACCCTGCGGGCCACGGAGAACTACCAACTATCGGGAATGACGGTCGGGGACTTCCCGAGCGTCGTCAAGGGCCTGGTCCAGGTCAAGAAGGCATCGGCCCTGGCCAACCGCGAGCTCGGCGCCCTCAGCGAGGAGATCGCCGACGCCATCGTGTGGGCCTGCGACCAGATCCTGAACAACGGCCGCTGTCTCGACCAGTTCCCCATCGACGTCTTCCAGGGCGGGGCGGGTACGAGCTCCAACATGAACGCCAACGAGGTCGTGGCCAACCTCGCGCTGGAGCACCTGGGCTACGCCAAGGGCCGCTATGACGTCGTCCACCCCAACGACCACGTCAACAAGTCCCAGTCGACGAACGACGCCTATCCCACCGGGCTGAGGCTGGGCCTGTACGCCGCCGTCCACGACCTCGAGGCAGAGCTGTGCGATCTCATCGACGCCTTCCTGGCCAAGTCCCGCGAGTTCTCCGACGTCCTCAAGATGGGGCGCACCCAGCTCCAGGACGCCGTCCCCATGAGCCTGGGGCAGGAGTTCAAGGCCTTCGCCGTGCTCCTGGACGAGGAGGTTGAGCGCCTCATCCACAATGCCGAGCTGCTCCTGGAGGTCAACCTCGGTGCCACCGCGATCGGTACCGGGCTCAACACCCCTCAGGGCTACCAGGACACCGTGGTGCGCCACCTGGGTGCGATCACCGGGCTGGAGGTCAGGGGCGCCTCCAACCTCGTGGAGGCCACCAGCGACACCGGTGCCTACGTCTCGATGCACGCTGCGATCAAGCGCCTGGCCGTCAAGCTCTCCAAGACCTGCAACGACCTGCGCCTGCTGTCCTCCGGCCCCCGGGCCGGACTGGGGGAGATCCGCCTTCCCGAGCGCGCCGCGGGCTCGTCGATCATGCCCGCCAAGGTCAACCCGGTCATCCCCGAGGTCGTCAACCAGGTGTGCTTCAAGGTCTTCGGCAATGACATGGCGGTGACCTTCGCCGCCGAGGCCGGCCAGCTCCAGCTCAACGTCATGGAGCCGGTCATCGCCCAGGCGAGCTTCGAGTCGATCAGCCTGCTCATCAACGCCATGCGCACCCTGCGCGAGAAGTGCGTCATCGGGATCGAGGCCAACGAGGAGGTGTGCCGCAACAACGTGCTGTCCTCCATCGGCATCGTCACCTACCTCAACGAGGTCATCGGGCACGCCAACGGGGACCTCGTGGGCCGTGAGTGCGCGCGCAGCGGGCGCAACGTGCGTGAGGTCGTCCTGGAGATGGGGCTGCTGGACGAGGCCACGCTCGACGAGCTGCTCAGCCCGGAGAACCTGCTCCACCCCCACTACCGCGACGCCCGCTACTACTCCGGCTCGGACCCGTCGGTGCCCGTGGCCGAGGAGAAGGCCGACGACGAGGCGCCCCGAACGGCCTGAGCCCTCCGCCGACGGCCCGCGTGAGGCGGGCACGACGGCCGAGGGCTCAGGCACCCCGACGGCGGTGGCTCAGGCGTCGCCGCCGTCGGAGCCGGAGGTGCCGGCGTTGACGTTGGCCAGGTCGTAGCGCTCGATGGCCTGGGAGACCGTGTGGGCCTCGACCTTGCCCTCCCGCGCCAGGGCCTGCAGCGCCTTGGTGACGACGGAGGCCGAGTCGATGAGGTAGTGACGGCGCGCCGCCCTGCGGGTGTCGGAGAAGCCGAAGCCGTCCGCCCCCAGCACGTTGTAGGAGCCCGGAACCCAGGGGCGGATGAGGTCCTGCACGGCGTGGTCGTAGTCGCTCGTGGCGATGAAGGGGCCCTCGGCCCCCGACAGCCTCCGGGTCAGGTACGGCACCCGCTGGTCACCGGGGTTGAGGAAGTTGTGGCGCTCGACCTCCAGGGCCTCACGACGCAGCTCCCCCCAGGAGGTGACGGACCAGACGGCCGCGCGCACGCCCCAGTCGCGCTGGAGCATGTCGCGCGCCTGGAGCGCCCAGGGCACCGCGATACCCGAGGCCATGAGCTGGACCTGGGGGCCCTCGCCCTCGGGGGCGGAGGCGATCTGGTGGATGCCCTTGATGATGCCCTCGACGTCCACGTCCTCGGGCTCGGCCGGCTGGTGGATCGGCTCGTTGTACACCGTGAGGTAGTACATGATGTTGCGGTTGCGGGTCTCGTCCGGGCCGTACCAGCGCTGCAGGCCGTCGCGCACGATGTGGCGGATCTCGTAGGCGTAGGCCGGGTCGTAGGCGGCGAAGGCGTCGTTCGTCCAGGCGATGAGCGGCGAGTGGCCGTCCATGTGCTGGGTGCCCTCACCCTGGAGGGTGGTGCGCCCCGCCGTGGCACCGATGACGAAGCCGCGCGCCAGCTGGTCGCCGGCGGCCCAGAACTGGTCCGCGGTGCGCTGGAAGCCGAACATCGAGTACAGGATGTACACGGGGATCATCGGCTCGCCGTGCGTGGCGTAGCTGGTGCCCGCGACCTGGAAGACGGCGGCGGAGCCCGCCTCGTTGATGCCGGTGTGCATGATCTGCCCGGCGGTGGACTCGCGGTAGGACAGCATCATCTGCGCGTCCACCGGCGTGTAGTTCTGGCCGAGCGTGTTGTAGATCTTCTTCGTCGGGAACAGCGACTCCAGGCCGAAGGTGCGCGACTCGTCCGGGATGATCGGCACGATGCGCCGACCGATCTCCTTGTCCTTGACGAGCTCCTTGAGCAGCTGCACGAAGGCCATTGTCGAGGCGACCTCGCGCTTGCCCGAGCCGCCCTTGATGACGTCGTAGGTCGCCTCGCCGGGCAGCTCCAGGACCCGTCCGCTGTCGCGGCGCTCGGGCACGAAGCCACCGAGCCGACGGCGGCGCTCAAGCATGTAGAGCAGAGCCGGGTCGTCCGCGGCGGGGCGGTAGTACGGCGGCATCTTGGGGTCGGCCTCGAGCTGCTCGTCCGTCACCGGGATGTGCAGGCGGTCGCGCAGGCCCTTGAGGTCCTCCAGCGTCAGCTTCTTCATCTGGTGGGTGGCGTTGCGGCCCGCGAAGTGCGAGCCGAGCAGGTAGCCCTTGACGGTGTGCGCCAGGATGACCGTCGGCTGGCCCTTGTGCTCGGTGGCGGCCTTGTAGGCGGCGTAGACCTTGCGGTAGTCGTTGCCGCCGCGCTGCAGCGCCCAGATCTCGTCGTCGGTCCAGTCCTTGACGAGCTCGGCGGTGCGCGGGTCGCGGTTGAAGAAGTGCTCGCGCACGTAGGCGCCGTCGTTGGCCTTGAAGGACTGGAAGTCGCCGTCGAGCGTCTCCATCATGAGGTGCTCCAGGGCGTGGTCCTTGTCGGCCGCGAAGAGCTGGTCCCAGCCGCGGCCCCACATGACCTTGATGACGTTCCAGCCCGCGCCGCGGAAGAAGGCCTCAAGCTCCTGGACGATCTTGCCGTTGCCGCGCACCGGGCCGTCCAGGCGCTGGAGGTTGCAGTTGACGACGAAGGTGAGGTTGTCGAGCTGCTGGTTGGCGGCGAGCTGGAGCATGCCGCGCGACTCCGGCTCGTCCATCTCGCCGTCGCCGAGGAAGGCCCACGTGCGCTGCTGGGAGGTGTCCTTGATGCCTGCGCCCTGGAGGTACCTGTCGAACCAGGCGTGGTAGATCGCCTCTGCGGGCCCCAGTCCCATGGAGACGGTGGGGAACTCCCAGAAGTCCTCCATGCGGCGCGGGTGCGGGTAGGAGGGCAGGCCGCGGCCGGTGGAGGCGGCCGGGTGCGAGTACTCCTGACGGAAGCCGTCCAGGTCCTCCTCGCTCAGGCGGCCCTCAAGGAAGGCCCGGGCGTAGTTGCCGGGGGAGGCGTGGCCCTGGAAGAAGACGTGGTCACCGCCGCCGGGGTGGTCCTTGCCGCGGAAGAAGTGGTTCATGCCCACCTCGTACAGCGTCGCCGTCGAGGCGTAGGAGGAGATGTGGCCGCCGACGCCGACGCCGGGACGCTGGGCGCGCGTGACCATGACGGCGGCGTTCCAGCGCAGCCAGCGCCGGTAGGTGCGCTCGGTGTCCTCGTCGCCCGGGAAGTAGGGCTCGTCGGCGACGTTGATCGTGTTGATGTACGGGGTCGTCGTCTGCGTGGGCAGGTTGACGTTCTTCTTGCGCGCCTCGGCGAGCATCGACAGGAGGATGAAGCGGGCGCGGGGGCCGCCCTTCTCCTCGATGAGGGCGTCGAGGGAGTCCCGCCACTCCCTGGTCTCCTCGGGATCGTTGTCGGTGACCTTGGTCAGGAGGCCGTCGATGAGCGGCGTGGAGTCGCTGGTCGGGCTCACGGATTCCTCTTTCCTCGCGCCGGTGCTGTGCGGATCGGGTGGTGGTCGGTTGCCGGCCGGCCTCGGCGGCACGAGGCAGGACCGGACGCGGCCGCGATTGACTGTGCCTACTAATCTACGGCCTGCCGGTGAGGCGCAGACACCAAGTCAGGGAAGAAAGTCCCACGCGGC
Source organism: uncultured Actinomyces sp. (assembly GCA_937926195.1). GTDB lineage: Bacteria > Actinomycetota > Actinomycetes > Actinomycetales > Actinomycetaceae > Actinomyces. The sequence goes on from CALEXZ010000072.1 coordinate 23,974, forward strand.
CTGTGAGGTCTCCCACGAGGGTCATGCTAGGTGATCCCTGCGGGCCCCGCCCCGGGGCCCGCAGCGCAGACCCTCACTTGCACGCGGGTGCCCTTGTGCCGTGGACTAAGGCCGTGCGTCACGACCGTGGCGCCCACCACCACGCACAAGGGACCACGGGTCCCGGAATCGGAGAGACACAGTGACGACCAGAGCGGGCGCGGCCTTCGGCTTCGCCTCCGGCCTCATCATCCAGGAGTTCGGGTACGACGACGACGTCGACCCCACCCTGCGGCAGGCCGCCGAGACCGAGACCGGCACCTCGCTGGTCGACGAGGACTACGAGGACGTCGCCGACTCGGCCATCGTGTGGTGGCGCGACGAGGACGGTGACATCGACGACCTCACCGACCTGCTCGTCGACGCCCAGTCCAACCTCGACGGCGACGGCCTCATCTGGGTCCTCACCCCCAAGGCCCGCACCACCGGGGCCGTCCCCGCCGGGGACGTCGAGGAGGCCGCCAGGACCGCCGGCATGCACGCCACGAGCGCCGCCTCCATGGGTGAGCACTGGAGCGGCATCCGGGTCTCCAGCCGCAGGCGCTGAGCCGCCCCGGGCGGTGCCGGGGCGCCCCGCACCCGTGGGAGCCCCACGCTCCCACCCACAGGACCTGTAGCTCAGCTGGTAGAGCAACGCGTTTACACCGCGTCGGTCGTCGGTTCGAGTCCGGCCGGGTC
>CALEXZ010000073.1 GCA_937926195.1 uncultured Actinomyces sp.
CCACGCCCCGCCCGCCGCACGCCTCACCGCGTCGGCGGGCGGACGCACATACCGCCTACGCCGCCACGGCGAGCATGGTGCGTCGCAGGCGGTTCGGTTCGACGACGACGTAGGCGAGCGTCGTAGTCGGGGATGCGTGTCCGAGGATCGCCTGAACCGCGAGTACGTCCCCGGTCAGCCCGTATGCACGCGAGGCGAATCTGTGCCTCAGGCTGTGCATGGTCCAGTCGCCGGCGAGGGCGTCACCCACCCGGTCGCCGACGGCGCCAGCGGTCATGTGCCCATCGCCGAAGCGGGACGGGAACGCGAAGCCACCTTGCGCACGGCAGCGAGCCTCAACCGCGTCAGCCAAGGAGTCGGACATTGGGACGATCCTCTGTTTGCCTCCCTTTCCGTGCACGACGAGTGAGCGCCCGATGAGGTCATCTACCAGGTCGCGAGAGTGCACCTGAGCGACCTCGCCCCGGCGTAGCCCGATCTCGCTGGCGAGCCTGATCATGAGCGCCGTCCCGTCGTCCGCGTTTGCCAGGGCGTTGCGGATCACTTCCTCGGGACACGGACGTGGGCGCGGACCGGTCTGCCTGACGGCAGGTAGGTCGGCGGCGGGGGAGACCTCCACATGCCCGGCCTTCTCAGCCCATGAGTAGAACCGGGTGACGGAGGAGTACGCGGCGCGGCGGGTGTTGCGAGCCCACTCGTGCGCGCCGCCCCATGCGATCAGGTGGTCGCCGTCGACCTCCCACGGACCGACGGCGACCCATGCCCCGAGGCGCCGTACCCACCCGGTGCGCAGGCGGATAGTGCTGGCCGGGTACCCCTGGGCGACCTGTCCGCCCCGCCATCGTTCAATGGCCTCATCCCACATTTCAGACTGACTCACAGGACCGTGGAGCATAGCCGCGCCAGCCGTCCGAGGGTTACGCTGCCAGTCGCCAGGCCGCAGTGGCGCGGTGCCCCGCCGTGTAATCCGCAGGTTCCCGGTTCGAGTCCGGGTGGGGGCACCATCCGCGTGTCTGACGCGACTCAACGGATCAATACGGCCAGGTGGCCGTAGCGCCCCTAGGGTTATCGGTATGTCATCCTCCTCAGTCCCTCCGGCCGACGGCCTCGACGTCCCCTCCTCGGTCATCAGCCGCGGTCGCCTCGTCGACGTCCTGTCCGACACCGTCAGGGACCTTGAGGCGCTGCCGCTCACGCTGGAGGCCGACGGCGTCGAGGACGCGCGCCGCCTGCGCGCGAGCGTCGTCGGCCAGGTGCGTGACAACGTCCTGCCCCGGCTGGAGCACGTGGACGTCCCGGCCATCGTCGTCGTCGGAGGCTCGACCGGGGCGGGCAAGTCGACCCTCGTCAACTCTGTCCTGGGCGCTGAGGTCTCCGACGCCGGCGTCCTGCGTCCCACGACCCGTGTCCCCGTCCTCGTCGTCAGCCCCGAGGACGTCTCCGCTCTCCGGGCGCACCCCGTCACCGAGGTCGTGCGCACCGTCGTCTCCGACGTCGTGCCGGCCGGCCTCGCCCTCATCGACGCCTCCGACCTCGACTCCGTCCAGGCGGAGAACCGCGCCCTGGCCTCGCGGCTGCGCGAGGCCTGCGACCTGTGGCTTTTCGTGACCACCGCGGCGCGCTACGGCGACCACATGCCCTGGGCCACCCTGGAGGAGTCCGCCGCGCGCGGCGCCTCCATCGCCGTCGTCCTCAACCGTGTCCCCGAGAAGGTCCTCGGTGAGGTCCGACGCGATCTCGTCGAGCGCCTCGACGCGCTGGGCCTGGCCGAGTCCCCCCTGTTCGTCGTCCCCGACGCCGGGCCGCACGAGGGCATGCTGCCGCCCGCCTCGGTGCGCGAGCTGCGTGACTGGCTGCAGCTGCTCGCCGGCCGCCACCGGGCGGCCGGGCTCATGCGCCGCACCGACCGCGAGATGTGGCCCGTCCTGCGTCGTGACCTGCTTGCCCTCGCCGACGCCGTCGACGTCCAGGCCGATGCCGTCCGCTTCCTCCAGTCGGCGGACCGTGCCGTCGTCGCCAAGCCGTGCGAGGCCCTGAGCGTCGACATCGAGCGGGGAGTGCTCGCAGAGGGGGCGCCCTCGACCCGGTGGGTGACCCACGCCTCCGCCGGCGGGCCGCTGGCGGCCCTGACCACCGGCGCCCGCCTGCGCAGCGGCTGGTTCGGGCGAGCTGCCCGCGCCCGCGCACAGGCCCTGGCCGAGGTCTGTGAGGACCTGCGTGACGCCCTCGTGCTGCGCCTGTCCGCCGAGCTCGTCGCGCTCGTCAAGGAGGCCCGCGCCACCTGGGTGGAGGCGGGGGTCGGTGAGCAGGCCGAGCAGCTGCTCGGGCACGGGCACGACGCCGCTCAGGCCGTCGGCTCCTGGCTGGAGGACACCTGCGACACGACGACACCCGTCAAGGGCCTGGAGGCGGACGCGTCCGGCCACCTTGTCATCGCGGCCGCCTGCGGTGTCGAGGGGGCGCGTGCGGCGGCCGCCAGGCTGGGGCTGGCCGAGGCGACCGACGAGGCGCGCACGCGCCTGGCCGACGCCCTGGCCGACGCCCTCAAGGCCGCTGTCCCCGCGGACGCGGGTCGGAGCCTGACCCCTGACCCCGGCCTCGCCGCCGCCCTGCGCCTGCGGGCAGGCGAGCTGTCCGTGCTCGTGCGCCCGGGCGACCGCTGACCGTGAGCAACCGGGTACGAGTGAGACCGCCGACGAGAGTGATGCAGACATGAGCCAGACAGCGACCCGAAAGTCGAGCCCCGCCGCCCTGCTCGACGCCCGCCTGCGCGCCATGCACGCCGCCTTGGACGCGTGCCCCACCGAGGTTCCCGCCTCCCTGTCCATCCCTGCCCGCATGGGCCTGGACACGGTTGCTGAGCGGCTCGCCCTCGGTGTCGACCACACCGTCGTCGCTCTCTTCGGCGGTACCGGCTCCGGCAAGTCCTCGCTGTTCAACGCGCTGACCGCGCTGCAGTTCGCCGACGTCGGCGCCCGCCGCCCGACGACGTCCCGGGCCGCTGCCTGCTCCTGGGGAGACGACGCGAGCGCCCTGCTCACCTTCCTGGGGGTGGACCGCAACCGCCGCATCCGCCGTGAGTCCCTGCTGGACGCCTCCGACCAGGACGAGCTCTCCGGCCTGGTACTGCTCGACGTGCCGGACTACGACTCGGTGACCACGGCCCACGCGCTGCAGGTGGACCGCCTCGTGCCCCTGGCCGACATCCTCGTGTGGGTGCTCGACCCGCAGAAGTACGCCGACTCGGCGCTGCACGACGGCTACCTGCGCTCACTGGGCCCCCGGCAGGAGGACATGCTCGTCCTGGTCAACCACATCGACGAGCTGCCGGCCTCGGGCCAGGAGCACCTCATGGAGGACGTGCGCTCCCTCCTCGTCAACGACGGCCTGGAGGACGTGACCGTGCTCCCGGTGTCCGCCGTGCGCGGCGACAACCTCGACCAGGTCCGCAGCCTGCTCATCGAGCGTGTCGCCCGCGAGTCCAACGCGGCGCGCACCGCCTCCGCCGAGCTGGATGCCATCGCCGAGCGCCTGACCGTCACCGTGGCCCCTGAGCCCGTCAGGGTCGAGGAGGGCCCGCGCACGGAGGTCGTTGACGCCCTGGTCCAGGCCTCCGGCGCCCGAGTCGTCGAGGCGAGTGTCGCCTCGAGCCTGTCCAAGGCGCTCCCGGGGGCGCTGGCGCGCCCTGAGCCCCCGGCCCGGGCGGCGGTCTCGGCCGCCCGCAGCCAGTGGCTCTCGCGCACGACCCACAGCCTGCCGCGAGCCTGGGCGCGGTCCGTGGAGGACGCCGTCGCCAGCGCCGACGTCCTGGGGACCCAGACCGCGGAGGGAGTCGGCTCCGTCCCCCTGCCCGCGCCGCGCGCCACCGCCATCGACCTGTCCTGGTGGGCCGGGGTGCTCGCCCTCGTGCTGGCGGCCGGCCTGCTCGTGGCGGCCCTGCTGGGCCACGGCAGCATCCTCTGGCCCGTGCCCCTCGTCGTCCTGGGCGTCGTGGCGTCCGGCTGGGCGGCCTGGGCCCGGCGCCGTCGGGCCCACCATGAGGCCGAGGCCTACGCCCGTGCGGTGCGTGCACGTGTCGGGTCCGTCGTGGAGCGGGGGCTTCTCGCGCCCGCGACCCAGGTGCTTGAGCGTCACGCGCAGCTGCGCCGTGCCCTGGGCCTGAGCGACTGAGCGGACCGCTCCCCGGGCTCCACAGGCTCGTCCCGTGACAGCCGCGGGCGCCGCGGTCCACAGGCGGCCCGGGCCGCGCTCGCGCCCGGGGGTACGGCGGCGGCACGGTTGTCTCGTCGGCGACGACGCCGGCCGAAGCACCAGGAGGAGCCCCATGAGCCGCCAGATCGACATCACCGTCCAGGGCGTCGTCGGAACCACGCCGATCGTCGCCACCACACCCAGCCGCCGGGTCTACTGCCGCTTCCGCGTCGCCTCCACCCCGGCCTACCGGGACGCCTCGGGCAGGTGGCACAACGAGGAGACCCTGTGGTTCACGGCCAAGGCCTGGGGCGCTCTCGCTGAGAACCTCGCCCGCAGCCTGCGCAAGGGCGATCCCGTCCTGCTCCACGGCCGCCTGACCCAGGAGACGTGGACCCCCGCGAACGGACCCGAACAGACGAGCAACGTCATCACGATCACCTCCGGCGGGCACGACCTCGCCCGCGGTACCACCTCCTACATGCGGGTGGAGCCGGTCATGGCCGCCGCCCACAGCGCCGGCACACCGCTGTCCGCGCCCTCGGCCGCCTCACCCGAGCCCTCGGGTACGGGGACAGTGGCTGCCCAGACGCCGGGGGAGGGGGCGCTGGACGCGGGGACTGGCGCGGTCAAGCTGTCAGGCGCACACGAGGTGAGCGCGGACGGTGCGAGCACGGCGTCGGGGGAGGACCCGTGGGCGACACCGCTGCCGCCCCTGGAGGACGAGGCCTTCAGCGACGCCGAGCTGGCCTACGAACCGGTCGACGCGTAGCCGCCGCCTCGGTAGGCCTGCCCCTAGCCGGTGAGCACCACGAGGTGGTCGACGTCGGCGGGGTGCGGCACGTGCAGCGTCTCGATGAGCACGCGCGTGACGGCCTGGGCGGCCTCGGCGCCGTCGGCCAGCAGGCGCACCATGAGGTCCTGGTGGTCGGCCCACCCCAGCCGCCTCAGCGTCTGTCGGGCGTCGGGGCCCAGGAGGTGGCGGCCCTCGGCGTCCAGGACGGGGACACTCACCTGCACGCCGTCGCCCCGGCCGACGAGGACGAGCCCCGGCACCTCCGGTGAGGGCCCGCCCCCACGGCGGCCGCGCAGCAGGGACCGCAGACCCATCCGCTCCTTAAGCTCCGCGGCCGTCACCACCGGACGCGGTGCGGTCAGCAGAATCGTCAGCCCCGGCCACGGGGCGTGCGGGCGGGCCTCGCCGTCGAGCAGCGCCGCCAGCGAGGGCTCGAAGGCCGCCCAGGAGCCCAGGTCCACGACCTCGTCGAACCTGGGGGCGCCGGCCTCGGAGCCGTCGGTCGGATCGGTGCTGGGGACGGTCGGGTCAGGGGAGGAGCTCACGCCCGCACGCTAACGGCCCGGGCGTCGTCGCTCACCACAGGTGCGCTCGGGCGTGTCACGGCCGCATCGGCCGTCTGGCTGGATACCGTGGCAGGCAAGCCGGGCGCGTGCCGCCGGCACCCAGACGTCAGCCAGGAGAGCAGCCCCCACCCATGATCCGCTTCGACCACGTGTCCAAGGTCTACAAGAGAGGGGCTCGCCCTGCCCTCGACGGCGTCGACATCGAGATCGAGAAGGACGAGTTCGTCTTCCTCGTCGGCGCCTCCGGCTCGGGCAAGTCGACCTTCCTGCGCCTGACGCTGCGTGAGGAGCGCCCCACCTCGGGACGCATCCACGTCCTGGGCCGTGACCTGTCCCAGGTCTCCTCCTGGAAGGTCCCTCACCTGCGCCGGGAGATGGGCTTCGTCTTCCAGGACTTCCGCCTGCTGGAGAACAAGACCGTCCTGGAGAACGTCTCCCTCGCCTCCCAGGTCATCGGCAAGCCGCGCCACTACATCCTGTCCGCCGTGCCGGAGGCCCTCGACCTCGTGGGCCTGTCCGGCAAGGAGAACCGCAGGCCGCACGAGCTCAGTGGCGGTGAGCAGCAGCGCGTCGCCATCGCCCGCGCCATGGTCAACCGTCCCAAGCTCCTTCTTGCCGACGAGCCGACGGGCAACCTCGACCCCTCCACCTCCGTGGGCATCATGCGGCTGCTCGACCGGATCAACCGGCAGGGCACCACCGTCGTCATGGCCACTCACGACGACGAGATCGTCGACCAGATGCGCAAGCGCGTCATCGAGCTCAAGGCGGGCCAGGTCGTGCGCGACCAGTCCCGCGGCGTCTACGGCTCTGACCGCTGAAGGAGCACCAGCATGCGATTCCGCCTCGTTGTCACCGAGACCTTCAAGGGACTGACGCGCAACCTCGCGATGACGGTCTCCGTCATCCTCGTCGCCTTCGTCTCACTGCTGTTCGTCGGCGCCTCCGCCCTCCTCCAGCTCCAGATCAGCACGATGAAGGGCGACTGGTACGACAAGGTCGAGGTCAGCGTCTACATGTGCCCCGTGTCCTCCGCACGTGCCGAGTGCGCCGACGGCGAGGCCACCCAGGAGCAGATCGACGCCATCGAGGCGCTCATCAACTCCGACGCCCTGGCCCCCTACGTCGCCAGCTACACGATCGAGTCGAAGGCCGAGGCCTACGAGAGCTTCATGAGGGGCTACGGCGACACGCAGATCGGCCAGAACGCGACCGAGGACATGATGCCCGTGTCCTTCCGCATCAAGCTCGTCGACGCCGAGCAGTACCAGGTGGTCTCCGAGCAGTTCACCGGCCGCAGCGGTGTCGAGCGCGTCGTCGACCAGCGAGCCACCCTGGAGCCGCTGTTCCTCGTGATGAACCGCGCCTCGTGGGTCACCGGCGGGCTCGCGGCCATCATGGCCGTCGCCGCCGTCCTGCTCATCACGACGACCATCCGGCTGTCCGCCATGAGCCGTTCGCGCGAGACCGGCATCATGCGGCTGGTGGGTGCCTCCAACCTCTTCATCCAGCTCCCCTTCATGCTGGAGGGCGCGCTGGCGGCCCTGGCGGGCGCCCTGCTGGCCGTGGGCGGCCTCTACACGGGGGTGAGGTACCTCGTCGAGGGGTGGCTCGCCAAGTCGATCACCTTCACCACCGCCTTCATCGGCACCGACGATGTCTGGCTCGTCGCCCCCTGGCTCATCCTTGCCGCGATCCTCATCGCCGCGGCCTCCTCCGCTTTCTCCCTGTCGAAGTACACGAGGGTCTGAGAACCATGCTTGCGCTCACGCACCGACTGGCCACCGCCTGGAGCTCCCGCTCCGAGGACGTCTCCCGCGGACGGCGGCTGCCCGCCCGCCACCGCTACCTCGCCGTCGTGGCGGGACTGTGCCTGCTCGCGGCCCCGATGTCGCTCACGCTTCCGGCCGCCACCGCCGACGAGCGCTCGGACGCGGTCGAGGACCAGGAGGAGGCGGACCGGCGCGCCAACGAGCTCGCGGCCTCCCTGGAGGGCGTGTCGGCCGACCTCGGCCAGGCCTACCTCGACCTCCAGGCCGCTCAGAGCGAGCTGTCCGCCGCCGAGACCGAGCTCGCCGACGCCGAGACGCTGCTCGCCCAGAAGGAGCGCGAGCAGCAGGCCGCCTCCGACCGCCTCGACGTCGCCGAGTCCCAGCTCGACACCCTGGAGGCCGAGGCCGCCGAGTCCGAGCGCACCGCCTCCGACAACGAGGCATCCGTGGCCTCGCTCGTCGTGTCGACCTACCAGGGTGACTCCAGCATCACGGCCTGGTCCTACGTCCTCGCCTCCGACTCTGTCGAGGACCTCACCCAGCGCGCCTCCGCCATGGAGATCGCCTCCGGCGTGCAGTCCTCCGTCCTGGCCGCAGCCCAGGAGGAGCGGGCGCAGGACGCCAACCGGCGCACGCGCCAGGACGCCGTCGCCCAGCGCGTGACCACACTCAAGGAGGAGGCCGACCAGGCCGAGGCGGCCGCCCAGGAGGCCGCCGACGCCGCCCAGGACAAGCGTGACGAGGTCGCGGCCCTCACCTCCCAGAGGGAGACGGCCGCCGCCACCCTGGAGTCGCAGAAGGCGGACATCGAGGCTCAGCTCGTCCAGGCCCGGGCAGACCAGGAGGCCGCTGCCGCCACCATCGCCGAGATTGACGCCGCCAACCAGGCCAGCAGCTCCTACACGGGGGCGTCCTCGGGATCCGCCGCCACGGCCTCACTGGGCTCGGGAGCGATCGGCCACCCCATCACCGGGCCCCTCACCGTCGCCTCACCCTACGGCTACCGCATCCACCCCATCAGCGGCTACCAGATCCTCCACGAGGGGGTCGACCTCGTCGCCGCCGAGGGCGTGCCTCAGTACGCCGCGGTCTCCGGCACGGTCACCTACAACATCAACGGCTCGTGCGGTAACGGGATCGTCATCAACGGCGGTGTCATCAACGGCCAGTCCGTCGTCCTGTACTACTGCCACCTGTCCTCGATCACGGTGCCCAACGGGGCCTACGTCAACAGGGGCGACCAGATCGGCCTCACTGGCAGCACCGGAGGGGCGACCGGCCCCCACGTCCACTTCGAGGTCTACCTCAACGGGTCCTCCATCGACCCGATGACCCTGCCGGGGTTCTGAGCGCGGCGCGCCCGCGGGTAGGGTGGGCCCCTGTGCCCGCCGCGCCGCGGGCGCCCGGGCCGATCCCGGGCTGGCAGGAAGAGGAGGTCGCATGGCCAAGCAGCCGAGCAGGCCGAGGAAGCCGACCGCGGGGGAGCGGGCCAAGGCGGCCGCTGACGCCCACCAGACGGTCGCCCGCAACAAGAAGGCGCTCCACGACTACTTCATCGAGGACCGCTTCGAGGCAGGGCTGGCCCTGACCGGAACCGAGGTCAAGGCGCTGCGCATGGGCCGCGCCTCCCTGACCGAGGCCTGGGTCGAGATCGACCGGGGCGAGGCCTGGCTCCAGGGCGCGCACATCCCGGAGTACCTCCAGGGCACCTGGAACAACCACGCGCCTCGCCGCAAGCGCAAGCTGCTGCTGCACCGCGCACAGATCGACCGTCTGGCCATGCGCGTGCAGGCCAAGGGCTACACCATCGTCCCGCTCGAGCTGTACTTCGTCCGCGGGCGCGCCAAGGTGGAGATCGCGCTGGCCCGAGGCAAGCAGGACTGGGACAAGCGCCAGTCCCTGCGGGAGGCTCAGGACCGGCGTGAGGCCGCGCGCGCCATGGCGGACGCCAACCGCCGTCGGGGCTGAGGGGGCTGCTGGGCCCGTGGGGTCTGCGGGGCCCGGCTCACCAGCGCGTGTGCACGTGCTGGCGGATGAGACGCTCGTACAGCTCGGCCAGCGCTGCCTCAAGGTCTGCGCTCAGCGGGGGCAGTGAGCCAGCCTCGGCGTTGGCCCGTGCCTGCGCGGCGTTGCGGGCGCCGGGGATGACGGTGGTGACACCCGGCTGGTCGATGACCCAGCGCAGCGCCACCTGTGCGGCGCTCGCCCCCTGGGGACCGAGCTCGCGCACCAGGGCGGTGAACTCGCGTGCCGCCGCCACGCCGACCTCGTAGGGGACCCCGGAGAAGGTCTCACCGACGTCGAAGGCCGAGCCGTCACGGTTGTAGGAGCGGTGGTCGCTCGCGGCGAAGACCGTGTCCTCGCGGTATCGCCCCGACAGCAGGCCGGAGGCCAGCGGGACGCGCGATGATCGCCGTGCCGGTGGCCTGGGCCGTGGGCAGGACCTCCTCCAGGGGCTTGCGACGCAGGACGTTGAGGATGATCTGCACGCTCGCGCAGGCTGGGCGGCGCATGGCCTCCAGGGCCTGCGCACAGGTCTCCACGCTCACCCCGTAGGCGCGCACGCGCCCCTCGGCGACCATCTCGTCGAGCCAGTCCCAGGTGCGCTGGGCCTCGATGACTTCGCTGGGCGGGCAGTGCAGCTGGACCAGGTCGATGGTCTCGACCCCGAGGTTCTGGCGGGAGCGGTCGTTCCAGGCCCGGAAGTGCTCGCGGCTGTAGTTCTCGTAGGTCTGCTCCAGGCGGCGGCCCATCTTGGTGGCCACGGTGAGTCCGGCCTCGGGCCGGGACTGGACGAAGGCTCCGACGAAGCGCTCGGAGCGGCCGTCGCCGTAGACGTCGGCGGTGTCGATGAAGGTGACCCCGGAGTCGACGGCCGCCTGGAGGGTCTCCTCGGCCTCGGTGGCAGTGACCTTGCCCCAGTCAGCGCCCAGCTGCCAGGTCCCGATGCCGATGGCTGAGACGCTGCGCCCCAGTGCGTGCAGCTCACGTGCCTCCATGGTCTGCTCCTTCGTCGTCGCTCCCGTGCGCTCCGTATTGTCGCAGAGCGACGGCGGACGGGCCGGGGCCGGCTGCACCGGGGCCTGAGCCCACCGGGGGCGGGCGCACCGGGCCGGTGCGCCCGGCTGTGACGAGGGGGACGCTGGTGGACCTGGAGGCGATCCTGCTAGGCTGCAGTGGCTCCGTCAGGAGCGCGTACGCCCGGGCCTCCGGGTGACAACTCCACAGGGGATGATCGGTTTCGACGACGGTCGTGGGTTCAGGAGA
>CALEXZ010000074.1 GCA_937926195.1 uncultured Actinomyces sp.
CCCAAGGGCAAGCTCGACCTCATGTGGACCGCGGACTTCCGCAACACCTCCACCACGCTGCACTCCGACGTCGTGCTGCCCGCCGCGACCTGGTACGAGAAGTACGACCTGTCGACGACGGACATGCACCCCTTCATCCACTCCTTCAACATGGCGATCAACCCGCCGTGGGAGGCGCGCAGCGACTTCGACATCTACCAGCAGCTGGCCCGGATGGTCTCCGAGTGGGCCCCGCGCTACCTGGGCACCCAGACGGACGTCGTGGCCGCCCCGCTCAACCACGACACCCCCGACGCGCTGACCATGGCGCACGGGGACGTGTCCGCCATGCCCAACGACTGGATCCCGGGCGTGACCATGCCCAAGCTCGTCCCCGTCGAGCGCGACTACACGCAGATCCTCAACAAGTTCAACGCCCTGGGCCCGCTGGTCGAGAAGCTCGGCCTGCCCACCAAGGGCATCGCCCTCGTGCCCGACAAGGAGATGGCGCGCCTGGCGGCCGCCCACGGCACCGGCGTCGGCGCCGCCGAGGGCCGCCCGCTGGTGGACACGCCCATCCGCGCCGGCGACGGCGTCATGCACATGTCCGGCGCGACCAACGGACGCGTGGCCACCGAGGGGTGGCGCACGCTGTCCAAGCGCACCGGCACCGAGCTCGTCGAGCTCAGCCAGGAGGAGGCGGGCAAGCTCATCACCTTCGCCGACACGCAGGTCAAGCCGCAGCCGGTCATCACCACCCCCGAGTGGTCCGGCTCCGAGCACGGCGGACGGCGCTACAGCGCCTTCGTTGTCAACGTCGAGCACGCCAAGCCCTGGCACACGCTCACCGGCCGCATGCACTACTACCTCGACCACGACTGGATGCGTGACATGGGTGAGTGCCTGCCCCTGTTCCGCCCGCCGCTGGACTTCGCCAGCCTCTACGGCGAGGCCGCCCCCGGCACCGTGTCGACGACGCCCTCGGGCGAGGTCCAGGTGGCGGTGCGCTACCTGACGGCGCACAACAAGTGGGCGATCCACTCCCAGTACTACGACAACCTCCACATGCTCACGCTGGGCCGAGGCGGTCAGACGGTGTGGATGAGCCCCGCCGACGCCGAGAAGATCGGCGTGCGCGACAACGAGTGGATCGAGGCCACCAACCGCAACGGCATCGTGGCGGCCCGCGCCGTCGTCTCCCACCGCATTCCCGAGGGCATGGTCTTCATGCACCACGCCCAGGAGCGCACCATGAACACGCCGTTGACCGAGGGCTCGGGGCGTCGTGGCGGCACCCACAACTCGATGACCCGCATCGTGCTCAAGCCCAGCCACTTCGCAGGCGGCTACGCCCAGCTGTCCTACGCCTTCAACTACATCGGCCCCACCGGCAACAACCGCGACGAGGTCACCCTCATCCGTCGTCGCACCAACCAGGAGGTGACCTTCTGATGAAGGTGATGGCCCAGATCGCGATGGTCATGAACCTCGACAAGTGCATCGGCTGCCACACGTGCTCGGTCACCTGCAAGCAGGCGTGGACCAACCGCGAGGGCACCGAGTACATGTGGTTCAACAACGTCGAGACCCGTCCCGGCGTCGGCTACCCCAAGGGCTGGGAGGACCAGGAGCGGTGGAAGGGCGGCTGGACGCGCACCGCCAGCGGCCGCCTCGTGCCCCGCTCGGGCGGGCGCCTGCGCCGCCTGGCCCAGCTGTTCGCCAACCCGGACATGCCCACGGTCGAGGACTACTACGAGCCGTGGACCTACGAGTACGACAAGCTCCTGTCCGCCCCCAAGGACTCCCCCGCCCTGCCGGTTGCGCGCGCCAAGAGCCAGCTGACGGGCGAGTACATGCCCACCATCGAGTGGGGACCCAACTGGGACGACGACCTGGGCGGCTCCACCGAGATCCTCCAGGACGACCCGGTCCTCAAGGCCATGGGACGCAAGGTCGAGGCGAGCATCGACAAGACCTTCATGTTCTACCTGCCGCGCATCTGCGAGCACTGCCTCAACCCGACCTGCGTGTCCGCCTGCCCCTCGGGCGCGATGTACAAGCGCACCGAGGACGGCATCGTGCTCGTCGACCAGGACGCCTGCCGCGGCTGGCGCATGTGCGTGAGCGCCTGCCCCTACAAGAAGGTCTACTTCAACCACTCCACCGGCAAGGCTGAGAAGTGCACCCTGTGCTACCCGCGCCTGGAGGCGGGCCTGCCGACCGTCTGCTCCGAGACCTGCGTGGGGCGCCTGCGCTACCTCGGTGTCATCCTCTACGACGCCGACCGCGTCTCCCAGGCGGCCGCCACCGAGGACCCGCAGGACCTGTACATGGCCCAGCGTGAGATCCTCCTGGACCCGCGCGACCCGCAGGTCGTGGCCGCCGCCCGCGCCGAGGGCGTGCCCGAGTCCTGGATCACGGCCGCCCAGGACTCTCCCGTGTGGGACCTCATCTCCACCTACGAGGTGGCCCTGCCCCTGCACCCCGAGTACCGGACGATGCCGATGGTCTGGTACATCCCGCCGCTGTCGCCGGTCGTCGACGAGGTCGCGGCCGCCGGCCTGGACGGGGAGGACCACAAGGTCCTGCTCACCGCCGTGTCCGAGATGCGCATCCCCCTGGAGTACCTGGCGACCCTGTTCACCGCCGGTGACACGAACCCGGTGGAGAAGGTCCTGCGCCGCCTGGCGGCGATGCGCTCGCACATGCGCGAGGTGCGTCTGGGCCGAGTGCCCGACGCGAGCATCGCCGGCGCCGTCGGCATGGACGGCGAGCAGATGGAGAAGATGTACCGCCTGCTGGCCATCGCCAAGTACGACGACCGCTACGTCATCCCCACGGCCACCCCGGAGGTGCCGCGCGGCATGACCGCCATGGGTGAGGACGTGCGCACCCTGCTGGGCATGGGCGCCCCCGAGGCCTGCGGCTCCGCCGCCGCGGCCAGCGGCTCCGTCGCCCTGCCGATGCCGCGGGTGCGCCGCGAGAGCGTCCCCGCGCCCGGCCCCGCCGGACGCTGAGCCGACAGCGAGGCACGCATGACTACCTTCGTCAGAGCACCCCGGGCGGCGACACCGCTGGAGCCCGTCACCCCCGTCGAGGTGACGGCGCCCCAGCGCGCCACCGCCCACATGGTGGCCTCTCTGCTGCTGGACTACCCGGCCGAGGACGGCTTCGACGCCCGCTTGGACGCCTGCGCCGCCGCGCTGGCCACCGAGGGTGACGCGCTGCCGCCCGAGCCCGTGGCCGCAGCCCTGCGCAGCTTCATCGCCGTCGCCCGCGAGCGCGGGCAGCGGGCGATGGCCGAGCACTACGTCCGGCTCTTCGACCAGCGGCGCCGCTGCTGCCTGTACCTGACCTACTACGCGGTGGGCGACACACGCCACCGCGGAGCCGCGATCCTGGCCTTCAAGCAGGCGCTGGCCGCCGCCGGCTACGAGATGACCGAGGACGAGCTGCCCGACTACTTGCCGGTGGTCCTGGAGCTCAGCGCCCGCAGCGGTGACGAGGTCGCCGCCGCGCTGCTGTCCTCGCACCGCGAGGGCATCGAGGTCCTGCGGGCCGCGCTCGTCGACGCCTCCAGCCCCTACGCCGAGCTCGTCGAGGCCGTCTCGATGACGCTGCCGCCCATCGACGAGGCGACGGCGCAGCGCATCCGGGCGCTCGTGTCCGCCGGACCGCCCACGGAGACCGTCGGGGTCACCCAGACCCTGCCCTTCCCCTCCACCCCCGTCACCCGCCTCCCGGGCATGCCCGCCTGGGACATGAGCCAGGAGAGCCGTCCATGAGCACCTTCGAGTCCGCGGTCGTGTGGACCGCCCTGCCCTACGTCTGCTTCCTGCTGCTCGTCGTCGGGCTCGTGTGGCGCTACCGGACGGACCAGTTCGGGTGGACGAGCCGCTCCTCGCAGTGGAACGAGCGGGCCATCCTCCGGTGGGCCTCGCCGCTGTTCCACTTCGGCATCCTCTTCGTGGCGATGGGCCACCTCATGGGCCTCGTGCTGCCCAAGTCGTGGACCGTGGCGATGGGCGTGCCGGAGCACGTCTACCACCTCGTGGCGGTCATCCCCGGCACGATCGCGGGCCTCATGACGGTCGTGGGCCTGGCCGCCCTCCTCTACCGTCGCATCGTCGTCAAGTCGGTGCGCCTGGCGACGACGAGGAACGACATGGTCATGTACGTGCTGCTGCTCGTGCCGATCCTGCTGGGCTTCGCGGCGACCGTGACGACCCAGCTCTTCGGCGGTGCCGAGGGCTACGACTACCGCGAGACCATCAGCCCCTGGTTCCGCTCGATCTTCCTGCTCAACCCGCAGGCCGAGCTCATGGCCGAGGTGCCGATGGTCTTCAAGCTGCACATCGTGGCGGGTCTGCTGCTCTTCGCGATCTGGCCCTTCACCCGCCTCGTGCACGCGGTGAGCATGCCCGTGGGCTACACGACGCGGCCCTACGTCGTCTACCGCTCGCGGGAGGGGGCGACCTCCACCGTGGCGCCGCGCCGCGGCTGGCAGCCGGTGCACACGCAGGGGACGGGCAACGTCGGGGCGGATGACCTCACCCCCTCGCACGGCGCCTGATCGGGGTCGGGGGCGACGCGCTGCCGATAGCATCGGCCGTGGCGCCGTCGTGCCCGTGGGCCGCACGGGAGGACGACGGCACCCGGGGGGCCTCCCCCGTGGGGCGGGAGCCTGACGGAGGAGGCCTCGCAATCGCCACGACCCCGAAAGGAACACCATGCGCCTGTCGCGCCGCGTCACACTGACCACACTCGCCCTCGTCTCCTGCCTCACGCTCGCCGCATGCGGTTCCTCGGCGTCGGACACCTCCACCGCGCCGGCCTCCGGCGCGGCTGCGAGCGCCACGTCCTCTGAGGCCGCGGTCTCCGGCGAGATCACCGTCTTCGCCGCCGCCTCCCTCCAGAAGGCCTACGAGGAGATCGCCCAGGCCTTCACCGAGGCCCACCCGGAGGCCTCCGTCTCCTTCGACTTCCAGGGCTCGCAGGACCTCGTCGCGGCCCTGGACCAGGGCTCGACCGCCGACGTCCTGGCCACCGCGAACAACTCCACCATGCAGGACGCCGTCGACAAGGACCTGGTGGGCAAGCCGACGGAGTTCGCCACCAACGTCCTGACCCTCATCGTCCCGGCCGGCAACCCGGCCGGGGTGACGGGTCTCGACTCCTCGCTCGACAATGCCGACCTCGTCATCTGCGCCGTCGCGGTCCCCTGCGGTGAGGCGACGGCGAAGCTCGCCGACGAGCTGGGCGTCACCCTGCACCCGGTCTCCGAGGAGCAGAAGGTCACCGACGTACGCGGCAAGGTCGAGTCCGGTGAGGCCGACGCCGGCATCGTCTACACGACCGACGCGGCTGCCGCCGGCAGCGCCGTCGAGCAGATCACGCTGCCAACCAACTCCGTGATGAACCACTACCCGATCGCGGTGACCAGCAGCTCGACGAACGCCGCCACAGCCCAGGCCTTCGTCGACTTCGTCCTGTCCGACGCCGGCCAGGACATCCTCGCCTCCTACGGCTTCGGCGCCCCCGCAGCCAAGTGAGCGGCCTGCGCAGCCGCGCCGTCCGCAGCCCGCTGCCCGCCCCGGTCCTCCTGCTGGGGGTCCTGGGCGCGGCAGCGCTGCTGCTGCCCTTCGTCGGGCTCGGCACGCGCGTGGCGTGGGCCGACGTGCCCACACTGCTCGCCTCCGGCCCCGCGCGCACGGCGCTGGGCCTGTCCCTGCGCACCTGTGTCCTCGCCACGCTCATCTCCGTGGGGCTCGGGGTGCCGCTGGCCCTGCTGCTGGCCCGCCGGTGGCCCGGAGTGAGGGCCGCGCGCGTCCTGGCGGTGCTGCCGATGACGATGCCGCCGGTGGTCGCGGGTATCGCCCTGCTGTCGACGCTGGGCAAGCGGGGCCTGTTCGGCCCCGCCCTGGAGGCCGCGGGAATGCGGGTCTCCTTCACGACGACGGCCGTCGTCCTCGCCCAGGTCTTCGTCTCCATGCCCTACCTCGTCGTCACCCTGGAGGCGGCGCTGCGCAGCCGGGACACGCAGGCCGAGACGGTGGCCCGCACGCTCGGAGCCGGGCCGTGGACGGTCCTGTCCCGGGTGACGCTGCCGCTCGTGGCCCCGGCCCTCGCCCGGGGCACGGCGCTGGCGCTGGGCCGCAGCCTCGGCGAGTTCGGGGCCACCATCGCCTTCGCCGGCTCGAAGGAAGGGGTCACGCGCACCATGCCGTTGGCCATCTACCTCGAGCGTGAGAACGACACGGCGACGTCCCTGGCCCTGGCGGTGCTCCTCATCGCCCTGTCCTTCCTCGTCGTGGGGGCCACGAACGTGCCCTGGTCGCAGCTGCGGCGGCCCGTCGTCGAGGCCCCGGCCGCTGGGCCCACCGTCCCCGCCACCGGCGACCTCCCTGCTTCGTCCGACCCCTGTGGCTCCTGCGCCCCGCCGGCCGGTCCCCCCGGCACCGCCCGCGGCGCCGGGCGCGCGGTCCGCGTCTCCTTCTCCTCGGCGGTGCGCGGCGTCGCCGTCGACCTGGAGGTCGCCGCGGGCCGCACGGTCGCTCTCGTCGGCCCCAACGGCTCGGGCAAGTCCACCGTCTGTGCTGTCCTCGCCGGGCTCCTGGACGCCGACGGCGGCCAGGTGAGCGTCGGTGAGCGGCTGGTCGACGGCGGCACCCGCGGGTCCGTCTTCCTGCCGGCCGGACGCCGCGAGGTGGCGCTGCTGTCGCAGTCCCCGGGCGTCTTCACCCACATGAGCGTGCTCGACAACGTCGCCTTCGGGCCGCGCTGCCGGGGCCTGGGGCGTGCGGCTGCCCGTGAGCGCGCCCGCGCCGAGCTCGCCGCCGTCGGTGCCGAGCACCTGGCGCAGCGCCACGGCTCCCAGCTCTCCGGCGGTCAGGCGGCCCGGGTCGCCCTCGCCCGGGCGCTGGCCACCGACCCGGCGGTCCTCGTTCTCGACGAGCCCATGGCGGCCCTGGACGTCACCGCCCGACAGGACATGCGCAGGCTCGTCGCCCAGCGGGTGGACGAGCGGGGCCTGACCCTCCTGCTGGTGACGCACGACGTCCTGGACCTCACGGCCCTGGCCGACGAGGTCATCGTCCTCGACTCCGGACGCGTCACCGAGTCCGGGTCCACCACCCGGGTCCTGGCCTCCCCCGCCTCCTCCTTCATGGCGCACCTGACCGGCACCGCGGTCCTCACCGGCACGCTCGACGGCCGGGCCAGCGCCCCGGGCCTGCTCCTGGCGGACGGCACCCGCGTCGCCGGACGCCCCGACGAGGACTGGGCGGGAGCGGGCCGGGTGGGCCTGGCCCTCGTGCCTCCCGACGCCGTCGCCCTCTACCCTGCGCAGGGCGGCGGGGAGGGATCGCCGCGCAACACGCTGCCCGTGACGGTCACCGCCCTGGAGCGTGCGGGATCCCTCGTCCAGGTGCGCCTGGTCCTGGCCGACGGGCAGTGCCTGTCCGCCGTCGTCACCGCGGGCGCCGTCGCCGACCTGGCCCTGGAGCCGGGCGCCGCGGCCACCTGCGTCATCAAGGCCGTCCAGGTGCGGCTGCTCGCCTCACACGAGATGGCCGGGGTCCCTTCCACCAGCGAGGAGCAGTCATGAGCAGCCGGTCCAGCGCCTGGGCGCCCGTCGTCGACGACTCGCGGCGGCGTGCACTGACCGCCGCCGAGCGGGAGCGCTACGCGCGCAACGTCCTCGTCCCCGAGGTCGGCATGGCCGGGCAGGAGAGGATCCGGGCCGCCCGTGTCCTGCTCGTGGGCGCGGGCGCGCTCGGCTCCCCCGCCGCCCTGTACCTGGCTGCGGCCGGCGTGGGCACCCTCGGGATCATCGACCCCGACGTCGTCGAGGTCTCCAACCTCCAGCGCCAGGTCCTGCACACCACCGACGCCGCCGGACGTGCGAAGACCGACTCGGCGCGAGCAGCGCTGGCCGCTCTCAACCCGGACGTCGAGCTGGTGACCGTGACCGAGCGGGTGACGAGCGCCAACGCGCTGACGCTGCTGGAGGGATGGGACGTCGTCGTCGACGGCACCGACAACTTCCCCACCCGCTACCTGCTCGGGGACGCCACGGTGCTGCTGGGTGTCCCGCTCGTGCACGGCTCCGTGCTGCGCTCCCACGGCCAGGTCAGTGTCTTCGACGCCGCCCACGGGCCCTGCTACCGCTGCCTGCACCCCGAGCCCCCGCCGCCCGGGTCGGTGCCCTCCTGCGCCGAGGCCGGGGTGCTGGGCGTCCTGCCCGGCATCATCGGCTCGATGCAGGCCACCGAGGTGCTCAAGCTCGTCGTCGGGGGTGCCCGCCCGCTCATCGGGCGGCTGCTGGTCCTCGACGCCTGGGGCGCGCGCGTGGACGAGCTCACGGTGGCACGCAGGCCCGACTGCCCGGTGTGCGGGAGGCGCCCGAGCATCACCCGCGCCAGCGGGCTCATCGACTACGAGACCTGGTGCGACCTGCCCCCGGCCCCCGACGGGCAGGACGGTGAGCGGGCCGTGAGCCGGGTCAGCGCCGCCGAGCTGCGGGAGCAGATCGAGACCGGGACCGCCCCCGCCGTCCTGGACGTGCGCGAGGATGTGGAGGTCGAGCTGCGGGCCTTCGCGGGTTCCCGGCACATCCCCCTCGGGCAGGTCGCGGAGCGCCTGGGCGAGCTCGACCCGGCGCGCCCGACCGTCGTGCTGTGCGCGGCGGGCGTGCGCTCGCTCAGGGCTATCGAGGCCCTGCGGGCGGCGGGCTACCGCGGCGAGCTCATCAACCTCGAGGGCGGGCTGAGGTCCTGGGACGCCCTGGGCTGAGGCGCTTCGTCGGCCTGACCGTGTGCCTGACGCCGCGGCGGCCTCGCGCCTACCCTGGGTGTGGGCCCTCGCCGTCGTGCCCGCCGGGGCCGCCGAACCCGCTCGGGCAAAGGAGCCGCCATGAGTCCTGAGATCCCACAGAAGATGCGCGCCGTCCTCATGCGCGGCCCCGGTGACGTCGTCATCGACGAGATCGACGTGCCCCGGGTCGTCAAGCCCACCGACGCCGTCATCCGGCTGGAGGCCGCCTGCATCTGCGGCTCGGACCTGTGGCCCTACCGGGG
Organism: uncultured Actinomyces sp.; assembly: GCA_937926195.1. Taxonomy (GTDB): domain Bacteria; phylum Actinomycetota; class Actinomycetes; order Actinomycetales; family Actinomycetaceae; genus Actinomyces. The sequence continues at coordinate 9,057 of CALEXZ010000074.1, forward strand.
GCTGCAGCCGGTGGAGAACACGTACATGGGGCACGAGTACGTCGGCACGGTCGTCGAGCTCGGCGAGCAGGTGAGCACGCTGAAGGTCGGTGACTTCGTCATCGGCTCCTTCATGCTCTCGGACGGCACCTGCGAGATCTGCCAGGCGGGGTACACCTCCCGCTGCGCCAACGCCGGCAGCTACACCGGCTCGCAGGCCGAGTACATGCGCGTCGAGCTCGCCGACGGCTCCCTCGTCGCCGTCCCCGGCGGGCGCCCCGAGGACCCGGAGAGGGTCGCCGACTACCTGGCCGCCTCTGACGTGCTGGGCACCGGCTGGTTCGCGGCGGTCGCGGCCCAGGCCGGCCCGGGCAGGACCATCGCCGTCGTCGGTGACGGGGCCGTGGGCCTCAGCGCCGTGCTGGCCGCCAAGACCCTGGGGGCGCAGACGGTCATCATCTTCTCCCGCCACGAGGACCGGGCGGCCCTCGCCCGCGAGTTCGGTGCCGACGTCGTCATCACCGAGCGCGGCGCCGAGGGGGCCGCCAAGGTCAAGGAGCTCACCGGGGGCTACGGCGCTCACGGCGTGTGCGAGGCCGTGGGGACGCAGGAGTCCATGGACCAGGCCATCGCCTCCTGCCGCCCGGGCGGCTACGTCGGTTTCGTGGGGGTCTCGCACAACCAGAGCATCGACGGCCAGGACCTGTTCCTCTCCGAGGTGCACCTGCACGGCGGGCCCGCACCGGTGCGCACCTACCTGCCGGACCTCATCCGCCGCATCCAGGCCGACGAGATCCACCCCGGCCGGGTCTTCACCGCCCGCATCCCGCTGGCCGACGCCGCCCAGGGCTACAAGGCCATGGACGAGCGCCGCGAGATCAAGGTGCTGCTGGAGGTCTGAGGCACACCGGCGGGTGGGGGCGCACGCGCGGGCGGCGCACCGCGGTAGCATCGGCGGGCCCGTTCGTGTCACAGGTCAGGGGGAGAGTCGTCCTATGCAGTACGTCGACTCCCGGCAGACCCGCAAGGGCCGCGGCGCGTTCTTCACCCCGGAGCCCATCGCCGCCTTCATCGCGCGGTGGGCGCTGCGCCGCGCCACCGACACGGTCCTGGAGCCCTCCTGCGGGGAGGCCGTGTTCCTGCGGGCCGCTGCCCGGCGCCTGAAGGCCCTGGGCGGGGCCGCGGCGCCCGGCCAGCTGCGCGGCGTGGACCTGCACGCGCAGTCCGTGGCCCGGGCGCACGAGGCGCTGAGCGCCTCGGGGGTCGAGGCGGCCCTGACCGTCTCGGACTTCTTCGACGTCACGGCGCACGCTCCGGTCGACGCCGTCATCGGCAACCCGCCCTACATCCGCTACCAGGACTTCCACGGCACCGCCCGGGGCAAGGCCCGCGCCGCGGCCCTCGCCCAGGGCGTGCGTCTGACCGCGCTGGCCTCCTCCTGGGCCGCCTTCACCGTCCACGCGGCCTCCTTCCTCACCCCCGGGGGGAGGCTCGGCCTCGTCCTACCCGCCGAGCTGCTGTCCGTCAACTACGCGGCGGCGGTGCGCGAGTACCTCCTGCGGCGCTTCGCCTCGGTGCGTCTGGTCCTGTTCGTCGAGCGCGTCTTCCCTGACGTCCAGGAGGAGGTCGTCCTGCTGCTGGCGGACGGCTACGACGCCGAGGGCCGCGGCACCGACCACTTCGAGGTCCTCCAGCTCCACAACCTGGACGAGCTCGACGGCGACACGCCGTCGCGTCGGTGGACCCCGGCCGCCCCGGGAGAGAAGTGGACGACCGCTCTCGCCTGCTCCCAGGCCTACACCCGGCTCACGAGCCAGGCGCCCGCGCTCTTCACCTCGCTGGACCAGTGGGGCCGCCTCACGCTCGGGACCGTGAGCGGGGCCAACACCTTCTTCGCACTGACATCGGCACGCGTGAGCGAGCTCGGGCTCAGCCCGCGTGACCTCGTGCGTGTCAGCCCACCCGGCTCGACCCACCTGCGGCGGCTCGCCCTGCGCGAGGAGGACCTGGCCCACCTCGACGCCGCCGGGAGACCCACCTTCCTCTTCTTCCCCGAGAACGAGCCCTCCACGGCCGGGCGCGCCCTCATCGCGGCCGGGGAGGCGGCGGGCGTCGCCGAGGCCTACAAGTGCCGGGTCCGCTCCCCGTGGTGGCGCGTCCCCCTGGCTGCGCGAGCCGACCTGTTCATCACCTACATGAACGACGACTCGGTGTCCGTGTGCGCCAACGAGGCCGGGGTCTACCACCTCAACTCCGTCCACGGCCTCGTCCTGGACGAGGGACTGCGGGACCTTCCCCGCGAGCTGCTCGCCCTCGCGGCCCACAGCTGCGTGACGGCGCTCGGCGCCGAGCTCGTGGGGCGCGCCTACGGCGGCGGCCTGCTCAAGCTGGAGCCCGCGGAGGCCAGGCGGCTGCCCGTGCCCGCACCCGAGCTCCTGCGCGCCCGGCGCGAGGAGCTGGAGACGCTACGCCCCCGTGCCCGCCAGGTCCTGGAGGAGGGCGGTGCCCCCGCGCTCAGATACGCCGTCGACGACGCCCTGGGCCTGGCCGCGGTCATCGGCGCGCCAGCGCTCGAGGAGATCCGTGAGGCCCGCGATGCCCTGGCCCGGCGGCGTCGCTCCCGCAGGAGGACAGTCTGATGCCCGCACGACAGGAACCGGCACCCGCACGCCCCTGCCCCGCCGTCACGGGCATCGCCCGCTACGACACCCTCATCGCCGGGCGCACGGCAGGCCCAGCGTGGCGGGGCACCGGCAGCGACCGGCGCTACGAGGCGGACACGGACCTGCTCGGGGACATCCTCACGATCCCGGTCTCGGAAGGCGCCACGCCCCAGTCGGGGCTCCTGGGCAAGGGGCTCGACGCGTGGTTCGCCCACGAGTTCCGCCGCGCCGGCTTCGACCCGGACCGGGTATGGCCGCGCGCCCAGGAGCCGCGCGTGCTCGCCCACGACGTCGTCGCCCTCCTGGACGCCCTGCCGAAGGCCCTGGCCGCCGACGTGCGCGCCCGCCTGCCCCAGCTGCGCCGCGTCGCCCCGCAGGACGCGACGATCCTCGGGCGGGCCTACGTCAAGCAGGTCGACGTGCTCATATCCTCGTGGCGCACAGGACCTGAGCTCCTGCTGTCAACCAAGTCCCAGAGCTCCTCCTTCGGCAACAACCTCGCCAACAGGTTCGAGGAGGCCTACGGCGACGCCGGCAACCTCCGGGCCCGCCACCCGTTGGCCGCCGTCGGCTTCGCCTTTGTCGTGTCGACCGCGATCGCTGACGAGCCCCACCAGCTCGCCAAGGCCATCGACATGATGCGCAAGCTGCGCGACCGCGGCGACGGCCACGGCTACACGGCGACCACGCTCCTGGCCTACGAGCCGTGCACGGGCGGGGTGAGCCTCGTGGCTGACCTGATCCCGGAGGATCTCGGCGTCAACCCGTTCATGGAGACCATGATCGACACCGTCCTGGCCGCAGCGCCGGCCAGTGAGCACCGGCTCGCACGCGAGCGCCGGGACGGCACCGGGACGCCGGGCTGAGGCGGCCCGCCGTGCGGCAACCGGGCACACCGATGGTCAGATGAGACGGCACCTGATCTGGCACGGTCTCGCCACTCGAACGTCAGGGTGCTGGTTGCCGACTCGGTGAGAGCGAGGCGCTGTCAGCAAGCCGATAAGCCGTCGACCTCCCCGCCCCTACACGCTGCAGGTCCCCACGCTCAGCCATCATCGTCAGCAGCTTCTGCGCGGTTCCGCGTGACATCGAGGTCAGTCGCATGAGGTCGCCCGTGCTGACCCTGCCGTACGCGCGGCACCACCGTCCGACGGTCTCCTGGACATCCTCAAGCCGGGTCGAGACGTATCCCATGACGTCGGCGAACCACGGCTGCCGGCGAGCCTCAAGTACTCGCTGACGAACCTCTGCCGCCAGCAGCCAGGCCTCCGCGTACCGTTCGATGAGCGCCTCACCGTTGACGCTGCACTGCACCGTCGCCCGCAACGCTGCCTCGGCGCCGTCCGCGTCCGTCTGCAACGCCACCATCACGTCCTCGACAGAGATGAAGGGACGACGTAAGAGGAGGTCGACAATGACTGCGACGCGCATGTCTCTCTGCCGAGGGAGGGGACGGATCGAGGCGAACAGCGCCTCCACCGGCGCCACAGGGTCACCTCCCGCCAACGTGCACACGATGTGCGGGCCAGGCGTCTCGACGATCGTCGGGGGTCGGTGGCCGAGCGGGATCATCGCGGTGTACATGCGGTCCACGCCGAGCCCCTGCTTCTCGACAAGGGACAAGGCTCGGAACAGATCCGCCAGGGCCGGGTAGCGGGCGTGGCGGTTGCTCAGGACGTTGGCGGAGCTGATCCCTCCCGTGAACCCACCCGGGCTACGGACCTCTAGCGTCGAGTCAACCGACAGCCACCGGACCTCCGTCGGTTCCACCGAGTTCCAGTCCCGGTGGATGACACCGTTGAGAATCGCCTCACGAGCCGCGCTGAGTGGTACCAGGCGCTGCGATGACGCGGAGAAGCGCTCCGTCGGCCGGGTCGAGAACCCGATGAGGGCTGCGAGAGCCTGCTCCACGACGCCGACCTGTTCCCGCAGCGAAAGCGCACGATCCGGTTCGATCCGGTTGAGGACCTGCCCGCCCGGGACGTCAAGCACCGTGAGGTCGATCAGGACGGCGCGTGCGGGTGTCAGCACGATCCTGGCCGCCTGTGTGAGGTAGCCGTCCGGACGAAGGGCGGCGACACGGCGCAGGACGTCGCCGTCCGTCTCCTCCGTGTCTGCCTTGAGATCGGCACGGATGAGCGACATCGCTCCCCGACCCACGTCCGACAGCGTTCGCTCGGAGCGCTCCGCCATGGAGTCGCGTTCCTGAGAACGCTCGCGGTGCAGCCACCACTCGGAGCGGTCCACTGGGGCACAGCTGTCACCGACGCGCCAGCGCAGTCGTCCGCTCGTGTCGGCGACCGGCTCTCGCGCCTCGGCAACGTAGAGGACAAGGAGCCGTTGCCCGCCGACGGCTCTGACCTCGATGTCGGGAGCAACGTCGATCGCCTGGTAGATGCGCTGCCGCAACCAGTCCTCGTTCAGCTCGGTTCCAAGGACGACTCCCGTGCGGTCCTCGACACCGAGGATGAGGGCTCCACCCCCAGGCGAGTTGGCCATGCAGGCGACCTCATCGGCCAGCTTGGTGGCAGCCATCGGGTTCTCGGTCTCACCCGGCTCAAGAGCGGGACCGTTCCTCCTGCCCGCCTCCTCCTTGAAGTCGACAGCCGAGGTCTCCATCCTGAGTGTCAGGACACCGTCACGCTCGGAGGCGAGAATGACATCGACGTCCTGGCGTAGCCGGTCGCGTCGTTCGAGTCCTGTGGGTCGCATACCAGCTCTCCGCGAAATCCAGATGTCAGTTTACAGTCAACCTAATCTAACACCGTTCGGCTCTTCAGGCATAAGCATGTTGATTCAGATACCTTCTGAAGTGACAGAAAGCCAGGCTGCCGCTCCGGCCAGTGAGCACCGGCTCGCACGCGAGCGCCGGGACGCCACCGGGACGCCGCGCTGAGGCAGCCCTCCGTGCGGCAACCGGGCACGCACCGTGACCGCCGTTACCCTCAAGGCCATGAGCACCCCGGTCCCCCCGACGACGGAGCGCCGCTGGCGCGACGACCTGCACCTGGCGCACACCATCGCGGACCAGGTGGACCCACTGACCCTGGCGCACTTCGAGCGGCAGGACTTCACCGTCGACACCAAGCCGGACCTCACCCCGGTCACGGACGCGGACCGTGAGGCCGAGCAGCTCATCCGCACGTACCTCGGACGCGCCCGCACGCGCGACTCCGTGCTCGGTGAGGAGTACGGCGCCACCGGGCACTCCCCGCGCCAGTGGGTCATCGACCCCATCGACGGCACGAAGAACTTCGTGCGCGGCGTGCCCGTGTGGGCCACGCTCATCAGCCTCGTCGAGGACGGGCAGGTCGTCGTCGGGCTCGTGTCCGCACCCGCACTGGGCCGACGCTGGTGGGCGGTCACCGGAGGCGGCGCCTGGACGGGACGCTCCCTGTCCTCCGCCAAGCAGATGCACGTGTCGCGCATCGCCAGCCTGGAGGACGCCTCCCTGTCCTACTCGTCCCTGTCCGGGTGGGCCGAGCGCGGCCGCCTGCGCGGGATGCTCTCGCTCATGCAGTCGTGCTGGCGCACGCGCGCCTACGGCGACTTCTGGTCCTACATGCTGCTCGCTGAGGGCGCCGTCGACCTCGCCGCCGAGCCCGAGCTCGCGCTGTACGACATGAGCGCCCTCGTCCCGGTGGTCACGGAGGCGGGCGGCACCTTCACCTCGCTGGCCGGCGAGCCCGGCCCCTGGGGCGCCGACGCGCTGGCAACCAACACGCTCCTGCACGAGGTGGCCCTGGCGCTGCTCGACCACGAGACCGACTGACGCTGCCCGGGTCCCACGCTGAGGGAGGTGTCACAGGGGTGGGCGCACACCGCCGTGCGCCGCGGCCGGTAGCCTTCCCGCAGTCCCGTCCGCGCTAGCACTGGAGCGCCATGAACTGGCTGCACGCCGTCATCCTCGGCATCGTCGAGGGCATCACCGAGTTCCTGCCCGTGTCCTCCACCGGGCACCTCAACATCGTCGAGAAGCTCCTCGGCTACGACATCAACACGGTCGGGATGACGGCCTTCACCGCCGTCATCCAGATCGGGGCGATCCTGGCCGCCATCGTCTACTTCTGGTCCGACATCGTGCGCATCGTGCGGGCCTGGTTCACGGGGCTGGTGCGACGCGAGGCCCGTCAGGACCCGGACTACACGCTCGGCTGGGGGATCATCCTCGGCTCGCTGCCGGTGGCCGTCGTCGGCCTGGCGCTCAAGGACTTCATCGAGGTCACGGCCCGCTCCCTGTGGGTCATCGCCGGCGCCCTCATCCTGTGGTCGGCCGTGATGTGGCTGGCGGACCGGCGCACGAACCTGAGCAAGGGCATGCGCCAGGTGCGGATCACGGACGCGCTCATCATCGGCTGCTTCCAGGCGCTGGCGCCCGTCTTCCCGGGCATCTCCCGCTCGGGTGCGACGATCTCGGCGGGCTTGCTCCTGCGCTTCGACCGGGTAACGTCCACGCGGCTGTCGTTCTTCATGGGGATCCCGGCGCTCGTGGCCGCGGGCCTGCTGGAAGCGGTGGTCGAGGCCGACCACATCTCGACGACGGTCGGCTGGGGGCCCACGCTCATCGCGACCGTGGTCTCGGGCCTCGTCGCCTACGCCACCATCGCGTGGCTGCTGAGGTTCGTCTCCTCCAACCGGTTCACGGGCTTCCTCGTCTACCGCGTGGGCCTGGGCGCGGTCATCATCGCGCTCGTCGCCTCCGGCCTCGTGGCGGCCTGAGGACGGGGACCGGGCGGTCGGGAGCGTGTCCTAACTCGCGCCGTTATTCGTGTCGGTGCCCCGTGAGAGGGTCGTCCCATGCGCATCCTGCACACCTCCGACTGGCACCTGGGACGGACCTTTCACGGCCTCCCGCTGGAGGAGGCGCACGCCGCCTTCATGGACCACCTGGTCGAGCTCGTGCGCTCAGAGCGCGTCGACGCCGTCCTCGTGTCCGGGGACGTGTACGACCGCGCCGTTCCGCCCACGGACTCGGTGCGTCTGCTCGACGAGACGCTGCGGCGCCTGAGCGAGCGCACGCGCGTCGTGCTCACCCCCGGCAACCACGACTCCGCCCGGCGCCTGGGATTCGCCTCCGGGCTGCTGCGCGAGGGCCTCGTCATCCAGGCGCGCACCGACGCCGTCGACCGCGCCGTGGTGCTTCCGGATGCCGACGGCGCTGCCGGGGCCCTCGTCTACGCCCTGCCGTACCTCGACCCGGACACGGCACGCGCACACCTGCCGCGCCTGCTCGCCGAGCGCCTGGGCGAGCAGGGCGAGGTGTCCGCGCAGGAGGGGGATGAGGGGACGGCGGGGCTGCCGCGGGTGGCACGCTCGCACGAGGCCGTCGTCTGCGGCGCTCTGCGGCTCGTCGCCAGCGACCTGGCGGCGCGGCGTGCAGCCACGTCGGTGCGCGCACCCGCCATCGTCATGGCCCACGCCTTCGTCTCCCCCGCGGGCACGGGGGACGGCGGGCCCTCCGACGGCGAGGACGGGCCGCAGACGACGGAGTCCGAGCGCGACATCAGGGTCGGTGGGGTGGACCTCGTCCCCTCCCAGGTCTTCGCGACCCTGGGAGGCTCCTGCCTGGCTGCCCGGTCCGGCGGCGTCGACTACGTCGCCCTCGGCCACCTGCACCGTCCCCAGGCCGTCAACCTGCCCGCCTCCGTGCGCCAGGAGGCTGCGGCCGCGGGGCGGGCGCTGCCCGTCCTGCGCTACTCGGGCTCTCCCCTTCCCTTCTCCTTCTCCGAGGCCCCCTTCGCCAAGTCCTCGGTCCTCATCGAGCTCGGCACCGACGGCGTGGGCAGCACCGTGCTCATCGACGCGCCCGCCCCTCACCGGATCGCGACGGTGCGCGGCACGCTGGACGAGCTCCTCTCTCCCCGCTACGACGCGCTCACCGACGCCTGGCTGCGCGTCGAGCTCACCGGGGCGCACACGGTGGACGCGATGGCCCGCCTCAAGCAGCGCTTCCCGCACATCCTCACCCTGAGCCGGGTCCTGCCCACGCAGCAGCCACGTGAGCGGGTGGTGGTCACACGGCGGGCGGACCCGGTTGAGGTCGGCGACCAGTTCCTGGCCGCGGTCGGTGGGCGTCGGCCCAGCGAGGACGAGTCGCGCGTCCTGCGTGAGGCTTACGAGGCCGCTCTCGCCGCTGACAGGAGCCTGTGATGCGTATCCACCGTCTGACGATGAGCGCCGTCGGCCCGTTCCCGGGCACCGAGGTCATCGACTTCGACTCCTTCGTCGCCTCCGGGCGCTTCCTCCTCAGCGGGCCGACCGGCTCGGGCAAGACGACGATCATCGACGCCATCGTCTTCGCCCTGTACGGCGAGGTCGCCGACTCCGCCGACTCCTCCAAGGAGCGCATCCGCTCGCGTCACGCCGCCGCCGGGCAGGAGAGCGTCGTCGAGCTCGTGTTCTCCACCAGCGCCGGGCTGTTCAAGGTGCGTCGCACGCCCGAGTACGAGCGGCCCAAGAAGCGCGGCACAGGAACAACCACCCAGAACGCGACCGCGCACCTGTGGCGGCTGACCGAGCCGGACGAGGACGGCACCTATGAGCCCGCCGACGAGCCGATCGCCGTCGGCCCCCGCGAGGTCGGTCCCGAGATCACACGGATCGTGGGACTCAACCGGGAGCAGATGACCCAGACGGTCGTGCTGCCGCAGGGCAAGTTCGCCCGCTTCCTGCGCGCCTCCTCCCAGGAGCGCCGCGAGCTGCTGCGTGACGTGTTCGGCACCGGCATCTACGACCGCATCCAGGACGAGCTCGCCGAGCGCTCACGCAGTGCCCGAAGCCAGACCGAGTCCGCGCGCAAGGACCTCATGGCCTCCGTCAGGTCGCTCGTCCCGCTGCTGCCCGAGGAGACGTCCGAGGGGTCGTCAGCGCCGGGCACGGACAGCCGGGCGGAGAGGCTTGAGGTCGCCGTCAGTGCGCTCGCCCCCAACGAGGAGGCCGTTGCCGAGCCCCTCGACGAGGCTCTCGCCGTCTCGCAGGCGGGAGTGAGCGAGCGCGAGGCCGCCCAGGCGCAGGCTGCCGAGCGCCGCGACGAGGCCGCCCGCGCACTCCAGCAGGTCCGTGAGCGCGCCGCGCTCATCGCCAGGCGGGCCGGGCTCCTGGCCGAGCAGAAGCAGCTGGAGGAGTCCGCCGAGGCCGACGACGCTGCCGGGGCCCGTCTCAGCCGGGCGGAGAGGGCCGCTCGCACGAGCTCTCCCGCTCAGGCCGCGCAGCGTCAGGCGCGTGCCGCCCTGACCGCGCTCGACGGGCTCACGGCCGTGCTCGGCCGCCTGCCCGAGGAGAGCGGCACGCCACTGTCCGGGGCGCGCTCCCTGGAGACGCTGCGACCCGCTCTCCTCGACACCGCAGACGCCGCCCGGGGCTCCGGGGCCAGCACCCTGTCCTCTCAGGACCTCGCCAGCCTGGCAGCCGCCGCCCGAGCCGACGCCGAGGCTCTGGGCGCCAGGGCCGACGAGGTCAGGCTCGACGCAGGCGGGCTGCACGCACTCGTCGAGTCCGAGGCCACCCTTGCCTCACGTCGCACGGCTCTCGCGGAGGAGCGCGCGGCCCACGCCGCCGAGCTCGACGCGATCGCCCAGGATCAGGCGGCGCTCGAGCAGCGTCCCGCCCGCTACGACGAGCTCAAGGACGCCCTCGACGCCGCCCGGAGGGCCGAGCAGGCCCTGCCGGCGCTCGACGCCGACCACGACGCCGCCCGCTCCCGGCACGAGGCCGCCCTGCGTGCCGTCTCGCTTGATGCGCGGCTCGCCAGCGCCGAGGAGGCCCTCACCGCCGCGCGGGAGGCTGCCGAGCGGGAGGCTGGGACCCTCCATGCCTGTCGCCGCGCCTGGATCGCTGTCACCGCCGGCAGTCTCGCCGCCGAGCTCCAGGACGGTGAGCCCTGCCCCGTGTGCGGCTCCGTCGAGCACCCCTGCCCCGCCGAGCGGGAGGAGGGCACCGTCACACGCGCCGACGTCGAGGCAGTCGAGCGCGCCGAGAGGCAGGCCGCTGACACGCTGACCCGCCGAGCCGCTGAGAAGCAGGACCTGCTCCAGCAACGTGCCCGAGCCGAGCAGGAGGCCGGTGGTCTCGACGTCACCGCCGCAGCCACGGCCCTGGAGCAGGCTGAGGCCGCTCTTGCCCGCCGCCGGGCCGAGGCCGAGCCCGTCGAGAGCCTGAGCGAGGCCGTCGAGGGCTTCGCTCAGCAGACCGCTGTACTCACCGAGGCGCTCGCCGCCCGCCGGGCGACCGCCGACGCCCGGGCCGCACGGCTGACGGACACGGCGCAGCAGCTGGACGCCGAGGACGAGCGCCTGGCCCGGGCGCGCGGCACCGCGAGCACCGTCAAGGCCCGTATGACGGCCATGACCGAGCACGCCGACGCCCTCGCCGCTGCTGCGCACGCCGTGCGCAGCGCCCTGGATGCCCTGAGCGGCACCGTACAGGCCGCCAGTGACCTCGCCGCTGCCCTGAGCGACGCAGGCTTCAGCTGCCTGGCCTCGGCACGTGCCGCCGCCCTGCCCGCCGACGAGCTTGAGGCGCTGCGCTCACAGGTGACCACGGTGGCCGCCAGCCGCGAGCGGGTGCGCCAGGGGCTCGCTGAGGAGGCGATCGCCGCCCTCACCGGCGAGGAGAGCGCGGACGTTCCGGCCGCGGAGGCCGCCCACGCCCTCGCCGACGAGGAGTACACCGCGGCCGTGCGGGCCGCCGAGCAGGCACGCAGCGCCCACCTCAGCGTCGAGGCCGCTGCGCAGGGCGTGCGCGACGCGGCCGCGGCCCTCGCGCACATGAACGCGCACCAGGAGGCTCTGCTGCGTGTGGCCGGCCTCGTCACCGGGACGAACGACCACGGCACCCCCCTGGCGACCTGGGTCCTCGTCGAGCGCTTCCGGGAGGTCCTGGCCTTCGCCAACCAGCGGCTGGCCGAGATGTCCGACGGCCGCTTCGAGCTCACGCGCACCACCGAGGAGGCAGGTTCTGCCCGCCGCAAGGACCGCGGGCTCGGGCTCGCCGTCGTCGACCACCGTGCCAGCGGCGGCGAGCGCGACCCGAGGACCCTGTCCGGCGGGGAGAGCTTTTACGTCTCCCTGTCCCTCGCTCTCGCCCTCGCCGACGTCGTCACCGCGGAGGCGGGCGGCATCGCCCTGGAGACGCTGTTCATCGACGAGGGCTTCGGCTCCCTCGACCCCGAAGCCCTCGACAAGGTCATGACGGTGCTCTCGCGCCTGCAGGCAGGAGGTAGGACCGTCGGCATCGTCTCCCACGTCGAGGAGCTCAAGCGGCAGGTCCCCGACCGCATCGAGGTGCGCCGCACCGCCGTCGGATCCACGCTCGCCGTCCGCGCCGGATGATGTCCGTCGCCCGACGGCACCGTACAGACCGAGGGTCTCGCACGTCTGCGACTCGCCGCCCAGGCGCGCCCGCTCAGCCGATCTCGGCCGCCACAGCCTGTCGCTCACAGGCGTCGTACCACAGCAGGTCCGCCTCCGCGGCCCGCTCGAAGGCCTCCTCCTCGCCCGTGCGTGCCGCCGCGACGTCCGGCTCGGCCTCAGGCTCGTCCACGAGCAGAGCCGCGACGTCGTCCCAGGACACCGGGGCCAGGAGCTCCACCGTCCCGGGCAGCACCTCATCATCGACCTCGCACTCGCGCAGCGCCTCGGCGTCCACGTCCGCGGCGATGACCACACGTCGGCTGGCAACCTCTTCGTTGCCAGGCTCCGCCAGGCGCATGAGTGAGGAGTCCGCAGCGCACAGGCTCGCGGAGACCTCCAGGCCCTCCTCGTCCTCCTCGGGCAGGGCCTCAGACAGGGCCCTCGTGGCGGCATGTGCCAGGCGCACGGAGATCTCGGGGGCGGACAGGTCGGCGGCGGTCGCCGGAAGGTAGATGCGCATGAGGTCAGTGTGCCCCAGACAGGAGAGTCACAACCGGTGGCGGCCGCCGCGTCGCCGCCGCCGCGCCCCCATCCTTGTCTCGCCCTCACGAGACGCGGAGCCTGCCCGGCTGAGCGCGACCGTTCCCGGATCGGAGGGAACCGATCCCGCGCCAGGCGGGGTCGTCCCAGAACTGGGCCGGATCGACGCCGGGGCAGGCGGAGACGAGGGCGTACCGGACGAAGGCGCCGCAGAGACGGGCCGAATCGACATCCGACCAGACGACAGCGTCGGCGGCTCAGACGCAGACGCCACCGACACAGGCCGGAACGACGCCCGAGAAAGCGGAGACGACGGCGTACCGGACGCAGACGCCACCGACACAGGCCGGATCGACGCCCGAGAAGGCGGGGGCGTCGGCGTGCTGGGCGCAGACGCCGCTGACACGGGCCGGATCGACGGCGGCGCAGGCGGAGACGACGGCGTACCGGACGAAGGCGCCGCAGGAACGGGCCGGATCGACATCCGACCAGACGGCAGCGTCGGCGGCTCAGACGCAGACGCCACCGACACAGGCCGGAACGGCACCGGAGCAG
>CALEXZ010000075.1 GCA_937926195.1 uncultured Actinomyces sp.
CATCCCGCTGTCCTTCATCCCCGGCTCCTTCTGCGCCAACCCCTGGGACCTCATCACGGCCTACGGTGGTCAGGCGGACAACAACGACCACCGCATCGTCATTGACCGCAAGGTCGTCTTCACGGCGAGCTCCGAGCAGTGGAAGGCGGGGGTCAAGGCACTGTCCGGCTGGTACCAGGAGGGACTGGTCGATATCGAGTCCTTCTCCCAGGACGACACCGCCTACCTCGCCAAGGGCAAGACCGAGCAGGAGTCGCTCGGCGCGTTCTTCTGGTGGGAGGCCACCGAGTTCGTCGGGGAGGAGCGCGAGGGCCACTACGCCCTGTGCCCGGTCCTGGCCGGTGCCGACGGCGTGCGCCGCGCGTCGGTGTCCAACAACCAGGAGATCTCCCGCGGGGCCTTCGCCATGACCCGCATGTGCCGCTACCAGGCCGCCGTCATGCGCTGGGTGGACCGTATGTACGACCCGGTGATGTCCGCCCAGAACGCCTGGGGCCCCATCGGTGTCACCTTGCAGTACAACGACGACGGCATGCTCGACCAGCTGCCGGTCGCCGAGGGTGAGTCCGCCGGTGAGCGTCGCCAGAAGGTCGCCCCGGGCGGCCCGAAGGCGACGACGGCTGAGGACTTCCTCACCGTGGTCCTGCCTGAGCCGCGCGCTGCCTTGCGTCAGGAGCAGGTCGCCGCCGAGTATGCTCCTTGGGCTGCCAACGACGCCTTCCCTCCGGTGACCTTCACCAACGCCGAGCTGGACGACCTGTCTCTCATCGACGCGGACATCACGAGCCTGGTCAAGCAGCGTTTCGCGACCTGGGTCGTCAGCGGAGGTATCGACGCTGGCTGGGAGGGCTACCTCGAGGACCTGCGCTCGACGGGCCTGGAGCGGCTCATGGAGATCTACCAGGCTGCCCTGGACCGCTACTACAAGGAGCTGGACGCACGCTCATGAGCACCTCGACGCAGACCACCGCCGTGTGGCCCACGACGCCGGCTCACCGGGTCGAGGTCGATCCCGCCCTCCAGCGGCAGCGTGCTCAGGCGGACCCGTCCCGTCCTCGCTGGCACGTGACGCCGCCGTGGGGGTGGCTCAACGACCCCAACGGCCTGTCGGTCCACCCAGGTCCCGACGGCGAGCCGGTCATCCACCTGTTCTACCAGCACAACTCCCACGCGCCTGTCCACGATCTCATCGAGTGGGGTCACCAGGTCTCCACCGACCTCGTGCACTGGCGGGACCTGCCTGTCGCCCTGACCCCGGGCCCCGAAGGACCCGATGCCGGGGGGTGCTGGTCGGGCGTCGTCGTCGACGACCTGCGTCCCGACGGCAGCCGGGTGCCGACGATGGTCTACTCGGGGCAGGCCGACCGGCCCACCCAGACCGCCTGCCTCGCCGTCGCCGAGCCCGGCGACCCGTGGCTGACCCGCTGGGTCAAGGAGACGGAGACCAACCCGGTCATCGACACCGCGCGCCACTCGGTCGGCCTCGACCTGCCCGTCATGCGCGACCACAGCGTGTGGCGTGAGAACGGGCGCTGGTACCAGGTCATGGGCTCGGGCCTGCCCGGGCAGGGGCGTGACGGGGCCCAGGCCGGGGCGGCCCTGTGCTTCTCCAGCGAGGACCTGCGCACCTGGACCTACGAGGGGCCGCTCGCCTTCGGTGACGGGGACGTCAGCGCGACCGGTACCGTGTGGGAGTGCCCCGAGCTGTGCACCCTCTCCGGGGAGGGAGGTGAGCGTGACCTCCTGACGGTCTCGGCGTGGCACGAGGAGGCGACGATGCGCACGATGTGGATGACCGGCGAGCGCGCCGGCACCCGTATGCGGGTCGACGACGTCGGGCGCAGCGACCTGGGTGAGAACTACTTCTACGCCCCACAGTCCGTGCTCCTGCCTGACGGCCGGCGCGTCGTCATCGGCTGGATGCAGCCCAACAGGGACCACGACCAGCGCATCGCCGCCGGGTGGGCCGGGTCCCTGAGCGTGCCGCGCACGATGTCCCTCGCCGTGGACGGCACCCCCCGGTTCGCTCCGGTGGCTGAGATCGAGGCCCTGCGCGGCACCCGGCTCGTGCAGGCCGAGGGGGAGGGTGCCCGCACCGCCAGCTTCGCCTCGCGCAGTGTCGACCTCGTCCTGAGCGGGCGCCTGGCGCAGGGCGAGGTCACCGTCGACGTCCTGGCCGACGCCGAGGGTGAGCGCCGCACACGCGTGAGCCTGCGCAGGCGCGGGGCGGCCGGCGAGCGGGGACAGGACGCGTGGACCGGCTGGCTCAGCGTCGACCGCTCCGCCTCCGCCCCGGCGGGCTCCCCCTGGCAGGGGGAGGAGACACGGCTTCTTGAGGGGCCTGTGCCGCTTGGCGCCGACGGTGAGGTGGAGCTGCGTGTGCTGCTCGACCGCTCCAGCCTGGAGGTCTTCGTCAACGGGCAGCCCCTGTCCGCTCGCGTGGGGGCGGAGCCGGACGACGCGCTCGTCGTCGTCGACGCCCCGGGGCTGGAGGGTGCGGTGCTGAGCGCCTGGCACATGGAGGACGCCTACACCGACGGACGTCTGGAGCCCTGAGATGGCGCGGGTGACGATCAAGGACGTGGCGCGGGAGGCCGGGGTGTCGGTGACGACCGTCTCCCAGGCGCTCAACAAGCCCGAGGGCTCGCGTGTCGCCGAGGCGACCCGCGTCCACGTCCGTGCCGTCGCCGAGCGTCTGGGCTACCGCGCCAACCCCTCCGCCCGGGCACTGCGCACGAGCCGGACGGACACGATCGCCCTCGTGGGCCGCGACCTGGTCACCACCGAGTTCCTGGGCGGGCTCGTCCGCGGCGCGCAGGACGAGGCCCGCCGCCACGGGGGCATGCTCATCGTCGCGG
Source organism: uncultured Actinomyces sp. (assembly GCA_937926195.1). Classification (GTDB taxonomy): domain Bacteria; phylum Actinomycetota; class Actinomycetes; order Actinomycetales; family Actinomycetaceae; genus Actinomyces. The sequence goes on from CALEXZ010000075.1 coordinate 2,859, forward strand.
ACACAGGTGACGACGGCGACAACGTCATCCGTCACCTGCGCGACCACAGGGTCGACGGCATCATCCTTGGCGCCTTCTACCACCAGGAGCTGACGGTGCCCGCGGCGATGCGGGGTCTGCCGACCATCCTGGTCAACGCCTTCACCCGGGAGCCCGGCTACTCCTGGGTGGTGCCGGACGAGGAGGCGGGCGGGCGCAGCGCCGCCGAGGTGCTGCTGGCCGCCGGCCACCGTCGGCTCGCCATGATCGGTAACCATGACGACATTCCTGCCTCGCGCGGGCGCCGGGCGGGTTTCACCGCCCGCTGCCGCGAGGCGCGGGTCGATCCGGTGGTACGTGAGTGCGCACCGGACGCTGCCTCCGCCCGGGAGCAGGCGATGCTGCTGCTGTCCGGCCCTGACCGGCCCACCGGCGTGTTCTGCTTCTCTGACGTCATGGCCATCGGTGTGTACTTCGCCGCGGTCGGGCTGGGACTGCGCATCCCCGAGGACCTGTCGGTCGTCGGCTTCGACGCCATGGGGCTGATCGACCGCTCCCTCACCCCGCGCCTGACGTCGGTGGCGCTGCCGCACGCGGAGATGGCCGCCTGGGCGGTCGAGAGGCTCTACGAGCAGCTGGAGGCACGGGGGGTACAGGCCCCGGGGCGGGTCCCGGTGCGTTGTGAGCGGATCCTTGGGAGGGTCGTCGACGGCGGTTCTGTGGCACCTCCCCGCGGGTGAGCGGGGCGCGCCTCGGCAGGGCGGCAGTGGCACTGTCGCAGGTCTTAGTGCCGTTTCTCGGTGCCGTTATTCGGTGCCGTGGGGGAGGGGTCCTTGCGGGAGGGGGCCGCGCGGGCCGCCAGCGACGGGGCCTCAGGCGGGGGCGGCGACGGTGGGCTTGGTGGTGCCCACGACCTGGGCGACGAGGCGCCCTTCGGCGAGGACGCCCTCCAGGAGGTCGCCCTTCTTGAGGTCCTGCGCGCTGGTGACGACACCGACGCCCGGCTTGCGCAGGATGGCGTAGCCGCGGTCGAGCACCCCCTGCGGGGACAGAGCCGTCAGCTGGGCACGGTGCGCCCGCAGGTCCGCGGCCGCCAGGTCGACGGCGGCCCCCAGGGCGCGACGCATCCGGTCGCGGGTGCGCTCGAGCTCGGCCTCCTGGTCGCGGACGATGAGCGTGGGGTCTGCCATGACGGGGCGCTCGCGGATGCGGTCGAGACGGTTCTGCTCCTCGTCGAGGCGCGCCGTGAGGGCGGAGCGGATGCGTGAGCGCGCCTGGTCCAGCCCGACCGTCTCCTGGGCCAGGTCCGGCACGATGCGGCGGGCCGCGTCGGTGGGGGTGGAGGCCCGGTAGTCGGCGACGTCGTCGAGCAGGGGGCGGTCCGTCTCGTGGCCGATGGCTGAGACGAGCGGCGTGCGGCAGGCGGCGGCCGCGCGCACGAGACCCTCGTCGGAGAAGGGAAGGAGGTCCTCGACGGAGCCGCCGCCGCGGGCGACGACGATGACGTCGACCATGGGGTCTGAGTCGAGCTCCTTGATCGCGGCGGTCACCTGGCTGACGGCGTGCACGCCCTGGACGGCGACCTCACGGACCTGGAAGGGCAGCCCGGGCCAGCGCAGCCGGGCGTTGACGATGACGTCGTCCTTGGCCTTGGCGTCGCGGCCGCACACGAGGCCGACCGTGCGGGGCAGGAAGGGCAGGGGGCGCTTGCGCTCGGGTGCGAGCAGGCCCTCGGCGGCGAGCGTGCGGCGCAGCTGCTCGATACGGGCGAGCAGGTCCCCGGTGCCGACGGCGCGCAGGTCATCGAGCTGGAGCTGGAGGGAGCCGCCGCGGGTCCAGAAGGTGGGGCGCCCATGGGCGACCACGCGCACGCCGTCGGTGATCTCGGTGCCCATGGCCTGCTCGGAGGCGACCAGGTCACGGCGGTACATGGCGGCGCGCAGGCTGACCTCGGAAGAGACGTCGCGCAGGGTGAGGAAGGACATGCCGGAGCGGCGGTTGAGCTGTACGACCTGTGCCTCGACCCACACCTCGGTCATGCGGGCGATGTACCCCTCGATCTTGGAGGACAGCAGCGCCAGGGGCCACGGGTTCTCGGGGGTGGTGTCGCGGGCGAGCCGGGCGGGCTCCTGGACGGTGGCCGGGTTGGCGCGCTGGGCGTCCGCGCGCTGGGATGCGAGGCTCGGCGAGGGCTGCGTGGTCACGGGGTCACTGTGCCACGTCAGCGAGCCGTTCCCGTTCGCTGGGGCGCTCCTGCTCACGCGTGAGCTCGGGGGCGGTGAGCGCGCGGACCTGCGCGTCGTCGGGGGAGACCTGCCGGGGACTGGGCAGGTCGGCGGCCAGGGAGTCGAGGCTGCGGGCGGTCACCAGGAGCCGCGACTCCAGGGAGGCGACCGTGCGGTTGTAGGAGGCGACCGAGCGCGTGAGGCTCGCCCCCAGCGTATCCAGGTGCCCGGCGACCGTCCCCAGGCGCTCGTAGAGCGTGCGCCCAAGATCCAGCAGCTCGCGGGCGTCCTCGTTGACGGCCGTGCGCGCCCAGGCGGCCGCACAGGTGCGCAGCAGCGCCAGCAGGGAGGCGGGGCAGGTCAGCGCCACGCCCTTGCCCAGGGCGTATTCCATGAGCGCCGGGTCCGCCGCCAGGGCCGCCGCCAGCACCGGCTCCGCCGGGACGAACAGGACGACGAGCTCGGGCGAGGCCCCCAGGGCCCGGTCGTAGCGGCGGGCCGCCAGCGCGTCCACGTGCGAGCGCAGCGCGGCCGCGTGGGCCGTGAGCAGGCGCCGACGCTCCGCCTCGTCCGGCTCAGCGTCGTCAGACTCGCCCAGGCCCGCCGCCCGCAGGTAGGAGTCCATGGGGGCCTTGGCGTCCAGGGCGAGGAAGCCGTCCCCCGGAAGGTGGATGACGACGTCGGGACGCGAGCCCGCCCCGGAGCCGGACCCGGTGCCCGAGCCCGCACCTGCCCCGGCCCCCGTGCCCTCCCCAGCGCCAGCCCCGGAGGCGCGCCCGCGCCCGCCCGGGCGGGAGGCGAGCACCGAGGCGACCGAGCGCTGCTCGGAGAAGTCCACGTGCGCCAGCATCCCCGAGGCCTCCAGCACGCGCGCCAGCTCCACCTCACCCCACATGCCGCGACTCGAGCGCGAGCGTAGGGCGCCCGTCAGCGCCGTCGTCGCCCGACGCAGCCCCTCCTCCGCCAGGGCGGCGGCACGCAGCTGCTCCGAGAGCGTGGCGTGCTGGGCGGCGCGCTCACGCTCCATGAGCTCGACGCGGGAGCCCACCTGCTCCAGCTGTGCGCGCACCGGCGCCAGCGCCCGCAGGATGGAGCCGTCACGCTCCGCGCGCTCCTCCGCCAGCACCGCCCGGTGCTCCAGCTCCTCGGCACGTGCCCGCCACTGGGCGGCGTCCGTGCGGGCGCTCGCGGCCTCGTCACGGCCCCCGGCCCGGGCCGCGGTCGAGCGGGCCACCGCCAGGGCGTAGCCGAGCGCGCCGCCCACGGCGAGACCGACGAGCAGGACGAGGAGGATGAGAGCGGAGGAGGTCATGGCACGAGGATGACCCGGGGGTGTGACACGAATACGTGCCCGAGCTCAGCGCCGCCCCGCAGACCAACCCCTCGACCATGTGGCACATGCCACACTCCTGGGGTGTGACGATGCATGCCTCCGTGGCGTCCTTCATGCAGCGTTGTCTTTCGCCTCGCGGCTGACTGATGCGCTGCAAGACCGTTCCCATGTCCGGTTGGGGAACATCTCCACCTCATCGGACCTTCTCGGAGGAAGACA